>NZ_CP058670.1:2262179-2585348 GCF_013414345.1 Microcella indica | reverse complement strand
GGATAATGTCCGTTTTGGCGCTGCACGGTTTGACCGCCCGACCCGGCAGACCTATTGTTAACCGGTTGACTTCTGTCTGCGCTCGTCGTCGACCGTGGCAGACAGCTTTCCCTTCCGTCGTCGCAGCCCTCGCGGGCCGAGGAGATCAGATCATGAGCAAGCGCACGTTCCAGCCCAACAACCGTCGTCGCGCCAAGGTGCACGGCTTCCGCCTCCGCATGCGCACGCGCGCCGGTCGCGCGATCCTCGCGGCTCGCCGCCGCAAGGGGCGCACCGAGCTCTCGGCCTAGTCGAGCTCTCGGGGTGCTGGGGCGCGCGCACCGCATTCTGCGCGGTGAGGACTTCCGCCGCATCGTGCGTCGTGGCCGTCGTGCGTCCTCGTCCGTCGCGGTGATCTATTGTGCTCCGAGCGACGAGGGGTCTGGCCCCCGCTTCGGCTTCATCGTGTCCTCGAAGGTCGGCAACGCGGTGCACCGCAATCGCGTGCGCCGTCGTCTGCGTGCGATCTGCGCAGCGGCATCCTTCGTGCCGGTCACCGCGGACATCGTGATCCGGGCACTCCCAGGGGCCGTCGACGCTGGCTGGGATACCCTGCGTTCTGACATCGAGGGCGGTCTTCGAGGGGTGGTGATGACGTGACCAGTGCCGGCGTGCTGCGCGTTCTGCGGGCGATCGCGCTCATCCCCCGCAACGCGGTCGTCGCGGTGCTGCACGTCTATCGGGCTGTGATCTCTCCTCTCTACGGCGACGTCTGCCGGTACTACCCGAGCTGCTCCGCCTACGGCCTACGCTCGGTGCAGGAGCACGGCGTCATCAAGGGCGCCTGGTTGACGACTCGGCGCCTCGCCCGCTGCCACCCCTGGGCAGAGGGGGGCATCGATGATGTCCCCGTTCCCGCGCACTCCCCCTACCGGCGCACCCGGTTCGGGTTCATCACTCTCGAGAGAAAGGCGTAGCCCCCGCATGGACATCATCGGCGGCATCCTCTGGCCCATCAAGTGGGTCATCGAGGCGATCCTCGTCGGCTTCCACTCCCTCCTCACGATGGCGGGCATGGAGTCGGCGGCGGGCATCACCTGGGTCCTGTCGATCTGCGGTCTCGTGGTGGTCGTGCGTGCGGCGCTCATCCCGGTTTTCGTCCGGCAGATCAAGAGCCAGCGCAAGATGCTCGAGATCTCTCCCGAGCTCAAGAAGATCCAGGACAAGTACAAGGGCAAGAAGGATCAGTTCTCGCGCGAGGCGATGTCGCGCGACACGATGGCCCTGTACAAGAAGCACGGCACGAACCCGCTCTCCTCGTGCCTGCCGCTCCTCTTGCAGATGCCGATCTTCTTCGGCCTCTTCTCCGTGCTCAACGACGCCTACGCCGACCGCCCGGGTGTGGGCCTTCTCGACGCGCGGCTCTCGGCCGAGTTCGGCAGCGCCGAGCTCTTCGGCATCGCGCCGCTCGGCAGCTCGATCGCGAGCTCCGAGGGCAACGTCGCGGTCATCATCATCGCCGTCATCCTGGTGATCCTCATGACGGGGTCGCAGTTCATCACGCAGCTGCAGATCATGTCGAAGAACCAGTCGCCGGAGATGAAGGCCTCGCCGATGTACCGGCAGCAGCGCATCATGCTCTACCTGCTGCCGCTCGTGTTCGTCTTCTCAGGCTTCGCCTTCCCCATCGGCGTGATGTTCTACTGGTTCACCTCGAACATCTGGACGATGGTGCAGCAGTTCATCGTCATCCGGAACATGCCGACCCCGGGCAGTGAAGCTGCCCAGGCCCGCGAGGCGCGTCTCGCGCGCAAGCGTCAGCGCAAGGGTCTGCCCGACCCCGATGACGAGGCACCCGGAACCATCGCGGTCGAGGAGCCGAAGAAGGCACAGCGCCAGCAACCCGTGAGCAAGCAACGAGCGAAGAAGAAGAAGAAGTCATGAGCGACGACGCCACCCCCGTGACCCTCGACCCCACTCTCGACGAGGGCGAGGTCGCGGCCGACTACCTCGAGGAGCTTCTCGACATCGCCGACCTCGACGGCGACCTCGACATCGAGGAGCGCGCGGGTCGCGTGTACCTCTCGGTCGCGGCCGAGGAGCCGGATGCTCTGCGCACGCTCTCGAAGCCCGAGACCGTCTCTGCCCTCCAGGAGCTCACGCGCCTCGCGGTGCTCGCCCGCACGGGAGAGTTCTCCCGCCTCATCCTCGACATCGCCGGCTCTCGCGACGCGCGTGCGGAGGAGCTGCAGAGGCTCGTCGACCGTGCCGTCGAGCGCATCGAGGAGGGCGCCTCCTCGGCAGCACTCCCTCCGATGTCGAGCTACGAGCGCAAGCTCGTGCACGATCTCGTGGCGGAGCGCGGCTTCACCTCGGAGTCCGAGGGTGAGGGCGCGGAGCGGCACACGGTTATCCGTCGCGCCTAGCCCGCATGTTTCACGTGAAACATGACGACTGATCTCGAGCCCGAACCCGCGAGCGCGCGGCAGATCCTCGGCGATCGCCTGGAGCTCGCGCGAGAGTTCGCGGCGCACCTCGCCGAGCAGGGCGAGGAGCTCGGTCTCATCGGCCCGCTCGAGGCCGCTCGACTCTGGTCGCGCCACCTCCTGAACTGCGCTCTCGTGGCTCCCCTGCTCACCGCGGAAGGACGGGTCGCCGACGTCGGCAGCGGAGCGGGCCTCCCCGGTCTCGTGCTCGCGATCGCGAGGCCGGACGCCGAGCTCGTGCTCATCGAGCCCATGGAGCGCCGCACGATGTGGTTGCTCGCGGAGACGGCTCGACTGGGCCTGCGCAACGTGACGGTGCTGCGGGCGCGCGCCGAGGACGCAGTGGACGCGGGGCCCTTCGAGCAGGTGACCGCCCGAGCCGTGAGCGCTCTGAGCAAGCTCGTTCCGCTCACCGTTCCCCTCCTCTCCCCCGGCGGCGAGCTCCTCTTCCTCAAGGGAGCACGCATTCACGAGGAGGTCGTGGCGGCGCGATCCGTGCTGCGCCGGCACGGCATTCGAGAGCACGAGGTGCTCGAGCTCGGCGGGGACCTCCTGCCGGAAGCGACCCGGTTGTTTCGGGCTACAGTGGTCGAGGCATCCTGAGGCGCATCGCCCAGGGATCAGGACGGGCGCTGAGGACAGCGCCCGTTTCACGTGAAACATTCGAGCGGGAGGCTCATCGGTGACGACGGACGGCACCTACGACGACACCACGCCGCTGGCACGCGAGATCGCGGACATCACTCGCCGCCGCATGGCGCTCGAGGCTCGCGCGTTTCCGCTGCCCGAATCCACGCGCGTCATCACGGTGTCGAACCAGAAGGGCGGTGTCGGCAAGACGACGACGACCGTCAACCTCGCGGCGGCCCTCGCCCGGTCGGGCGCACGCGTCCTCGTGATCGACCTCGACCCGCAGGGCAACGCGTCGACGGCTCTCGGCGTCGAGCACCGTGCGGATACCGCGAGCGTCTACGACGTCGTCGTGGGCGACTCGGCCCTGCAGGACGTCGTGCAGAAGAGCCCCGAGTTCGAGCACCTGTACTGCGTGCCCGCGACGATCCATCTCGCGGGGGCGGAGATCGAGCTGGTGTCTCTCGTCGCTCGCGAGCAGCGCTTGCGCACGGCGCTCGACGCGTACCTCGCGCAGCTCGACGAGCCCGTGCACTACGTCTTCATCGACTGCCCGCCCTCGCTCGGCCTCTTGACGATCAACGCCTTCGTCGCCGCTCGCGAGGTGCTCATCCCCATTCAGTGCGAGTACTACGCGCTCGAGGGGTTGAGCCAGCTGCTCAACAGCATCGAGCTCATCGAGAAGCACCTCAACCCGGAGCTGCGCGTCTCGACGATTCTGCTCACCATGTACGACTCGCGCACGAACCTCGCGAACCAGGTTGCCGACGACGTGCGTCAGCACTTCCCCGACCAGGTGCTCACGACCCTCATCCCCCGCTCCGTCCGCATCAGCGAGGCACCCAGCTACGGGCAGAGCGTCATCAGCTACGACACCAGCTCTCCCGGTTCTCTCTCCTACTTGGAGGCGGCCGCCGAGATCGCACAGAGAGGCGCGGCATCCTGATGGCGACCAAGAGAACAGGGCTCGGCCGCGGTATCGGCGCACTCATCCCGACGGCCGACGGCGATCGACCCGTCGACGTCTTCTTCCCGCAGCCGGCACCGGCGGAGGGTGATCTCTCGGCGGTTCCCGGAGCCCGCCTCGCCGCGATCGCACCGGCCGACATCGTGCCGAACCCTCAGCAGCCCCGCACCGAGTTCGACCCCGAGGCTCTCGAGGAGCTCGTGCACTCGGTGCGCGAGTTCGGGGTGCTGCAACCCATCGTCGTGCGCGAGCGCGCGGTCGCGAGCGCCGGTGAGCCGCGCTACGAGCTCATCATGGGTGAGCGTCGCCTGCGGGCTTCCACCATTGCCGGTCTCGAGGCGATTCCCGCGATCGTGCGCAACACCGCCGACGACGCCATGCTGCGGGATGCTCTGCTCGAGAATCTGCACCGAGCCCAGTTGAACCCGCTCGAGGAGGCGAGCGCCTACCAGCAGCTGCTCGAGGATTTCGGCATCACGCAGGAGCAGCTGGCTGAGCGGCTCGGCCGCTCGCGCCCGCAGATCACGAACACCCTGCGCCTCCTGCGCCTGCCCGAGGCCGTGCAGTCCCGCGTCGCCGCGGGGGTGCTCTCGGCCGGTCACGCGCGCGCGATCCTGTCGACGGGGTCCGTCGAGGCGATGGCTCGCCTCGCGGACAAGATCGTCAACGAGGAGCTCTCGGTGCGTCAGGCGGAGGCGGCCGCCCAGGCCGTGACCGGCAAGGGTGCCGCGGGTGGCGCGGCGAAGCGCAAGCCCGCGGCAGGTGGTCGGCAGGGTCAGCTCAACGAGATCGCCGAGCGTCTCGGTGATCGCCTCGACACTCGTGTGGCCATCTCCCTCGGCCAGAAGAAGGGCACGGTCGTGATCGACTTCGCGACCGTGGCCGACCTCAATCGCATCCTGGGCGAGCTGGGCGAACCCGGCTTCCGCTGACGCGGCCCGCCTCCGCGCCCACGGGCTCCTCGGCGGTCGAGGGGGATCCTGTCTCTCCGCCGTCGCTCGGCTTCTGAGACACCCCGAGATGGTCGTCAGCGGCGCGCGTCGCGCACGGCGGCCTGCGCGAGCTCGGCGTAGACCCACCCGACATCGTGGCCAGCAGCGTCGAGAGCGAGCGCGAGGGTCGAGGTCTCGGTGAGACCCGGCATGACGCTCGCCTCGAGGAACCACGGCGTGCCCGTGCCGTCGATGATGAGGTCGATGCGGCTGAGGTGGCGCAGGCCGAGGGCCTCGTGCGACGCGAGGGCGACCTCGGTGGCGCGCTCCGCCACGGCGGCGTCGATGCGGGCGGGCGCGTAGAACCGTGTCGCCCCCGCGTTGTAGCGGGCCTCGAAGTCGTAGAAGCCCGAGAGCGGCTCGATCTCCACGGGAGGCAGCGCGACGGGGCCATCCCCCGTGTCGATGACGCCGATGCACACTTCGGTGCCGCTGATGCGCTGCTCGATGAGGGCGACGTCGCAGTAGGTGTAGGCGAGCACCATGGCCCGCCGCAACTCCTCGTCGGTGTCGACGAGGCTCACGCCCTGGGCCGAGCCGCCCTGGGCGGGCTTGACGGCTACGGGGGGCGGCAGTTCGCCGCGCACGACGTCGAGCACGCTCTCCGCACCGAGTTCACGGAAGGCGTCTCGCGTGAGGGTGATCGAGTGCGGCGTCGGCACCCCGACCCGGCCGACGAGCGACTTCGCCGTGGGCTTGTCCCACGCGAGCCGTGTCGCGCTCGCGGAGGAGCCGACGTAGGGCAGGCCGAGGAATTCGAGGAGGCTGCGCAGAGCACCGTCCTCGCCGCTCGCGCCGTGCAGCGTGGGCCAGATGACGTCGGGCGGCTGCGCCATGAGGCTCGGCAGCAGGGAGGCGTCGGGGTCGCGCAACTCGACCTGCAGACCGTGCGCGGCGAGAGCGTCGGCGACCTGCCGGCCGGAGCGCAGGGAGATGTCCCTCTCGTGGGAGATCCCTCCCGCGAGCACGATGACGCGTTCGGCGCGAGGGCTGTCGCCCGTCATCGCGGCCCCCGCTCGGCCGGGTGCAGAGGCTCGGACTGCGGGGCGGGCGCGCTCGCATGCGGTCGGTGCACGGTCTCGATGGGCCCGGTCGGCGAGAACGTCTGCAGCAGCTCGGTCTCGCTGCGCACGACGGTTGCGAGTCTGCGCACGCCCTCCCGCACCTGGGCCGCCTCGGGGTAGCAGAAGGCGAGACGCAGGGCTTCACGGCCGGAGCCGTCGGCGTAGAACGCCGTGCCGGGGGTGTAGGCGACGAGCTCCTTGACGGCGCGGGGCAGCATGCCCTTCGAGTCGAGACCGCCGGGCAGCGTGAGCCACACGTAGAAGCCGCCGTTGGGAACCGTCCAGGTCAGGTCGGGCAGGTAGTGGTCGAGGGCGTCGAGCATCGCGTCGCGCCGCTCACGGTAGAGGTCGCGGAAGACGTCGACCTGGCCGCGCCAGTCGGCACGATCGAGGTAGTCGCTGATGATCATCTGGTTGAGGGAGCTCGGGCTCAGGATGGCCGACTCGGCGGCGAGGACGAGCTTCTCGCGGATGGCGTGCGGCGCGAGTGCCCACCCGACGCGGAACCCCGGCGCGAAGGTCTTCGAGAACGAGCCGAGGTAGACGATGCCCTCGTCGTCGACCGAGCGCATGGCCTGTGGCGCCGGCCGATCGAACCACAACAACCCGTAAGGGTTGTCCTCGATGATGAGTATGTCGTTCTTCCGCGCGATATCGAGAATCTCCAGGCGTCGTTCGGCCGAAAGAGTCACCCCTGCAGGGTTGTGGAAGTTCGGAATGAGGTACAGGAGCTTGATCGACCGCCCGGCCGCGCGCAGGGAGGCGATGCGTTCCGTGAGGGCGTGGGGGATCATCCCGTCGTCGTCCATCGGCACATGGGCGACCTCCGACTGGTACGAGCGGAAGATGCCCATCGCTCCCACGTAGGAGGGCGACTCGGCGATGACGACATCGCCCGGGTTGAGGAAGAGCTTCGCGACGAGGTCGAGAGCCTGCTGCGAGCCCGTCGTGACGACGACGTCGTCGACGCCAGCGCGGATGCCCTCGAGGGCCATGATCTCGAGGATGTGCTCGCGCAGTTCGGGGGTTCCCTGACCCGAGCCGTACTGCAGAGCCGCCGGCCCTCGCTCGGCCATGACACGCTCCATCGAGGCCGCGACCGTGTCCAAGGGCAGCGCGGAGACGGCGGGCATGCCGCCGGCGAGGGAGACGACCTCCGGTCGCGAGGCGACCGCGAACAGTGCGCGCACCTCGGAGGCGCTCAAGCCGGCGGTGCGCTCGGCATAGTGCCCGTACCAGGGGTCGAGGTTCGTGCCCTCACGCGAAATGGTCATGGTCGTGCATCCCGTTCGGTCCGACGTCAGGTGTCGTGCTCCCTCACCAGGATAGGCGCAGACACGCAGAAGGCCCGCTCCCCAGAGGAGGAGCGGGCCAGGAGCGTGCCCGGAGGCGTCGCGCTGTCGGGGAAAGCCCGCCTACGCGAGGAACTCGGCGAGGTCGGCCTCGAGGGCCGGCTTCGGCTTCGCGCCGATGACGGTCTTGACGACCTCGCCCCCGCGGAACACCTTCATGGCAGGGATCGACGTGATCTGGTACTTCATCGCCGTCTCGGGGTTGTCGTCGACATTGAGCTTGACGATGTCGATCTTCTCCGAGTTCTCGGTCGCGATCGCGTCGAGAATCGGCGAGACGGCGCGGCACGGGCCGCACCACTCAGCCCAGAAGTCGACCATGATCGTCTTCTCGCTCTGCAGGACCTCGGACTCGAAAGTGGCGTCGGTGACGTCTCGTGTGGACATGGGATCTCCTTAGCTCGTGCGGGGTTCGGTGTCGTGGTGCGCTGATCAGGCGGGAACGGACTCGACGGGAGCGCGCAGCTCGTCGGTCAGTCCCTCGAGGTAGTGCTGGGCATCCAGAGCCGCGACCGTGCCGCTGCCCGCCGCGGTGACCGCCTGCCGGTAGGTGGGGTCGAGAACGTCGCCCGCCGCGAACACGCCGGCAACGCTCGTCCTCGAGGAGCGACCCTCGACGGCGATCGTGCCGTGCTCGGTGAGCTCGAGAGAGCCGTGCACGAGGTGAGTGCGCGGGTCGGCGCCGATCGCGATGAAGAGTCCGCTCACATCGAGTGTCGACTCCTCCCCCGTCATCGTGTCGACGAGGCCGACACCCGTCACGAGGTCGCCGCCGTAGATGTGCTGCACGCTCCTGTTGAAGAGAAACTCGATCTTGGGGTCCTTCATGGCGCGATCCTGCATCGCCGCGGAGGCCCGCAGCGTCTCGGAGCGGTGGATGACGTACACCTTGTCGGCGAAGCGCGTGAGGAAGGTCGCCTCCTCCATGGCCGAGTCGCCGCCGCCGACGACCGCGACGGTCTTCTGGCGGAAGAAGGCGCCATCGCACGTCGCGCACCACGAGACTCCGTAGCCGCTCAAGCGCTCCTCGTCCTCGAGGCCGAGCTTGCGGTACGCCGAGCCGGTCGCGTAGATGATCGAGAGCGCCTCGTGGCGGTCGCCGTTTCCGAGGGTGACGGCCTTCACGTCGCCGCCGAGCTCGAGCTCGGTGACGTCGTCGTAGACGATCTCGGTGCCGAAGCGCTCGGCCTGCTGCTGCATGCGGGTCATGAGGTCGGGGCCCATGATGCCCTCGGGGAAGCCGGGGAAGTTCTCGACCTCGGTCGTCTTCATGAGCTCGCCGCCGAACTCGACGGAGGACGCGATGAGCAAGGGCTCGAGGTTGGCGCGCGCGGCGTAGATGGCGGCGGTGTAGCCGGCCGGGCCGGACCCGATGATGATGACCTGACGCATGATTCCCCTCGACTGCCGATTCGTCCGCGCTGTGCGACACGCTATCCGTGCCAACACAGTCTAGGTCGGCGGTATTCCGGCCCCCGTGCTGTTCACCGGATGGCCACGTCAGCGGCGGCGGCGCGCTCGCTCGCGCGCGTGGCGGGCGAGGCGTGTGGCCTCCGGCACGCGCAGCGCCCACAGCGCGAGACCGTACACGATGACGACGAGAAGGCCGACGAGTGCGATCGTGACGATCGCTCCGGGGATCGTCTCCCGCGCGAACCCACCCGAGGTGAAGGCGCCGAGCGCTCCGCTGCCGAGCAGCCCGACGACGAGGGCGAGCACGCCGGCGCCGGTCGATTGCAGTACACGCAGCCACACCGTCCTCATGCCGAAGGCGCCGATCCGTCGCGAGAGCGTGCTCGCGCCGAGCACGAGCTGGAAGGCCCCCGCCGCGGACGTGACGAGACCGATTCCGGGCACGATCCACGCGGTGGGCAGCGCGAGGCACGCGAGGGCTCCCGCGACGAAGAACCCGGTGTGGGCAGCCTGCAACCAGAACGCGAGGGGGGTGTCGTCGAGCGCGTACAGGACGCGCTGGATCACGAAATAGGCGCTGAACGGCACGAGCCCGACGGCGAAGGCGGCGATCACGATGGCGATCTGGTCGACGGCGGGGGCGCTGAAGATGCGCGCGATGGGCACCGAGAGGGCGATGAGGCCGGTAGCGGCGAGCGCCATGAAGAGAACGGTGAGGATGCTCGCGGTGCGAGTGTCCTCGCGAATGCCCGCGATGTCGCCGTCGCGGGCGCGGGCGCTCATGCGCGTGAGGTACGCCGTCACCATCGAGACGACGACCACGGAGTGCGGCAGCATGAACAGCAGCCACGCCGTGCGCATGACCATGAGCGAGGCATCGTCGGCCGTCGCCGCCTCGGAGGCGACGCGCGTCTGCACGAGCCCGCCGAGCTGCATCACGACGATCATCGCGAAGACCCAGCCGGCCGCGCGCCCCGTCGCCCCGAGCCCCACTCCCCGCCAACGGAAGTCGGGGCGGAAGGTCAGCCCTGCGCGTCGCCAGAAGAGGAGGAGCACGAGGGCCTGGCAGACGACGCCGAGGGTGGCGGAGCCGCCGAGGACGGCGATCATGTCGGGGCTCCACTGCCCCGCATCGCGCACGTCCGCGTCGAAGAGCACCCCGAAGAGGAGCAGCCCTCCGATCGTGACGACGTTGTTGAGCGCGGGGGCCCACGTGAAGGGGCCGAAGACCTTGCGGGCGTTGAGCACCTCGCCGAACAGTGTGTAGAGCGCGTAGAACAGCACCTGCGGCAGGCACCAGTACGCGAACGCCGTCGCGAGCGCGAGCTCCTGCTCGGTGAACCCTCGCCCGGTCGCGCCGTCGGCAGGGCTCGCGTACAGCGCGACGAGTGCGGGCGCGGCGAGGGTCGCGATGACGGCGGCGAGGAGGAAGACGACGAGACCGACCGTGATGAGTCGGTTCAGGTAGGCACGACCGCCATCGGCGTGGCTGTGAGCGCGCACGATCTGGGGGACGAGGACCGCGCTCAGCACGCCCCCCGCGATGATCGCGTAGATGTTGTTCGGCAACTGGTTCGCGAGTGCGAAGGTGTTCGCCCCCGACCCGAGCGCGCCGATCGTCTGCGTGAGCATGACGGCGCTCACGAACCCGAGCAGTCGTGAGACGACGGTGCCGGAGGCGAGCATCAGACTCGCCCGTCGAAGGCTCGAGCCCTCGGTCGGCGCCCCGGCAGTCGGTTCCTCGGGTGCCGGCTCTCCGGGAGAGGGTGTCTCGCTCACGATGCATCCTCCGGCTCCCGCTCGCTCGCTGCGAGCCGGCGGCGGCGTTTGCGGATGTTGCGGATGATGCCGATCGCGAAGAGCAGGGCCACGACGGCGGCGATCGCGATGGTGCCCGCGGTCTCCCACCCCGCCTGCAGGTTGAGTTCGAAGCTCGTGGACTCTCCGACGGGGCGGCCCTCCGAGTCGCGCAACGACACGGTGATGTCGACGGTGCCGTTCGTGAGCGATTGGACGGGAACGAGCGCTTGAGCGCTCGAGTCGGGTTCGAGCGTCACCTCGACGCGCTGGTCGAGCACCCGCAGTTGCCCCGTGGCGGGGGCGACGCTCACGAAGACGGTCACGGACTCGTCGAGCGAGTTCTGGATCGTGATGGGAACGGAGGTTCGGTCGGTCAGCAGCAGAATCGGGCTGCTGTCGACGACCTGCACCGACGACCGCAGCCGCTCGGAGGACGCGACGAAGGCGGCGAGGGCGTCGACGCGCTCGTGGGCCCACCCGGGCGAGGATGCCGCGAGCAGTTCGAGGCGCCGCTCCGCGATGAGCGCCGCGGGGTCAGCCGTGATGCTCGCGAAGTCGCGATCGGCTTCCTCGGCCGCGAGCGCGCCCGACATCGCCTCGGTGAGCGCCTCGCCTGCCGACCCCTCGGTGACGGACGCCGTACCGCTGGGGGTTCCCAGCAGGAGAGCGGAGAGGGCCGTGGGCGTGCGCCACGGGAGCTCGTCGAGCGCGTCAAGGAGGTCGGTCAGGCGCAGGGCGCTCCTCGCGTCGCGGTCGACGGATCCGATGACATCCCGACCCTCGGCGGCGGATGCCGCGAGCAAGGCGCTCGCGCGAGCGACGGCGCTCGTCCAGGCCTGGGAGGATCGCGCTGACGCTGCTTCGGCGAGCGCGGTGGAGAGCGCGCTGTCGATGGCGAGCACGCGAGCGCCCCCGACGGTCAGCAGCGGTCCCTCGCTCGAGAGTCGAGAGCTCGGAGCGAGGATCGTCTGCGCTCCCGACTCGACGAGTGCGGCGAGGGCCTCGTCAGAGGTCGTCGCCGTCGAGGGCCAGGCGACCGCGGTCGTGGCGTGCGTCCAGGCAGCCAGCTCCTCGAGCGACGACGACGCGTCCCCCGCAGGAGCCCGGTCGGGAGCCTCGAGGGGCAGGTCGCCGGCGAGCACGGGAAGCGCGGGGTCGGCATCGGCCCAGTCGAGCGAGAAGGAGTCCCCCTCGGAGGCCTCCAGCCTCTCGAGCAGATCCCGGGCGCTCTCCGGGGCATCCTCGCCGAGGATGCGCGTCGAGGCGACGATGCGCGGGTCCAGTGCGAGCGTGACCTCGTGCTCGGCGGCCGCCTCGAGGGTCCTTGTGAGGGATCCCCCCTCCGCCGTGAGCGCCGCGAGCTGCTCGGCGTCGAGCAGGGCCGCATCGAGGCCGGGGGTCGTGAGCGGGAGGACGATGGCCGACCGGCCCACCGGCAGAGGGTCGGCGGAGGAGAGCCAGACGACGGAGGTCGGGTCGGATCCGAGCACGTCGCCGTCGGCCCGCAGTTCGACGAGAGCCCGGCGTGGCCCGGAGCGCGCGTCGACGCCGAGCTCGCCGGCCCCGACTCGCAGATCGAGCACGGCCACAGCGCCGGGCTCGAGAGCTCTCACCGTGTCACGGGTGACCGCGCGATCGAGCGCGCGCGGAGCATCCTCGGCGAACCAGGCGGCGAGCTCCTGCCCGGTCGTCACTCCGGAATCCAGGGAGAGCACGACCTCGCCGGCGGGGAGGGTCTCCTCGGTGTCGTTGCGCACCGTGACGCGCACGGTCAGCATGGTGCCCTGGCGCACGAGCCCCGCTTCCGCCGGCGCTGCGACGAGAGTGACCCCGCCCGTCTCGGCATCGGCCTCCGCCGCGATCGCGAGGGATACCGGCGCGAGGGGAGCGATTCCGAGGGCGACGCCCACCGCCAGCAGGAGCGAGATCGCGCGCGAGGCGATGCGGGGAGATGTCGCGCGGGAGCCCCTGTGCCCCCGCTCGACCGACATGCGATGAAGTCTAGACTCTGGTGACTATGGAGAGCGTGGCTGCGGCCGTCACCCGACTGCAGACCCTGGCCTCGGATCCCGCCATTCTGGCTCTCGCCGAGCGCTTCCAGTCGGCCGGCCATGAGTTGGCGCTCGTGGGAGGCCCGGTGCGCGACGCCTTTCTCGGGCGCCCGGTCAATGATCTCGACTTCGCCACCTCGGCGCGCCCCGACGACATCGTCAGGATCGTGGCGCCCGTCGCCGACGCCCACTGGGACATCGGGCGCGCCTTCGGCACGATCGGAGCGCGCTTGGGCGGCACGACGGTGGAGATCACGACCTATCGCAGCGATGCCTACGGAGCGGACTCGCGCAAACCCGAGGTGGCGTTCGGCGACACCCTCGAGGGGGATCTCGGTCGACGAGATTTCACGATCAATGCCATGGCGCTGCGCGTGCCGCAGCTCACCCTCGTCGACCCGACCGGGGGGCTCGAGCACCTCCTCGCGCACCGTCTGACCACACCGGGCACGGCCGAATCGTCCTTCGGCGACGACCCGCTGCGCATGCTGCGCGCGGCGCGATTCGCCGCGCAGCTGGGTGTCGAGGTCGACGACGAGGTGGTCGTCGCCATGCACAGCATGAGGGAGAGGCTGCAGATCATCTCGGCAGAGCGCGTGCGGGACGAGCTCACCAAGCTGCTCCTGACACCGACCCCGCGTCGAGGGCTCGAGCTGCTCGTCGCCACGGGCATCGCAGACGTCGTCCTGCCCGAGCTGCCCGCCCTACGGCTGGAGGTCGACGAGCACGCGCACCACAAGGACGTCTACGAGCACTCGCTCACGGTTCTCGACCAGGCGATCGAGCTCGAGGGCGAACGGGCAGGCACGAGCAGCGAGTCCCTCACGCCACCCGACCTCGTGCTGCGACTGGCCGCCCTGCTGCACGACATCGGCAAGCCTGCGACGAAGCGCGTCGAGTCCGGCGGCGTCGTGACCTTCCACCACCACGACGTCGTCGGGGCGAAGCTCGCGCGCAAGCGCTTGACGGCACTGCGCTTCGACAACGACACCATCAAGCGCGTGAGCCGTCTCATCGAGCTGCACTTGCGCTTCTTCGGATACAGCGATGCGCCGTGGACCGATTCGGGCGTGCGCCGCTACGTGAGAGACGCCGAGGACGAGCTCGAGCGACTGCACATCCTCACCCGCGCCGATGTCACGACGCACAACCGCCGCAAGGCGGCACGATTGCGCGGCGCGTACGACGAGCTCGAAGAGCGCATCGCCCGGCTCGCGGAGCAGGAGGAGCTCGCCGCGATCAGGCCCGATCTCGACGGTGAGCGCATCATGGCGATTCTGCAGGTGCCACCGGGGCCGCTCGTGGGCGAGGCGTACCGGTTCCTTCTCGAGGTGCGCCTCGACGAGGGGCCGCTCGGCGACGAGGAGGCCGAGCGGAGGCTGCGCCGGTGGTTTGAGTCGCGCGAGGCATCCGACTAGACTGCGAAGGTTGTCCGGGCTCTACCCGGGCGACACGATGCCATACCCTCCTGCTGCAGACCGTCTGCAGCCGTTCGAGTCCGAAGGAGGTGGGTGAGTCATGCATCAGTACGAATTGATGGTCATTCTCGACCCCGAGATCGATGAGCGCACTGTCGCTCCGAGCCTCGACAAGTTTCTGGGAGTCGTGCGCAACGACGGCGGAACGATCGAGAACGTCGACATCTGGGGCCGCCGTCGGCTGGCCTACGAGATCAACAAGAAGAACGAGGGCATCTACGCCGTCGTGAACTTCACGGCGACCTCGGCCACGACGCAGGAGCTGGATCGTCAGCTCAAGCTCAGCGAGGCCGTCATGCGCACGAAGGTCCTCCGCTCCGAGGAGGCCGCCGCGCGCGCCGAGTCGATCAACGCGGAGAACGCTGCTCGCGCCGAGGCCAAGGCGGCACGCGCCGCAGCCGCCGGGAAGGCGCCCGCAGCCAAGGCAGCGGAGTAGTCATGGCGAACGAGACGATCATCACCGTCGTGGGCAACCTCACGGCCGACCCCGAACTGCGCTACACGCAGAGCGGGCTCGCGGTGGCGAACTTCACGATCGCGTCGACTCCCCGCACCTACGACCGCGCGTCGAATGAGTGGAAGGACGGCGAAGCCCTCTTCCTGCGCGCGAGCGTCTGGCGCGAGTTCGCCGAGCACGTGGCGAGCACCCTGACGAAGGGCAGCCGCGTCATCGCGCAGGGCCGCCTCAAGCAGCGCTCGTACGAGACGAAGGAGGGCGAGAAGCGCACCTCCATCGAGCTCGACATCGACGAGATCGGCCCGAGCCTCCGCTACGCGACGGCCCAGGTCACGCGCACGAGCGGTGGTAGCGGTGGCGGCGCGCGCAGCGGCGCTCCTGCTGACGAGCCGTGGGGCGCATCCTCGAATGCTCCCGCGAACTCGGGGCAGCAGTCGGCGGCCGGAGGCGACGTGTGGAACACGCCCGGCTCGTTCTCCGACGACACCCCCTTCTAGGCCGCGCGTCACGAGCGGCCCTTCACAACCTCACGACTAGTACCGAAGGACACCAACACCATGGCAGGAAAGAGCAGCGGCGACCGCCGCAAGCCACGCGGGGGCAAGGGCGCGAAGAACGCCGCGCCCGCGAAGGCGATCCGGGTCGGCATCATCGACTACAAGGACGTCGCCACCCTCCGCAAGTTCATCTCGGAGCGCGGGAAGATCCGCGCCCGCCGTATCACCGGAGTCTCCGTGCAGGAGCAGCGCCTCATCGCCCGCGCCGTCAAGAACGCGCGCGAGATGGCTCTGCTGCCGTACGCGGGCGCGGGACGCTAGGGAGCACACGATGTCAAAGCTCATCCTCACGCAGGACGTCACGGGCCTCGGTGCCCCCGGTGACGTCATCGAGGTCAAGAACGGGTACGCCCGCAACTACCTCATCCCCCAGGGTCTGGCTGTCGCGTGGTCGCGCGGCGGAGAGAAGCAGATCGAGACGATCAAGGCTGCGCGCGCCGCGCGCGAGCACGCCACGATCGAGGAGGCCCAGGACCTCAAGGCCCGGCTCGAGGCCAACCCCGTGACGCTCGCCGTCAAGGCGGGCTCCGAGGGTCGCCTGTTCGGCTCGGTCAAGACCGGTGATGTCGCGGATGCCGTGGCCGCTGCCGGCCACGGCCAGGTCGACAAGCGCATGATCGAGATCGTCTCTCCCGTGAAGTCGACGGGCGACCACGAGGCGATCCTCAAGCTGCGCGACGGCATCGTCGCGACCATCACGCTGCGCGTCGTCGCCGCGTCCTAGCCGACGCAGCACGGCCTCGAAGGGGTATCCGCCTGACGGCGGGTACCCCTTCCGCATGCCTGCTGTCAAGTGCGCAACGGCGTGTTTGTGCACAGTGGACACGGCGGCCACGGGAAGGTTCAGGTGGGGGTTGAGACCTCTTTCTACACACAGAGATGTGAGAGGAAAAACCCTGATCATCGTCAGGTTACGCCGCGAAATCCACGAATACTCCACAGGCTAGTCCACAGACTGCTCACATCATCCCCGGCGTTTCGCGGAATTCCTCCACAGAGTTATCCACAAGGCGATTTGAGCGGCTCCCGCGGTGCTCCCTACAGTGAACCGTCTCTCCCCCTCAAGCACTTCTTCCGCGTTCGGAATGTCGGTGGTGGGGTGGAGAACAGACCCGGGCACACTGGTGCCCACCACATCTAGCGGGCCCCTCGTGACCAGGGTCCTGCGTCGCACCGGGGAGGGGAATCAGTGTCCATCGCGCACATCTCCACGGTGACCGACGGTCGGGGCTCGTCCGAGCCGCGGGGCACCGGCGAGTACCGCTCCGCCGACCGCGTCCCGCCGCACGATCTCCTCGCCGAGCAGAGCGCGCTGGGCGGCATGCTCCTGAGCAAGGACGCCGTGGCCGATGTCATCGAGTCCGTGCGCGGGCTCGACTTCTACCTGCCGAAGCACGAGGTCATCTTCGAGGCGATCCTCAACCTCTACTCGCACGGTGAGCCCACCGATGTCATCGCGGTCACCGACGAGCTCACGAAGACCGCGTCGCTCACGAAGGCGGGCGGCGCCGACTACCTGCACACGCTCACGGGCATCGTGCCGACCGCCGCCAACGCGGGCTACTACGGCTCCCTCGTGGCCGAGAAGGCGGTGCTGCGCCGACTCGTGGAGGCGGGCACCCGCATCGTGCAGATGGGCTACGCGAGCGAGGGCGAGGTCACCGACCTCGTCAACAGCGCGCAAGCCGAGATCTACAACGTCTCGGGCGACTCGCAGTCGGAGGACTACGTGCCGCTCACCGAGGCGGTCGGCGAGGCGATCGACGAGATCGAGGCGGCGCGCGGGCTCGACGGCAAGATGACGGGCGTGCCGACCGGCTTCCACGACCTCGACGCCCTGACGAACGGCCTCCACGCCGGCCAGCTCGTCCTCATCGCCGCCCGACCGGCGCTCGGCAAGTCGACGCTCGCGCTCGACCTCGCGCGCTCCTCGGCGATCAAGCACGACATGCCCACGATCGTGTTCTCCCTCGAGATGGGGCGCAGCGAGATCGCGATGCGCCTGCTCTCGGCGGAGGCTGCCATCCCTCTGCACTCCATGCGCAAGGGCACGCTCGAGACGAACGACTGGACGAAGATCGCCGCGACGCGTGGTCGCATTGCGGATGCCCCGCTCTACCTCGACGACAGTCCCAACATGACCCTCCCCGAGATTCGCGCCAAGTGCCGGCGACTCAAGCAGACCGTGGGTCTGAAGATGGTCATCATCGACTACCTGCAGCTCATGACGAGCGGCAAGCGCGTCGAGTCTCGCCAGCAGGAGGTGAGCGAGTTCTCCCGCGCGCTCAAGCTCCTCGCCAAGGAGTTGCAGGTGCCCGTCGTGGCCCTCTCGCAGCTCAACCGCGGGCCTGAGCAGCGTGCCGACAAGATGCCAGCCCTCAGCGACCTGCGCGAGTCGGGCTCGCTCGAGCAGGACGCCGACATGGTGATCCTCCTGCACCGCGACAGCGCGTACGAGAAGGAGAGCGCCCGCCCCGGCGAGGCCGACCTCATCGTCGCGAAGAACCGCAACGGCCCCACCAACACGATCACCGTCGCCTTCCAGGGCCACCTCTCGCGCTTCGCCGACATGCCTCGGGTCTAGAACCCCTCCTCGGTGTCCCGCGGGGAATGGTCAGGGCACGACGACGATCTTGCCGGGCACATGACCGGCCTCCACCTCGGCGAGGGCCTGGGCGGTCTCCTCCAGCGGAACCCGGCGGTGGAGCATGGAGCGCAGCTGGCCGGCGGCGAGCATGTCGGCGACAGTCCGCAGATCGTGCCCGTTCATGCGTGCATCGACGCCGACCACACGCTCGGGTTGAAACCTGCTCGCCAGGATCCCGCCGAAGATCCGCGCGGCGGGGCCCAGCAGCAGACCGTCGCCGGGCCCGCCGACAAGCACGACGGTTCCGCCTGGATTCAGTCGATGGCGGAGGAACGACACGCGAGCGCCTCCCGCGATGTCGAGGATGACATCGAAGCGCTCCTCGAGAGCCTCGACCTCCCCGCGCGCGTAGTCGAGAACGGTGTCGGCGCCGAGGGAGAGCACCAGGTCGCGGTTGCGAGCGCTGCAGCTTCCGACGATGCGGGACGCGCCGAGAGAGCGTGCGAGCTGCACGGCATAGTGTCCGACACCGCCGGACGCGCCGAGCACGAGCACCGAGAAGCCCTCGCGCATCCGGCCCTGATCGCGCAGCGCCTGCAGCGCCGTCAGTCCGGCGAGGGGCACGGCGGCGGCCTCCTCGAACGTGGTGGTGGGCGGCTTGATCGCGAGAAGCTCAGCGCGGGCATCGGCACGTTCAGCAAGAGCACCTCGGGCGATACCGAAGACCTCGTCGCCGACGGCGAAGCCCTCGACCTCGTCGCCGACCTCCGCGACGACACCGGCCACATCGACTCCGAGCCCGCGGTCGCGCGGAGCGCGCCAGCCGCTCGAGGGGCGCATGAGGAGGGGCAGTCCCCGTTGGTGATGCCACTCGAAGGGATTGAGGGAGGCGGCGCGCACCGACAGGCGCACCCGATCGGGCTCGAGGGGCGCCTCGACCGTCTCCTCGACGGTGAGAACCTCGGGCCCGCCGTAGCGGGTTCGACGGATGGCGCGCACGACGACCTCCAATTATACGATGTAAGACAGCACGCACACCGTAAACTTATCCCGTAAGATTTGTCAAGCAGGGGTGGGTATGGCGCAGCGACGAGCGGGTGAGAAGGCTGATCTGACGCGCGAGGGCGTTCTCGACGCCGCACTCGCACTCGCGGACGCTGAGGGTCTCGATGCGCTCACGATGCGCGGTCTCGGTCGCCGCCTCGGGGTGGAGGCGATGTCGGTCTACCACTACTTCTCGTCGAAGCGGGCCCTCGTCGATGCCCTCGTCGACCGTGTGTGGTCGGAGGTCACCCTCGACCCGCATGACGACTGGCGCGTCGCCGTGCGGCGCACAGCGCGCTCCGCCTTCGTCGTGCTGCTCCACCACCCCTGGGTCAATCGCATTCGCGCGAGCAGCGGCGGTCCGGCCCGCATCGCCTACATCGAGGCGTCGCTCGGCCACTTGCGACGCGCGGCGTTCACCCCTCAGCAGGCGTTCCACGCCCACCACGTTCTCGAGGCGTACATCCAGGGGTACGTCTTCCAGGCGATCGAGTTCGCGTCGGACGACGCCGAGGCCGAACGTGCGCAGCGCGACAGCGCTCTCGAGGCTTTCCGCGACGCCGACGTGCCGTACCTCGTCGAGCACATCGTCCTCCACGGCGAGCACCAGGGCTCCGGTTTCGACGTCGGCCTCGAGCTCCTGCTGGACGGCTTGGAGAAACGACAGGGGGCGACGGCCGTGGACAGCACGCGCAGGGACCTCTCGGCCCGCGGCTCTACGATGGGCCCATGACCACCGCGCCCTCCGCCGACGTGAGCGCCGCGCCCCGTTCTCCCTGGCTGGCCCCGGTTCTGCGCGCGGTCCCCGCCCTCATCGTCGGGCTCAGCATCACCTTCATCGCCGACCACTCCGCGCTCGTCGGGCTCATCATGCTCGGAGCCTTCGGGCTCGCCACGGCGGCCGTCCTCGTGCTCACCGACGTGCGCATGCGGCGCGGCGAGCCGCTGAAGCTCCTCCACCGCGGTCTCGCGGTCATCACGGGTGTCGCGGGTCTCCTGGCGCTCGTGGTGGTCTCGACCACGACGACTGCAGGGCTCGGCATGCTCGTGCTCCTCATCGGAGGCTTCGCGGTGCTCGCAGGAGGCCTCGAGCTCGTGTGGGGCATCCGTCATCGCGACCGCAGCGCGCTCGCCCGAGACGCCGTCGTGATCGGCGGCGGCACGCTCGCGCTCGCCGTCGTGCTCGCCTTCGTCGGCGATCCCGTGAGCGCTGTCGGGTTCTTCGGCGCCTACGCCGTCGTCCTCGGCGTCTTCCTCGTCATCGCGGGCCTGAGCGCGCGATGGACTGCACAGCCGAAGGAGCACACCGCGTCATGACCGAACCCCGCCGGCGCGAGAAGCTGCGCCCCGCCGAACTCGTGGGTCTCGCCGCGCTCGTCGCGGCCTTCCTGGGTGGCGTGACCTTCCTCGTCACGCGCGACCTCGTGCTGTCGCTGCTGTTCTTCGGCGGCACCTTCGTATTCGACCTCGTCGTGCTCGCGATGCTCATGCTCGCCGTCACGCCCAACAAGCCCGCCGACGGCGAAGCGCCGCCGGACACGCCGCACGACTGAGGGCTTCTCCGCAGCGCTACTCGGTGGTCGGCTCGATGTAGTCCACGAGCCGTGACGCCAGCCCCACGTAGGTGGCGGGACTGAGCGCGGCCAGCCGTGCCTTCGCCTCGGCGGGAATGTCGAGCCGCTCGATGAAGGCGCGCAGCTCGGCGCCGCCCACCCGATGGCCGCGCGTGAGCTCCTTGAGCATCGCGTAGGGGTCGGCGATCGAGCTGCGCCCCGCGGTGACCTCCGCGCGGATGACGGTCTGGATGGCCTCGGCGAGAACCTCCCAGTTGCCCTCGAGATCGCGAGCCAGGGCATCCTCATCGATCGCGATCTCGCCGAGCCCCTTGAGGATGTTGTCGAGCGCGAGCACCGAGTGCCCGAGGGCGACGCCGATATTGCGCTGCGTCGTCGAATCGGTCAGGTCACGCTGCAGGCGCGAGGTCACGAGCGTCGTGGCGAGGGAGTCGAGCAGCGCCGCCGAGAGCTCGAGGTTCGCTTCGGCGTTCTCGAAGCGGATCGGGTTGATCTTGTGCGGCATCGTCGACGACCCCGTCGCACCCGGCTGCGGGATCTGCCGGAAGTAGCCCATCGAGATGTACGTCCACACGTCGGTGCACAGGTTGTGCAGCACACGGCCCGTGTGGGCGATGCGCTGGTACAGCTGCGCCTGCCAGTCGTGCGACTCGATCTGGGTCGTGAGCGGGTTCCAGGAGAGGCCGAGCCCCGTGACGAATTCGCGGGATGCTGCGATCCAGTCGTGCTCGGGGTCGGCGGCCAGGTGCGCCGAGAAGGTGCCGGTCGCACCGGAGAACTTGCCCAGGTACTCGACCTCGTCGACCGAGGCGAGAAGGCGCTCGAGGCGATGGACGGTCACCGCGAGCTCCTTGCCGACGGTCGTCGGCGTGGCCGGTTGCCCGTGCGTGTGGGCGAGCATGGGCGTCTCGCGCAGCGCGAGCGCCCGCTCCCGCAGCGCCGCGACGACCTCGCGGGCGCGCGGCATCCAGACGTCGCGCACGGCGGCGCGGATCGTGAGGGCGTAAGCAAGGTTGTTGACGTCCTCGCTCGTGCACGCGAAGTGGGTGAGCTCGGCGAGCTCGGTGAGCCCGAGCTCGGCGAGGCGGTCGCGCACGTAGTACTCCACGGCCTTGACGTCGTGCCGCGTGACGGCCTCTCGCCGGGCGAGGTCCTCGATCGCTGCGTCGTCGAAGTCGGTGACGATGTGACGCAGCTGGCGCGCCTCGTCGGCGGTGAGACGACGGGCCCCGAACAGCTCGTGGTCGGTGAGGTGGATCAGCCACTCGACCTCGACCTGGATGCGCGCCCGGTTGAGGCCCGCCTCGGAGAGATGCTCGCCGAGCCCTGCGACCTGCTCGCGGTAGCGGCCGTCGAGCGGGCTGAGGGGTTGGATGCTGAGCGGGCTCATGAGGCTCCCTGTCGAAGTCCTGGTTCGAGTTGGCGGAACAGCGCCTCGCAGGCGCGCTCGATCATGCCGAGCACCGTGTCGAACATCGCGGCGTCGGAGTAATAGGGGTCGGGAACGTCGAGCACACCGCCGTTGTCGGGGTCGAAGCTCATGAGGAGATGCACCTTCGACCGGGCGTCGTCGCTCGGCGCCCAGTTCTTGAGGATGCGCTCCTGGCTGCGATCGAAGGCGATCACGAGGTCGAGGTCGTCGAACCAGTCGACGTCGAACTGCCGTGCGCGGTGGCCTCGGCCCTCGTAGCCGCGTGCCTGCAGCGACGCGAGCGTCCGATCGTCGCTGTGCTCGCCCACGTGCCACTCCCCCGTGCCGGCGGAGCGCACGCTCACGCGGTTCTGCAGTCCGCGCGCGTCGATGAGCGAGCGGAAGACCGATTCGGCCATGGGCGAGCGGCAGATGTTGCCCGTGCACACGAAGCAGATGCAGAACAGACCGGGCTCCCGCTGCACCCGGTCGAAGCTCATGCCCCCATTGTGTCCCAGTTCCCCCTCCTCCACACGCGCGGTCCGCTCGCCTCCGCCTCCCCTGCTCCCCGAGCTACCGCCACGGGGCGCGTGCGCTCGGCACGATGGCGGGGCGCACCTGCGCCCGGCACCCCAACCCGGCAGGGAGGACAGCACGTGACGGCCTTCGAGGCAGAGCTGCTGCGCGCACGATCGCGCATCATGGCCGATGTCGCGGCGAGCCTGCACGAGCTCGTGGCCCGCCTGCCGCCGGGCGAGGTCGCGAGCGACTGGCGCGGGCCTGCGCAGCGCGCCTTCGAGGAGGCCCTTCTCGTGCAGCTCGGGCGCGTGCGCCGGGTCGCCGCCTCGTGCGAGGTGGCGAGCGACGCCCTGCTCGGCGCCGCCGCCCGCCTCGAGGCGGCGCCGTGACCGAGGCGGCATGGCCGGTCACGACCCCGGCAGACCGGGAACCGCGCGCGCAACCGGCGCTGACGACCGAGGATGCTCCGCTCATCATCCGCGGGGCAGGCACGACGGTCGTCGCGCCCGAAGCGCTGCTCGCGCGTCGTGATGCCCTGCGAGCGGCCTCCTCCGTGTGCAGTGATCAAGCCCTGCGCGTGCGGGGTGTGCGCGCCAGCGTCGACGCGAGCCTCGCGCTCGATCTCGAGCATGACGAGCGCGCGCTCCTGACCCTCGCGGAGGACCTCGCGTGGCTCGCCGCCGCCGTGCAGTCAGTGGCAGAGGTCGCCGGCCAGACCGAGCGCACGCTGGGCTCGTGGCTCGAGAGGCTCGGCGCCCACTACGGTGCGGCTGCCGGGTGGCTCGGCAGCCGCCTCGGGCTGGTCATCCTGCCCGGCCTGCTCACCGGCGCTGGCATGATCGCCGCGGGCTGGCGGCTGCTGCCGCACGAGCACCGCGAGGCGCTCGTCGCGACCGCGCTCGGTGCGGCTCCTGGGGGCGACCGGCCGCTCAGCGAGCCGCAGCTCGTCGAGGCGATGCGCTGGGTGCTCACGCTCGTCGACGATGCCGCGCTCGGCGCTGTCGGCGTTCCGCCGCCTCTCGTGGCCGCGCTCGGCGAGACGGGCCTCGGGCTCTCGGGAGTCTCCGGCGCGGCGACGGCCGTGCTCGGCCTCGCGACGCTTGCCGGCGTGCGCGGTACCGCACCCGTGCGGGTCGAGCTCGCGGGCACCGACCTGCGTCGCTCGGGCGGCGCACCTGACGGCGGCGCTCCCGCGGCCACGGCGTCCGCAGCGCCGGGCTCGGTCGCCGAGCGCGTGCATCGCATTCCCGACCCGAGCGCGCCCGTTCGCGTCGAGCGGTACGACGGCCCCGCCGGCCCGCATTTCGAGGTCTACATTGCCGGCACCGACTCGACGGTCGAGCTCGGCGGTGCGCAGCCGTGGGACATGGCGAGCAACGTCGCTCTGGTCGCCGGTCAGGACGCCTCCTCGATGCAGGCGGTGCGCAGCGCGCTCGAGGCCGCGGGCGCCACGGCCGACTCGAGCGTCGTGTTCACCGGCTACTCGCAGGGCGGCGCGATCGCGACGCGACTGGCCGAGTCGGGCCAGTGGGCCACGGCCGGGCTCGTCACGGTCGGGTCGCCGAGCGGCGATTTGCCCGTGCTCGGCGACTATCCGGCGATCGTCATCGAGCACCGGGAAGACCTCGTGCCGGGGCTGTCGGGGGTGCGTCGCGAGACGGAGGCGCTCGTCGTGCAGAGCGAGGCGCTGCGCGCCGGTACCGCGAGCGCCGCGGGAGCGACGGGCGCCCTCGCCGCGCACGACCTCGACCGCTACCGCGCGACGGCCGAGCGCGTGGACTCCTCCGCGATCGACGAGCTGCGCACCCGCGTCGACGCCCTGCCGGGTTCGGGCGGGGGCGGCGCGGAGGGGACCGTCCTGCGGTTCACGGCCACGCGCATCCCGCCGCCATGATTGCCGAGAGTTAGCGCGAGCGCCCGACGATGGGCCGCAGCAGAATGCCGATGAGCCAGCTCAGCAGACCCAGGACGACCGCACCGAGCACGCCCCACCAGAACGTCTCGACCGTGAGCCCGAAGCCGATGAGATCGGAGATCCACGCGACGAGCAGCAGCAGGAGGCCGTTCACGACGAGGGCGATGAGCCCGAGCGTGAGGATGTAGAGGGGGAAGGCCACGATGCGGATGAGGTTGCCGATGATGCCGTTGACGAGGCCGAAGATGAAGGCGACGAGCAGGAGCGTCAGCACGTAGGCGAGGGTGTCGCCCTGCGGGCCGTACGAGACCACCTCGACCCCCGCGACGATGAGGGTGGTGAGCCACAGGGCCACCGAGTTGATGAGCAGTCGCACGAGGAATCGCTTCATGTCTCCACTATGCCCACCCGCGCCCCACCCCCGCAATGAGCAGCGGGTGAACCGCGGGCGACGCGACGTAGGCTGAGGGGCGTGACCGACGCCCCCACCGAGACCAGCACTGGCCCCAGCACAGACGCCCTCGTCGAGGCCGCGCGCTCCGTGCGCCTGCGGCCCGAGATCGTGGCACTGCCCGCCTACAAGCAGGGCAAGCCCGCCGCGGCAGACGCCTTCAAGCTGTCGTCGAACGAGAATCCCTTCCCGCCGCACCCCGCCGTGCTGGCCACGATCCGCGACCTCGACATCAACCGGTATCCGGATGCCTCGGCTCTCGCCGTACGGGAGCGCCTCGCCGCCCGGCACGGCGTCACGACCGATGAGGTCGTCGTCGGCGCTGGCTCCGTCTCGGTGCTCTCGCAGCTGATCTCGGCCGCCGCCGGCACCGGGGACGAGGTGGTGCACGCCTGGCGCAGCTTCGAGGCGTACCCGGGCCTCGTCACGGTGGCAGGGGCGCTCGGCGTGCGCGTGCCGCTCACCGAGGATGCCCGGCACGACCTGCCCGCGATGCGCGACGCGATCACCGACCGCACGCGCGTTCTCATCATCTGCTCTCCCAACAATCCGACGGGCACCGTGGTCGGGGCCGAGGAGTTCGCCGAGCTCATGGCCGCCGTGCCGCCGAGCCTGCTCGTCGTGCTCGACGAGGCCTACGCCGAGTTCGTGCGTGACTCCAGCGCCGTGGACGGCGCCGCGCTGCTGAGGCGCTACCCGAACCTGGTGGTGCTGCGCACCTTCTCGAAGGCCTACGGACTTGCCGGGCTGCGCGTGGGGTACGGCATCGGACCGGCGCCGATCCTCGACGCGGCGCGCAGCGTGGCCATCCCCCTGAGCGTCACCGAGGCCGCGCAGCGCGCCGTGCTCGCGGCGCTCGACGTGGAGGACGAGCTTCTCGAGAACGTGGGCGTGCTCGCTGAGCGGTGCGCGCGCGTGCAGGAGGCACTGCGCGAGCAGGGCTGGGACGTGCCCGTGAGCCAGGGGAACTTCGTCTGGCTGCCGACGGGAGACGGAACATCCCGCATAGCGGACGCGCTCGGCGCCGCCGGTCTCGTCGTGCGCGCCTTCCCCCCCGAGGGGATCCGCGTCTCCATCGGCGAGGAGGAGTCTGTCGCGACCCTCCTCAGAATCTGCGGCGAGGTTGTTGGCACCCTCTGACCGGGCGTGCGCGTCGCGGGCCTAGAGTGGAATCCATGTCGTACACGGCCGACACCCTCCAGCTGCTGGCTCCCGACGGCCAGCGCGTCGCAAGCGACGCCACCGAGCAGTACCTGCCCTACGTCGACGCGCTCAGCGACGACCAGTTGCGCGAGTTCCACCGCGTCATGAGCGTGATGCGGCGCTTCGACATCGAGGCGGGCAACCTGCAGCGGCAGGGCCAACTGGCCCTGTGGGTGCCGAGCATCGGCCAGGAGGCCGCGCAGGCGGGCTCGGGCTTCGCGGCGAAGGCTCAGGACCACCTCTTCCCCGCCTACCGCGAGCACACCGTCGGGTACATCCGTGGCCTCGACCCGGTGCGCATCATCGCCATGCTGCGCGGTCAGACGCACGGCGGCTGGGTGCCGGAGGAGACCGGCAACTTCCACCTCTACACGCTCGTGATCGGCTCGCAGGCCCTGCATGCCACCGGCTACGCGATGGGCGTCGCCTTCGACGGCAAGGTCGGCACGGGCGATCCCGACGTCGACACGGCCGTCATGGTCTACTTCGGCGACGGCGCGACGAGCCAGGGCGACGTCAACGAGGCCTACGTCTTCGCGCAGAGCTACCAGACGCCTCAGGTGTTCTTCCTGCAGAACAATCACTGGGCGATCTCGGTGCCCGTGCGCGTGCAGTCCCGCACCCCGCTGTTCCTTCGTCCACGCGGTTTCGGCATCGAGAGCGTGCAGATCGACGGCAATGACGTTCTCGCGAGCTACGCCGTGACCGCCGCGAACCTCGACGCGGCCCGCAGCGGCGCCGGGCCGCGCTTCATCGAGGCGCTCACCTACCGCATCGGAGCGCACACGACGAGCGACGACCCGAGCAAGTACCGCGACGAGGAGCAGTTCCGCTACTGGCAGGAGCGCGACCCGATCAGCCGCTTCGAGACCTACCTGCGCGCGCAGGGCGAGGGCGACGCCTTCTTCGCGAGCGTCGCCGAGGAGGCGGAGGACGTCGCCGCCGACGCACGGGCCCGCACGCTCGCGCTCGAGCCGCCCGCCGCCGCGTCGATGTTCGCCCACGTGTACAGCGAGGCGCATCCCGTCATGGATGCTCAGCGCGAGTGGCTCGCCCAGTACGAGGCCTCGTTCGAGGGGGAGGCGTGATGGCCGAGAAGCTGCCGGGCGTGCAGACGCTCACGATGACGAAGGCCCTCACGGAGGGTCTCGCGGCCGCCATGGAGGCGGACGACAAGGTTCTGCTCATGGGGGAGGACATCGGGCCGCTCGGCGGGGTGTTCCGCGTGACGGAGGGCCTGCAGAAGCGCTTCGGCGCGCACCGCGTGCTCGACACCCCGCTCGCCGAGTCTGGCATCGTCGGCACGGCGATCGGCCTCGCGATGCGCGGCTACCGCCCGGTGTGCGAGATCCAGTTCGACGGCTTCATCTTCCCCGGCTTCGACCAGATCACGACGCAGCTCGCCAAGCTCACGGCGCGGCACGAGGGCGCCCTGCAGCTGCCCATCGTCATCCGCGTCCCCTACGGCGGCCACATCGGCGCCGTCGAGCACCACCAGGAGAGCCCCGAGGCCTACTTCGCGCACACGCCGGGACTGCGGCTCGTGAGCCCCGCGACGCCGCACGACGCGTACTGGATGATCCAGGAAGCCATCGCGAGCCCCGACCCCGTCATGTTCTTCGAGCCGAAGAGCCGCTACTGGCCCAAGGGCGAGGTCGACTTCTCCGACCCCGGCGCCCCGCTCCACGCGTCGCGCGTCGTGCGCGTCGGCACCGACATCACGGTCGTAGGCCACGGCGCGATCGTGAGCATGCTGCTCGACGCGGCGGCGCTCGCCGAGGAGGAGGGCACGAGCATCGAGGTCGTCGACCTGCGCTCGCTCTCCCCCATCGACTACGCCCCGCTGCTCGAGTCGGTGCGCCGCACGGGCCGACTCGTCGTCGCGCAGGAGGCGCCGGGCTCGGTGAGCATCGGCTCGGAGATCGCGGCGACGGTGACCGAGCAGGCGTTCTACTCGCTCGAGGCGCCCGTGCTGCGCGTGAGCGGCTACGACACTCCCTTCCCACCGGCGAAGCTCGAGGGCGCCTACCTGCCCGACGTCGATCGCATCCTGCATGCCGTCGACCGCGCACTCGCCTACTAGCCTGATCACGAGTCCGCGCACCGAAGCCGCGTCGAACCCCCTGGAGGCACCGTGAGCGTTTCAGAGTTTCCGCTCCCCGACGTCGGGGAGGGCCTGACCGAGGCGGAGATCGTCTCGTGGCACGTCAAGCCGGGCGACACGGTGGCCGTCAACCAGGTGCTCGTCGAGATCGAGACGGCGAAGTCTCTCGTCGAGCTGCCGTCGCCGTTCGCCGGCACGGTCGAATCGCTCCTCGTCGACGAGGGGCAGACCGTCGAGGTCGGCACGGCGATCATCACGGTGCGGGGGGCGCAGGGCGAGGGGGATGCTCCCGCAGCGCCCGCGGACGACGCGAGCGCAGCATCCGTCGCCGATACCGCCTCGACCATCGATCGCGAGGCCGACGAGAAGCCCGGCGCCGTGCTCGTGGGCTACGGCACCAAGGGTGCCGTAACCTCCCGCCGCCGCCGCGGAGCACCCGCTCCGTCGACGGCGTCCGCCCCGCCTGCCCAGGAGCCTGCGCCCCGGCCGCGCTCCGTGCCGGCCTCGGACGCCGCGCCGGTGATCGCGAAGCCGCCGATCCGGAAGCTCGCGAAAGACCTCGACGTCGATCTGGCCGAGGTGCCGGCGACGGGCCTCGCTGGCGAGGTCACGCGCGACGACGTCATCCGGCACGCGCAGCAGGCGAGCGTCTTCCGCAACATTCAGACGCCCGAGTGGCCGAGCGATCGGGAGGACCGCATCCCCGTCAAGGGAGTGCGCAAGGCGATCGCCGCGGGCATGGTCAAGAGCGCGTTCACGGCACCGCACGTGAGCGTCTTCGTCGACGTCGACGCGACGCGCACGATGGAGTTCGTGGCGCGGCTCAAGGCGAGCCCCGACTTCGCGGGCATCAAGGTATCGCCGCTGCTCGTCATGGCGAAGGCGATGATGTGGGCGGTGCGCCGCAACCCCACCGTGAACTCGACGTGGACCGACACCGAGATCATCGTGCACCACTTCGTGAACTTCGGTTTCGCCGCCGCGACGCCTCGCGGGCTCGTCGTGCCGAACATCAAGAACGCGCAGGACCTCACGCTGCGCGAGCTCGCTCAGTCGATCGAGCAGATGACCCTCACGGCGCGCGACGGCAAGCTGCAGCCCGCCGACATGGCCGACGGCACGATCACGATCACCAACATCGGCGTCTTCGGCATGGACACGGGAACGCCCATCCTCAACCCCGGGGAGGTCGCGATCGTCGCGCTCGGCACGATCAAGAAGAAGCCGTGGGTCGTCGACGGCGAGGTGCGCCCGCGCTTCGTCACCACGCTCGGAGCCTCGTTCGATCACCGTGTGGTGGACGGGGATGTCGCGAGCCGCTTCCTGGCGGACGTTGCGAGCATCATCGAGGAGCCCGCGCTGCTGCTCGACTGACGCCGCGCGAGCGCTGCACCGCTCGCGTTCTACGTCGTGCGGGCGAGCGGTTCGAGGATCACGAGCGGAATCCGCCGCGTGGTCTTGCGCTGGTATGCCGCGTAGCCGCGGTAGGCGCGCACGATCTCGGGCCACAGCCGCTCGCGCTCGGCGTCGCCGGCGACCCGCGCGAGCATCGGACGAGACTCCTTGCCCGGCTTCCCGACGCGCACGTCCGGGTCGTCGACGAGGTTGAGGTACCAGGCGGGATGCGCGTCGTCGCCCCCGCGGGAGGCCACGACCACGAAGGTGTTGCCGGTGCGCGCGGCGATGGTCAGCAGCGTCGTGCGCTCGGCACCGGTGCGGCGGCCCCGCGTCGTGAGCTCGATGACGGGCATCGCGCCGAGCCTCGAACCGAGGCGACCGCCCGTCAGGCGCAGAAGAGCGCGGTGCATCCCGGTCATGGAGAGCATGAGCCAGCGGTTCGACATGCGCGCACGCTAGCGGCACAGCCTGAAGCAGCGCCGAGACGAACCTCGCACGATCTTATTGAGAATGGTTTTGACAACCGTTCTCGATAAGACGTACTCTTTCTCCATGACCTCGCTCGCCCGATCCCTGGCCGCCCTGCTCATCGGCAGCGCCGCCGCTGTCGCCCTCGCCGGCTGCGCGAGCCCCGCGCCGGCGGAGGACGCCGAAGGCCTCTCCATCGTCGCCTCCACGAACGTGTACGGCGACATCACGCAGTCGCTCGCGGGCGACCTCGCGACCGTCACGAGCATCATCGACAGCGCCGCGATCGACCCGCACAGCTACGAGGCGAGCGCCCAGGACCAGCTGGCGATCGCGAACGCCGACATCGTCATCGAGAACGGCGGCGGGTACGACCCCTTCGTCGACGTGCTCGTCGAGGGTTCCGGCTCGAGCGCCATCGTCATCTCCGCCGTCGAAACGAGTGGCCTCCTCGAGGAGGACCACGCTGAGGATGCTCACGGCGACGAGGAGCACGCCGACGACGAGCACGCCGAGGACGAGCACGCCGAGGACCACGGCCACATCATCGAGGGTCTCAACGAGCACGTCTGGTACGACGTGCACAGCATCGCGCACGTGGCCGAGGCCATCACCGAGGCGCTCGTGGAGACGGACGCCGGCAACGCGGCCTCCTACGAGAGCAACCTCGCCGCCTTCCTGACCGACCTCGAGTCCCTCGAGGCCGACATGGAGGCGCTCGCCGGCTCCCTCGGGGGCGGCACCGTCGCCGCGACGGAGCCCGTGCCCGTGTACCTGCTGGCCGAGCTCGGCTTCGAGGACGGCACGCCCGAGGAGTTCTCCGAGGCGATCGAGGAGGGTGCCGACGTACCCCCGCTCGCGCTCCAGCAGACCCTCGACCTCATCGACTCGGGAGACGTGCGCCTGCTCGCCTACAACGAGCAGACCGAGAGCCCGGAGACGCAGCGCGTGCGCGACGCGGCCGAGTCCGCGGGCATCGCGGTGGTCTCGTTCGTCGAAACCCTCCCGGAGGGGGAAGACTACGTGTCATGGATGCGCGCGAACGTCGAGGCCGTGGAGTCGGCGCTGACGGCCGCGTGACCCCCGACACTCTCGGCTCCGAACGCCCCGCCCCGGTTCTCAGCATCCGCGGTGGGGCTCTCGGCTTCGGCGGCCGCGGGCTGTGGAGCGGGCTCGACCTCGACATCGCGCCCGGCGAGTTCCTCGCCGTCCTCGGCGCGAACGGCTCGGGCAAGACGAGCCTGCTGCGCGCGATGCTCGGGCAGCAGCGGCTCGACGCGGGCGAGGTGCTCGTGGCCGGGCATCCCGCTCGTCGTGGCGCACGCCGCGTCGGCTACATTCCCCAGCAGAAGATCGTGCCGCCGGGCACTCCCCTGCGCGGCCGCGACCTGGTCATGCTGGGCGTCAACGGTCACCGCTGGGGCCCGCCGATCGCGACGCGCGCCGACCGCGATCGCGTGGATGCCCTGCTCACCGCGGTCGGAGCCCACGCCTATGCCGACCGACCCCTCGGCACCCTCTCGGGCGGCGAGCAGCAGCGCCTGCGAGTCGCCCAATCCCTCGCCGACGATCCGACGCTGCTGCTGTGCGACGAACCGCTCATGAGCCTCGACCTGCACCACCAGCGGGAAGTGAGCGGGCTCATCGACGCGCGTCGGCGCGACCACGGCACGGCCGTCGTCTTCGTCACCCACGATGTGAACCCCGTGCTCGGCATGGTCGACCGCATCCTGTACCTCGCCCATGGCCGCTTCACGATCGGCACTCCCGACGAGGTGCTGCGCGACGACGTGCTGAGCGGCCTGTACGGCACGAGCGTCGAGGTCATCCGCTCGCGGGGCCGTGTCATCGTCGTGGGCGTGCCCGACGGCGACCACCACCACGAGGTGATCGCATGAGGGCGGTGCTGTCATGATCACCGTCGACTGGGAGACCTACGTGCAGCTGCTCGCGCTCGTGCAGAACTCGATCATCGCCGCCGCCGTCCTCGGCATCCTCGGCGGGCTCATCGGCGTCTTCGTCATGCAGCGCGACATGGCGTTCGCGGTGCACGGCATCAGCGAGCTCTCCTTCGCAGGCGCTGCCGCTGCCCTCCTTCTGGGCCTCAACGTCGTCGCGGGCTCCCTCGTCGGCTCCCTCGCCGCCGCCGCGCTCATCGGACTCCTCGGCGCGCGGGCGCGCGACCGCAACTCGATCATCGGCGTGCTCATGCCCTTCGGGCTCGGGCTCGGCATCCTCTTCCTCGCCCTCTACCCGGGGCGCAGCGGCAACAAGTTCGGGCTGCTCACGGGCCAGATCATCAGCGTCGACATCCCGCAGCTCGGACTGCTCATCACGATCAGCGTGCTCGTGCTCCTCGTGCTGATCGTCGTGTGGCGCCCTCTCACGTTCGACAGCCTCGATCCCGAGGTCGCCCACGCTCGCGGTGTGCCGGGGCGCCCGCTCTCCTTCATCTTCATGGTGCTCCTGGGCCTTGCAGTCGCCGTCTCGGTGCAGGTTATCGGGGCGCTCCTCGTGCTCGCCCTGCTCGTGACGCCGGCCGCCGCCGCTCTGCGCGTCTCGAGCTCCCCCGTGCTCGTGCCCGTGCTCAGCATGGTCTTCGGCTTCGTCTCGGCCGTGGGGGGCATCCTGCTCGCGATCGGCGGCTCGCTCCCCATCAGCCCCTACATCACGACCATCTCGTTCGCGATCTACGTCGTGTGCCGCATCGTCGGCTCCCGTCGCCTCTCGGCGACCTCGCGCCACCTGTCAGCACCGTCGCGACGCACGCTGGAGGCGACATGAAGCGGAACACGTGGCAGCGCGAGGCAGTGCGCACGGCCCTCTCGACGGCCGAGGGTTTCGTGAGCGCTCAAGCCCTGCACGGCTCGCTGCGCGACTCGGGCTCGACGATCGGCCTCGCCACCGTCTACCGGGCGCTCACCGACCTCACGGAAGAGGGCGAGGCCGACTCGCTGCAGCAGGAGGGCGAGGCGCTGTATCGCGCGTGCACGCCGGGCAGTCACCACCACCACCTCATCTGCCGCCGTTGCGGCATGACGGTCGAGATCGAGGCCGCCGCGGTCGAGTCGTGGGCGCGCGGCGTCGCGACCGAGCACGGCTTCACGGCGGCTGAGCACGTCGTGGATGTCTTCGGCCTGTGCCCGCAGTGCACCGCGGATGCCCGGCAGCAGTAGCCGCGCCCCGAGCGCCCCGGCCTCCGCGTTGCGACACGGGCCCTGCAGGACGTAAGCTAGGCGATTGTGCCGAGCGGACATCCGCTCGTCCTTGTGCGCACTGCTCCCCGGTCACCCGCTACACGACCGGAACCGGTTCAGATCTGCGTGCCGACAAGTGACCTTGGGTGCGGCGTTCGCCGCACGGTAGCCCAGAAGAAAAGAGGAGCCATGGCAGCCGTCTGCCAGGTGACCGGAGCCGTTCCCGGTTTCGGACACAACATCTCGCACTCGCACCGCCGCACCAAGCGCCGGTTCGACCCGAACATCCAGAAGAAGACGTACTTCGTGCCGTCGCTTCGCCGTAACGTCACGCTGACCCTGTCGGCGAAGGGCATCAAGGTGATCGACGCGCGCGGCATCGAGTCCGTCGTCAAGGACCTCATCGCCCGCGGGGAGAAGATCTAGTGGCCAAGCAGCAGGACGTCCGTCCCATCATCAAGCTTCGGTCGACCGCCGGCACCGGGTACACCTACGTGACCCGCAAGAACCGTCGCAACGACCCCGACCGCCTCGTGCTCAAGAAGTACGACCCGGTCATCCGCAAGCACGTCGAATTCCGCGAGGAGCGCTAAGTCATGGCGAAGAAGAGCAAAATCGCGCGCAACGAGCAGCGCAAGATCGTCGTGGAGCGCTACGCCGCGAAGCGACTCGAACTGAAGAAGGCCCTCGTCGACCCCAACGGCACCGACGAGTCCCGCGAGGCAGCGCGCAAGGGTCTGCAGAAGCTGCCCCGCAACGCCTCCCCCGTCCGCGTCCGCTCGCGCGACGCGATCGACGGCCGCCCGCGCGGTGTCCTCACCAAGTACGGCATCTCGCGCGTCCGCTTCCGGGATATGGCTCACCGTGGTGAGTTGCCCGGAATCACCAAGTCAAGCTGGTAGCGTCAAGGCGGCTCGACAGCACACACTGCTGGAGAGTCGTCTCCAGCACAACTGAGGTCCGAGGAGGACACCATGAACCGTTCCGAGCTCGTCGCCGCAGTGGCCGCTGAGTCCGGCCTGAGCCAGGCTGACGTCAACCGCGCCGTCGACGCCCTGTTCTCGGTCGTCTCCGGCGCCGTCGCCAGCGGCACCAAGGTCTCGATCCCCGGGTGGATCGCTTTCGAGCGCACCCACCGTTCGGCGCGCCAGGGCCGCAACCCGCAGACGGGTGAGACGATCCAGATCGCCGCGTCCTACGGCGTGAAGGTCAGCGCCGGCAGCAAGCTCAAGGCCGCTGCCAAGTAGGGTTCTTCACCTAGACTGACAAACGGACGGCCCCGCGCTTCGTGCGCGGGGCCGTCTTTTTTGTGGGCCGCAGACCGACATCACCAGGGCGGTGCGAGGCGGGATGCTCGGCTCGCCGCTTCTTCAGCGGCGTCGTCTAGCCTCGAGGAGAGTAGGAAGGCCGCCCGCATGACCTCGTCGCCGCCCGCGACCCGCACCGCCCACGGTGCTGCCACGCGCAGTGCTGGCGCGCGCCGCGCACCCGGCTCCCCCGGTTCCGGCGCTGCGGAGCGCGCGGGCCTGCCGTGGGGAGCGTTCGCCGTCGCGGCCCTCGGAGTCTCCGCGCTGCTCGCCCTCCTCGTCTCTCTCGTCGTCGGGGGCGCAGCCGCGGCTCCGCTCGTGCTCGACCCGGGACCGGTCGTGCGCTACGGCCTGCCGATCGCGAAGCTCGCGACGACTCTCGGCGCTTCCGCCGCGATCGGAGCCCTCCTGCTGTCGCTCCTCGCGCTCGCGCGTGACACTCCCGCTCACGACCGCGCTCTCGACGTTGCGGCGGCGGGAGCGGCCCTCTGGGCGCTCGGGGCCGTCGCCACAGGGTTCTTCATCTTCCTCAGCATCTTCCTCGAGCCCATCACGCTCGACGACCGCTTCGGCCAACTGCTCGCCTCGTTCTTCACCGAGCGCGAGCTCGGGCAGGCGTGGCTCGCGACCGCTCTCATGGCCGCCGTCGTGACGGTGCTGTGCTTCGCCGTGCGCTCGCCCGCGCTCCTCGCCGGCGTGCTCGCGCTCGCGGTCGCCGCGGTGTGGCCGGTCGCGCAGACGGGTCACGCGGGGGGCACGGCCGACCATGACGCGGCCGTGACCGCCGTGTACCTGCACAGCGTCTTCGCGGCCGTCTGGGTGGGGGGCCTGCTCACGCTCGTTCTCGCGCGCCGAGCCCTCGGTGATCGACTCGGCGCCGTGCTCGCGCGCTACTCGACTCTCGCGCTCATCGCCTTCATCGTCGTCGCGGCCTCAGGTCTCGTGAGCGCGCAGATTCGGGTCGGAACGCTCGAGGGCCTTGCGTCGCCGTACGGCGCGCTCCTCATCGCCAAGGTCGTCTCGCTCATCGCGCTCGGGGCGTTCGGCGCCGTCTACCGGGGCGTGCTCATCGCTCGCGTGCAGCGCGCGGCCCAGCCCCGAGCATCCCTGTGGGCGATCGTCGTGGCCGAGCTCGTCGTGATGGGCGCGGCCTCCGGCATCGCCACGGCGCTCGCGCGCACCGCGCCCCCCGTGGAGGAGGTGCCCGCCGAAGAGCTCGCCGATCCGACGCCCGCCGAGCTGCTCACAGGCTCGCCCCTGCCGCCGCCCTTCGAGCCCTGGCGCCTCGCGACCGAGTGGGATCTCAACCTCCTGTGGGCCCTCCTGGCCGTCTTCGGCGCCTTCTTCTACCTCGCTGGCGCCTGGCGACTGCACCGGCGGGGCGACCGCTGGCCCGTGCACCGCACCATCCTGTGGGTCACCGGCATGGCGATGCTCTTCGCGGTGACGAGCGGCGGATTCGCCGTCTACGAGCCGTACCTGTTCAGCGTGCACATGCTCGGGCACATGCTGCTGAGCATGGCGATTCCCGTGCTGCTCGTGCTCGCCGCCCCCGTGACCCTCGCGGCGCGGGCGATCCACGCGCGCACCGACGGCTCGCGGGGGCCGCGCGAGTGGATCCTCGCGATCGTCCACTCGCGCTTCGCCGGGATCGTCGGGCACCCTCTCGTGGCGGCCGTGGTCTTCGCCGTCTCCCTCCTCGCGTTCTACTACTCGCCCCTGTTCTCCTGGGCCGTGACCGACCATGTCGGGCATCAGTGGATGATCCTGCACTTCCTGCTCAGCGGCTTCCTCTTCGTCAACGCACTCATCGGCATCGACCCCGCGCCCTACCGGCCGGCGTACCCGATCCGGCTGCTCATCCTCATGGCGACCATGGCGTTCCACGCCTTCTTCGGGCTCTTCCTGCTCACGGGCACGGGCCTCCTGCTGCCGGAGTGGTACGGGGCGATGGGCCGCGAGTGGGGCCAGGCGCCGCTCGCCGACCAGCAGACGGGCGGTGGCATCGCGTGGAGCGTCGGCGAGATTCCGACGCTCGCGCTCGCGCTACTCGTCATGCTGTCGTGGAGCCGCTCCGACGGTCGCGAGTCGAAACGGCGCGACCGGCAAGCCGAGCGAGACGGCGACGCCGAGCTGCAGGCCTACAACGAGATGCTCGCTCAGCGCGCCGATCGCGCGAGTTCGTAGCCGCCCAGCGTTCCCTCCGCCCGGCCTCCTGAGCAGGCAGCCGCTCAGCCGCGCGGCGGCGCGATCGTCAGCCGTGGCATGCCGTCGCGCGTGACGACCTCACCCGTGACCGTTGCCGTGAGGGTCGTGTCGACGTCGGAGATCCGCCCGTCGAACAGGCGCTGTACCGTCACGCGCAGCCCCACCTCGGCGAGAGCGCGCACCTCCCACGTGCCGGGAGTGGAGGAGGCGGTGAGCGTGAGGATCGGGTCGCTCACGAGCTCCCACTGCGGCAGCCCGAGCACGCGATCGTCGATCGCACGGCCGAAGGGGCAGCCGGCCGGCTGCAGAACCTCCTGCTCCACGCAGTCCGCGAGGAACGCCTCGACCTGCCGCAGCACGCCGCGCTCGAGCCGTGCGGTCGGCTCGGCCTCGAGCACGACGACGCGGGGTGCGGCGCCGGTGAGTCGAACGCTCACCGACCGCCCGTCGACGTAGGGGTCGGCGATACCGATCTCGAGCCGCGCGGGTACGAACCCGGTGACGCGGGCGGTCTCGCCCGCGGCGGCAGCGGCGAGGCGCCCGTCGTTGATGAGGAACTCGTCGTGCTGGTCCACGCCGACCTCGAGGCTGCGCACGGGAGGTGTCGTGAAGCTCCACTGCGGGATGATGCCGAGCAGGGGCTCGGCGGGAGCGAGAGTGAAGATGACGGTGGCCGCATCCGTGGGCCCTCCGTACTCCGCGATGATGGCGACCCGGTCGTCGCCGCGCTCGATGCGGCCGAGCACGGCGAGCACGGTGGGCTCGCCCGCGTCGCCGACCGGGGTGGGCGACCCCTCGGCGAGTCCGGCGAGGCGCGAGGCGGTCACGAGGTCATCGGCCGCGAGCGCCTGCAGATAACGCTCGACGTGGGCCTCCGGCGTGGCCGTGGCGCCGATGACGAGGGCGAGCAGGCCTGCGCCCGCTGCGACCACTGCCGCCACCGCTCCTCCCCAGACCAGGGGTGCCCGCTTCATGTCCTCAGCCTACGGTTCGTGCTGCAGCTCGTCGGATACAGTGGAGGTTTCCGATCGCAGGCAGGAGCGTCATGGCGGTACCTGACGAGGCCAGGCGCTCGCCCGACGGCACCACGCTGAGCCCCGAGCAGTCCGCCGTGCTCGACCTCATCGAGTCGACGCGCGAACACGTCTTCGTCACGGGCCGCGCGGGCACCGGCAAGTCGACCCTGCTCGAGACCTATTTGACGACGACGGACCGCACGGCGATCGTGTGCGCGCCGACGGGGGTCGCCGCACTGAACGTGGGCGGGCAGACGATCCACTCGCTCTTCCGACTGCCCATCGGGCTCATCGCAGATCACGACCTCGACGATCCGCCGGAGCTGCGCCGGCTGCTCGCGAGCGTCGACACCGTCGTCATCGACGAGGTCTCGATGGTGAGCGCCGACCTCATGGACGCGATCGACCGTCGCCTGCGCCAGTCGCGCGCCCGTCGCCACGAGCCCTTCGGCGGGGCTCAGGTCGTGCTCTTCGGCGACCCGTACCAGCTCGCCCCCGTGCCGGGCCGCGATGAGGGAGAGCGCGCCTACTACGCCGACCACTACCGCTCGATGTGGTTCTTCGATGCGGCCGTGTGGCAGTACACGGATCTGCGCATCGTCGAGCTGCAGACCATCCACCGTCAGCAGGACGCCGACTTTCGCGCCATGCTCACCGCCGTGCGCCACGGCACCGTCACGCCCGAGATCGGGCGCGCCCTCAACGAGGCCGGCTCGCGCCCCGCACCCGAGGAGGGCGTGCTGACCCTCGCGACGACGAACGCGACTGTCACGCGCATCAATCGGGATGCCCTGCGCCGCCTGCCCGGAGACTCCAAGACCGCCCGTGCCGAGATCATCGGCGAGTTCGGCGGCGCGGGCGGCTACCCGGCGGACGAGCAGCTCGAGCTCAAGGTCGGGGCGCAGGTGATGTTCCTGCGCAACGACACGAGCGGCGACGGGCCGCCGCGGTGGGTGAACGGCACGCTCGGCACGGTCGAGAGCATCGGTCGCACGGTGCGCGTCGAGGTCGACGGCGAGAGCCACGAGGTGCTGCCGGCGACGTGGGAGAAGTACAAGTACACCTACTCGACGGCGAAGAAGTCGGTGAGCAAGGACGTCATCGCCGAGTTCACGCAGTTTCCCCTGCGCCTCGCGTGGGCGGTCACGATCCACAAATCGCAGGGCTCCACCTACGACCAGGCGATCGTCGATCTCGGGCCGCGCGCGTTCGCGCCCGGCCAGACCTATGTGGCGCTGAGCCGCATCCGCTCGCTCGAGGGGCTGCACCTGACCCGCCCGCTGCGGCCGAGCGACATCATCGTCGACGACAATGTGCGCCGCTTCATGGCCGACGTCGAGCCCCTCATCGGTCGAGCGGTGGACGGCCCCGCCGCGTAGCGGTGACCCGTGCGCGGACTCTCGCGCCTAGGGCTCGTAGCCGACGTGCCCGCTGTGGTCGCCGAAGACGATGCGCTGCTCGGTCCCGATCCCGGGGTCGGCGACGGCGGGAGCGGGTGTCACCACCGGCCCGAGCGCGAGGGCGATCGCCGAGGCGACGACGACGGCGCTCGCCGTGATGGTCGCAGCGGCGAAGGGCCGGGGCGGAGCATCCCCCCGATGCTCACGCCCCCGCCTCGCCACGATGGCCGCAACGATCGCTCCCGACAGCGACATAAGTGCGACGCTCGCGATCGGCAGGCCTGCGGCCGCTCCCCCGAGCGGCGGCAGGTCCGCCGTCACGATCACCACCAGCGCGACTCCCCACAGCAGCGCCGGCACAGCCAGAACACCGGCGACGATGCGTGCGGTGCTCCTGGACATGGTGACCTCCCCTAACATCCGTCATTCGGTGCCCCCGCGGAATCGGTTTGCCCGCAGCGTACTGAGCCGCAGGAGCGGCGGCGCAGCCAGAAGCAAACACAAAGGGGATGACGGGAATCGAACCCCGCAGACGCGGTGAGCGTCTGCGCGTCGAGCAGTGTGCCGAGATGACTGTCGGCGGGTCAGAGGGGATGACGGGAATCGAACCCGCGCTATCAGCTTGGGAAGCTGAAGTTCTACCATTGAACTACATCCCCGAAGGGCCTTATTTCTTGATTTATCAGGCCTCTTGCAGTGTTCAGCTTACCCGGGTCGTGCCATCTCTCAAGGCACGCCGGTGGCACGGGATCAGCGAAGCGCAGTTGCCTGCTCAGGGGTTCGGCGCTGTTCGCGCTAAACGTGTTCCGTATGCGCTGAACGCTGAAGCCTCGTCGCGCTAAACAGCGAGGCCTGCGCTAAACGCGGAAGGCCCGGAGCGGGCCTTCTTCGAGGGCGGGCGCGCTAAACACCCCGCGCCAGAGAAGACCAAGGTGGTGACTCCGGCTCCTACGGCGTATCAGTACTTGGAGCACCGTGCTCCAAGAACAGGAGCACACCGTGCCCAATAACGAGCGCGACCGCATCGAACACCCGCCCACCGCCTCCTCCAAACCCGGCGAGCCATTGAGGCAGGACCAGCCGCAAGGGCGTGGTGACGACTGGATCGACAGCGTTTTCCCGCACGGAGGATCAGGGAGGCTTCCGTTCGAACGCTCCCTTCTTGATAAGTATCGTGAATCCTTCCCCCATGATCCCTCTTTGATGGATGAGGTAAGGGCAGTCATTCAGCAGTATGCGAAGAGAAACTCGCTCCGACTGTGCAGGAGGGGCAAGCAGGTAGTTGGGCCTGACGGCCGTTCATACCGGACCGCCTGTGGCAATAAGTGGTCGTGTCCGCTGTGCTCGCCATCTCTGCTCGCCGCAGATCGATCTCGTCTTGAGCAGAAGCTCGCCACAGCTCGCTCGGTGCTCTATCTGACGTTCACCGTCGCCCATGACGACTCCTCACGGCGCGCAGGATCACTCGCGCCGATTCTCGAAACATGGGCCACTGCGTTCACCAGCGGATCCTGGATGGGGACCTGAATCCCCCCGGCGTGTTCGGAGAGCGTATTGCTGGTGTCAGCCCGCTTGTTCGAGGGGCTCGGTCAGAGCATATTCGAGCTGCTCCAGTTCGATCGGGGTGAGGTCATCGATCGAACTGTGGATGCGTTCGGTGTTAAACCACTGCACCCAGTCCGCGGTCGCGGCCTCGACCTGATCGACGTTTCGCCAGGGCCCTTCGTGATGGATCAACTCGGTCTTATAGAGTCCGATCTGGGACTCCGCGAGGGAGTTGTCGTAGGCGTCGCCGACGGATCCAACCGAGGGGTCGATGCCTTCCTCGATCAGGCGGTCGGTGAAGGCAATGGACGTATAGACGCTGCCGGCATCGGTGTGATGCGTCAGTCCGGCGAAGTCGGCGACGCCCTCGCGGCGCCTGGTCCAGAACGCCATCTCCAGGCAGTCGAGCACCAGCGGCGTCGTCATTCTCGTCGCCGCCCGCCAGCCCAGGATGCGGCGGGAGTGAACATCGAACACGAACGCGACGTAAACCCATCCGGACCACGACCACACGTAGGTGAAGTCAGCGACCCAGAGTTGGTTCGTGCGGAACCTGGCGAAATGCCGATCGACAAGGTCGGCAGGTCTGGTCTCGCGCGGGTCAGCATCGACCGGATTGGTGCGTTTCCCACGTCGCACGCCAGCGATGCCGAGCTCGCGCATGAGGCGCTCCACCGTGCAACGGGCAATGTCGTGGCCCTCGCGGCGCAGACGCAACCAGAGCTTCCGAGCGCCCAGCACGCGCCGTTGCCGCTGCCAGCAGCCCAGCACGATCGGCTTCCACCGCTCATCGGACACCTGCCGCGCTGAGGGTCGACGCTTGCGGGCGTCATAGTAGGTCGATGGGGCGATCTTCACCTCATGCTGGGTGAGCACGGCGCAGATCGACTCGACACCCCATCGCAGGCCACCATCATTGCGGTCCTTGTGGTCGGTGATGAACGCGACTATCGCTTCGCTGGCCGGTCGAGTTCGGCCGCGAAGAAAGCCGAAGCCGCCTTCAATATCTCGTTCGCCCGCCGCAACTCGGCGTTCTCTCGTTTGAGCTTCTTGATCTCCGCCTGCGCCTCGGTGGTCACCCCCGGCCGTTGGCCGACATCGACCTGCTGCCGCCGAATCCAGGTTCGGACCGTTTCGGGCGAGCCGATGCCGAGCATGCCGGCGACCGCGGTGATCGCGGCGTGCTCGCTGGGATAGTCAGGCCGCACCTCGGCGACCATGCGGACTGCGCGCTCACGAAGCTCGCGCGGATACTTGTTGGGTCGTGCCATGAGACTGATCCTTCCAAGGAATCGAGTCTCCGAACACGCCGGGGGGATTCAACCTTTCGTGACCGCACTGGGCTGATAGGGCGAGTGAGGAGCATTGAAGTTACATTCCCGGAGCAGGGCTTTCACCCCAGTGGAGTCCCACATAGTGGTGTAACGCACGGTGGTCGCGCACGTCGTTGCTGACGTGGACGCGGTCACCGTGTGATCCTTCGAGAAGTCTCTTACCTCCACTCGAAAGGCATCAACACGATGACCGCTCCACACATTGTCGACCCTGCGACCGTTCTGGGTGAAGCCCTCTCGGAGGCGTCGCCGGATTTGATGAGGCATTTGCTGCAGACCATGATCAACGCCCTGCTGTCCGCTGATGCCGACGCTGTGGTCGGCGCCGAGTGGGGCAAGCCCAGCCCTGATCGGGTGACGCACCGCAACGGCTACCGGCACCGTGACCTGGACACTCGCATCGGCACGATCGATGTCGCGATCCCGAAACTACGATCGGGCACCTACTTTCCGGAGTGGCTGCTGGAGCGCAGGAAACGCTCCGAGGCGGCTCTGATCACCGTGATTGCCGACTGCTACCTCGCCGGGGTGAGCACCCGGCGGATGGACAAGCTGGTGAAGACTCTCGGCATCAACGCTCTATCGAAGTCGCAGGTCTCGCGGATGGCTGCCGAGCTCGACGAGCAGGTTGCCGACTTCCGGCACCGGTCTTTGGTCGAGGCGGGCCCGTTCACGTTCGTGGCTGCCGACGCTCTCACGATGAAGGTTCGCGAGGGCGGCCGGGTGGTGAACACGGTCGTGCTGATCGCCACCGGGGTCAACGGCGACGGCCGCCGGGAAGTCCTCGGCCTGCAGACGGCCACGAGCGAGACCGGGTCGGCGTGGAATGCGTTCTTCGCCGACCTCGTCGCCCGCGGGCTCACCGGCGTGCAGCTCGTCACCAGTGACGCGCACGCCGGCCTGAAAGACGCGATCGCAGCGAACCTGCCCGGCGCCACCTGGCAACGCTGCCGCACCCACTACGCGGCGAACCTGATGAGCGTGACCCCGAAGAGCATGTGGCCGGCGGTGAAGGCGATGCTGCACTCCGTCTATGACCAGCCCACCGCCTCCGACGTCCACGCCCAGTTCGATCGGACCCTGGATTACGTCGCCGAGAAGCTCCCCGCGGTCGCCGAGCACCTCGATACCGCTCGGGCCGACATTCTCGCCTTCACCGAGTTCCCCAAAGATGTCTGGTCGCAGATCTGGTCGAACAATCCCAACGAGCGCCTCAACCGCGAGATCCGCCGCCGCACCGACTCCGTGGGCATCTTCCCCAACCGCGACAGCGTCATCCGCCTGGTCGGCGGCGTTCTGGCCGAGCAGACCGACGAGTGGGCAGAGGGGCGCCGCTACTTGGGCCTGGAGGTCCTGGCACGCTCCCGCATGCGGGTGCTGCCCAACAACGGAGACGAGGTGGTCGCCGACACCTTCATCGCGCTCAGCGCATAAAGCGAAGGATCAGCCGTTACACCACTTCCAGGGACTTGACCTTCACCCCCACATCCACGCGGTGTTCCTGTTCAACTCCAAACCTCTTGAGGAGCGCAAGGCAGCGCTCATCCAGCGTTGGCTCTATGCGGCAGGGCGTTGCGGCCACAAGGCGGCTTACGAGGCGCAGAGAGGCCGTTACGCGGGGTCAGCGACGGACAGGTCGAAGGTGGCGTTCTACCTGTGTGAGCAGACGGCAATACGGCAGTCGCGGGGCGGTAAGGGGAGGACTCCAGGGGACCTGCTTCACAACGTTGCGGCAACCGGCGATGCCGATGACCTCAATGCACTCCTGGGGTTCCACGAAGCGGTAGCCGGGAAGCAGAAGATCTCCGCATCACGTAGCTTCTGGAGCCTTTAGCGCGTCTGCCGATGATTCGAGATTCTTGACTTCGGATGCCAACACAGATCGAGATCTATAGACAGCGCGGGCAGTACAGAAGTGTGCAAAGCGCGGAACACATTTCTCGGCTTGTGAAAAACCCACCGGCCACGCGCAGCACCAGACCCATTTCAACTAGAAGGTCCGACAGCCCCCGCAGAGGATTAGGAACTCGGCAAGCCAGACTCCATCGCGACACGTAGCGCCACCGGTTGGCGGGGGCATCTCGCTGGCCGTGTTGTCTACAAGCCACCCCGTTTGGTGCGTGCGACTCATGTTCCGGATGATTCATAGATACGATCGAGGGATGGCCAAAGCGAAGCTCAAGTTTGAAGGAGTCGGTGACCTTCGCTTTTTCGTCTCACTAGATGTGGCCCCTGTTGTTATCGGTACGGCGGGCCTGGCGGCACTCGAGCTCGATCTAGTCCCCGAAAATTGGCCGCTCGCCTCGTTCATCAAGGACTACAGCGTCTTCGTGATCGTCTTGTTGGTCTGCCTAGTAGTGCTGCCGCCCCCCATAGCCAGGGGCATCAGCAGCCTCAGGGACCGCGAGGCGGCACTTCTTAGGAACGTTGAGGCCTTTGCCGCCTACCGAGGGCTTGCATCTCGCGCAGCGAACTTGGTTGGGAAGCTTCGAGAGTCTTTTGACGGCACTGTCACGAACCAGTACCAAAACCACCTGCTCCACGATTGTCAGAGCTACTTCAAGTCCAGACCGATGCCCGATGGTCGGGAACGCCCTCACGACTTTCAGGTCGAGGCTTCGTTCTACGGCTTGACAGTGAACAGGCAAAGCAAGCTGCTCGAACGCAAGCTCTTTACAAATACAGATCGTTCCCGAATGCGCGCGAACTTCTCCAACAGGAGTCCGGGGGAGGGTCGAATCGCGGTGGACAAGATCTCGACCGGCGGCTACGCCTACTGTGGTGACGTAGCGGACCCAGAAGTCGCAGGTGCGCTGGGGATCAAGGACGGCAGCTCGCGCAACTATCGAACCTTCCTGAGCGTTCCGGTTTTCCGCGATCGGAAGAGTGAAGGCGACGACCGCGTGATCGGGATGTTCTCGGTCAACGTCACGCACCGAGATGTGATCCATGAGTCAGACCGCCACATTCTCGAGGTGTACGCCTGGTTTCTGGCGGTAGCGTTCCAAGCCGATCAACTCGCCGTCGAGAACATCTCGAAGTGACGTTGGTCAAAGATATGCTCACGAAAGAAAGGGAAGGTGGATCAACGTGATCGGCTTCACCCGAAACAGTGATCGCGCCGACTCGGCAGGCCCGAACCAGGGTCACGAGGAGCGGCTCGACTTCGAAAAGATACGTGCAGACATGTTGACAGCAGACTCAGTCGAGCGCAGAGAGGCCTACGACGACTACAAGCGGGGTCATCGATCGTTCTGAATTGCGTTGAGCAGAAGGTGCTTGGGCTTCCCCCGCTATTCATGTTTGGTCGACGCGAACGAATGCCCACCTTGGCCGGGCGCAGACTGTGCCAGGCGACCTTTCGAGCTGGGGTCAGTTAGTTCACAGCGTATCCAAGCTGGATCTTTCACTCTCAATCCTCATCGCGCCCGCACCAAGATTGTCGTTCCCCAAAACAGTTCTCTATTGAGGCTCCGGGTCGAGCAGACGACACGACCGAGCCTTGAGTTCCAGGGCGGAGACTAGCAATCCGTTCCCGCGAAATGCCGGGGTGCCTTGTCGCTGGTTCGTTTCTCACGCCCCTCGCGGAACGCTCCGCGGAGCATCACGCCTTCGACTCGAACCCTGAACAGTCTCAGCCGGCCGACATCACGGCAGGCGGACTCGTGCGGCGCATCGCGACGTTCAGGAGGTCGGCAATCAGGTGGCGCGAGCCGTGCCTGCGATTGCATGGATTTCATTGACGAGGGCCTCGGAGGACGGCGCAAGGGGGCCGTATCTCCCTAGGGCACTCAGGCTTTGCAGGGTTCGATTGAGTTCCTGTTCGTTGGCCGTGCGCCACTCCCAAACCGCAAGATTGTGAAGCGCAGCGAACTGTAGAGGGCTCGGTGTGGCTTCGTTCGCTTGGTGGCGGGGTTTTTGCAGCGCTCCGTGGCGGTCTTGTTGCCGCGATCACGCAGGACTGGCTGCAGGTAGGTGTCGCGGTCTGAACCGAGAGGGGTGCGCCCGGTCGGGGCCGTTTGGATCGCTGCCGCTACGTCAGAGTCCGAAGGCTCCGCCGCTGACGAGGATCACGATGCCGAGGCCGATGAGAACGATGGGGAAGAGGATGTGCTCCCAGCGTTCGAGCACTTTGGCGATCGGGGGGCGGGTGGCGACGAACTTTGCCAGGGCCACCAGGACCGCGACGAGCGCGAGGAAGACGATGCAGTAGGTGACTACTGCGAGAGGTTCCACGCTGAGGAAGACAGGGGTGTAGACGCCGATGTTGTCGCCGCCGTTGGCAAGGGTGACGCCTGCGACTGTCCACACGCCGACCTTCTTGCCGGCAACCTTGGCCTCGTCGTCATCGTCGTCATCGTCTCCGCGCCAGGCCTGCCATGCGGCCCAGAGGCCGAGGCCCAGAGGGATGAGACCGAAGTACGGGATGGCTGCCGAGGGCAGGAATGCTCCGGCACCGATGGTCACCAGGACCGCGGCACCGAGGATGCCGGCGAATCCGAGGTACTGGCCAGCCAGAATGCGGGCGGTAGTGCCGCGCTGGCCTGCCCCTCGCGCGAAGAAGAGGGAGAGCACGATGATGTCGTCGATGTTGGTCGCTGCGAACAGGCCCATCGCCTGCAAGACCGAGGTGAGGATCATGCGCCCTCCCCAGCTGCGTCGCATCCGGGAAGCGAGCAGGCGGGATCGATGCACGGGGCGTCTTCGTCCACTGCCAGGGTGGCATCGACCAGTGCCGTCAGCGCCTGCGCCAGGTGCGAATCGGCGATCTCATATCGTGTCCGACGACCCTCGGGCTCGGAGACGACGATCCCGCAATCGCGCAGGCATGCCAGGTGGTTGGACACGTTCGGGCGTGTCAGGTCCAGATCTCGGGCCAGTTCCGCCGGGTAAGCGGGATGGTCGAGCAGGGTCAAGATGATCCGGGATCGAGTGGGGTCGGCCAGTGCACGACCCAGGCGGTTCATCACGTCGAGACGCGAAGCAATAGTCAGCATGGACTGAACTATACAGCGCGCACTGAACACTCGGTCACAGGCGTCAGCCCAGATTGCATGCCCGTAAGGGGAACCCTCACCGGACACCACCGCTACTTATCGAGAGGAACGACGGCACGCCTGGCGGGCTGTCCCGTAAGACCCGTCCGGTGAACTGTCCGGTGAAGGGAGGCTATATGACACACTGGGGAGCATGTCCCCCTTGAAGGTCGGCTATGCCCGAGTCTCCACCGACGAGCAGGACCTGACCGCGCAGCGTGACGGACTCGCGGCGTTCGGCGTCGATCCCAAGCGCATCTACGTCGATCACGGGCTCACGGGCCGCAACGCCGACCGTGAGGGCCTGCGGCAGGCGCTGGCTGCCTGTCGGGACGGCGATACGTTCGTGGTCACCAAGCTCGATCGGCTGGCGCGTTCAGTCCGTGATGCCCACCAGATCGCCGACGACCTCGCGGCGCGGGAAGTGAAGCTGAGCATCGCCGGATCGGTGTACGACCCGACCGACCCGATGGGGAAACTGTTGTTCAACGTGCTGGCGATGGTCGCCGAGTTCGAAGCCGACCTCATCCGTGCCCGCACGCGCGAGGGGATGAAGGTCGCCAAGGCCAAGGGCCGGCTGCGCGGGAAGTCACCGAAACTCACCCCCCGGCAAGAAGCTCACCTCGTCCAGCTACATGCTGCCGACGAGCACACCGTGGGCGAGCTGGCCGAGCTGTTCAGCGTGGGCCGCTCCACGGTCTACCGCGCCCTTCAGCGCGCCGAGCGCGGGCGCGAGAACGCCTTGCAGTAGGTGCGTCGTGGACGCTCGAGCGCGGTGGCGAATCCTCAGGCTCCACGTCGAGGACCAGGTGCCCCTCGCGCGCTTAGCTCGCGAGACCGATGTAGGGCTGCGGACCCTGGAGCGCTGGCACGCCCGCTACCGCGCCGACGGCTACGCCGGACTGGAGACAGCCTCACGGGCGGACGCCGGCTCCCGCCGCCTTCCGCCCGACCTCGTCGACCTGATCGAGGGCCTGGCACTGAGCAAGCCGCGGCCGGCCATCGCCACGATCCATCGCAAAGTCACGGGCATCTGCGCCGCCCGGAGGTGGCCGGTCCCCTCCTACTCGGTGGTGTGGGACATCGTGCGGACCCTGGATCCCGGCATGGTCACCCTCGCCCTGGAGGGCGCAGCGTCCTACCGCGACAAGCACGAGCTGGTGCTACGCCGGCAAGCAAAGCTGCCCAACGCGATGTGGCAATCCGATCACACCATGCTCGACATCCTGGTGGTGGGCACCGACGGCAAGCCCGCACGGCCATGGCTGACAACGATCCTCGACGACTGCTCCCGGGCGGTCTGCGGCTACACAGTCTTCCTGGGCGCACCGTCGGCGATGAACACCGCCCTGGCGCTGCGCCAAGCGATCTGGCACAAGACCGACCCGGCCTGGCCGATGTGCGGCCTGCCCGACGTGCTCTACGTCGACCACGGCAGCGACTTCACCAGTGACCAGCTCGCCCACACCGCCGTCGACCTCCACATCCGACTGATCCACTCCACCGTCGCCCGACCCCAGGGACGGGGCAAGATCGAGCGGTTCTTCGGCACCATCAACACCGAGCTACTCGCCACCCTGCCCGGACACATCACCGAAGGGCACCCCTGGCCGACACCGAAACTGTCCCTGGCCGCCCTCGATAGCGCCCTGGAGGCGTTCGTGGCCACCTACAACGACCGCACGCACAGCGAGCTCGGAACCTCCCCGCGCAGCGCGTGGATCGCCGATGGCTGGCTGCCCCGAATGCCCGAGAGCCTGGAAGACCTCGACAGACTGCTGTTGACCGTCGCCAAGACCCGCGTCGTGCGCCGCGATGGCATCCGCTTCCAGGGCCTGCGCTACGTCTCGCCAACTCTGGCCGGCTACGTCGGACGCTCGGTCGTGATCCGCTACGACCCCCGCGACATCACCGAGATCCGCGTCTTCGATCACGACGAATTCGTCTGCAAGGCCGTCAACCAAGAGCACCACGACCAGAAGGTCAGCCTCAAGGAGATCCAGGCCGCGCGCAACGCCCGCCGCCGGGCGCTGCGAGCCGGCATCAACGAACGCATCGCCCTCGTGGCCGCACCTACCGAGACGCCACGGATCACCGAAGCACCGGCTCCGGCGCCGAGGTCGGCGTTGAAGATCTACAAGGAGGACCTCAGGTGAGCCAGCGCTTCATCGTCACCAAGGAGCACCGCCGCTTCACCGAGTTCGCCGACGCCGTGCGCCGCGGGCACACCATCGGTTTGTGCTTCGGATCAGCCGGCGTAGGAAAGACACTCTCCGCGCGCCGCTACGCACACTACGAGAAGGCTCATGACCTGCTGACCTACTGGGGGCCGCGCTCCGACAACGACGCCAAGATCTACGCCGCCTTGAACCGGAGCCGCACCGTGCTCTACACCCCCAGCGTGCTGACCACCCCGCGGACCCTGAAGGACGAGCTGACCCAAGCCATCACCCGCACCAACATGTGCATCGAGCAGCACCTCGTACCTCCCGGCACGGCCACTCCCGAGGCCTGGGGATGGCGACACGGCAGGAACTACGTGGAGCTGATCATCGTCGACGAGGCCGAACGACTGCGTCCCGCCGCTCTGGAACTGCTGCGCGATCGCTACGACCGCGACGACATCGCCCTGATCCTGATCGGCATGCCCGGCCTGGAGAAGCAGTTCAGCCACTACCCCCAGTTCTACAGCCGAGTCGGCTTCGCCCAGCAGTACCGGCCCCTGGGACAAGACGAACTGCTGTTCGTCCTCGAGCGACACTGGCGATCCCTCGGCAAGACCCTCGACCCCGACGACTTCACCGACGCCCAAGCCATCGCAGCCATCGCACGGATCACCCGCGGCAACTTCCGGCTCCTCGAACGCCTCTTCCCCCAGATCCAGCGGGTCCTGAAGATCAACGAACTCGACACCATCACCAACGACGTCATCGAAGCCGCACAGAGCACCCTGGTCATCGGTGTCACCTGACCCCGCCACGAAGCGACCGAAGAACCCCGCCATTCAGCAGACGAAGTCACAGTCCATGTCGGTGAGTACTGCCCCTTCTTCTTCAGCCTTAGACCGACTGGCATCCGCGTAGATGCGCGGCGTGGCGGTCATGTAGAGCCGCCTCTTGCCCTTGATGTAGTTCTGGTTGTGAACTCGAACGAACGCCGACTCCTCCTCGCCTGCGAGCGTTACCCCCGTTGTGCGGTGCGCTTCGTCGCAAACGATGAGGTCGAAATCGGGGAGGCCTGTGCCCTGCGCTTGCGCGACCACATCGATGGATTGGTAGGTGGAAAACACGACGGTGATGCCGTCGAAGTCGGCGGGGATCTCCGAGAATTTCTGCACCAGCTTCGTGGTGTTCGTCGTCGCGGGGTACGCCAGGTCGGTGACCGGGATGTCTTCGTCGGTCTTGCGCTTTCCGACACTTACATCCGAGCAGACCGCGAAGGAGCGCATCGGCACGGCGGACTCGATAATCCACTCCTTGAGCGTCTGCGAGAGCAGAGAAATCGAGGGAACGAGAAACAGCACTGTGCCGCCGCGGGGCACGACTTGCTCAACGAGCTTGAGGCTCGTGAAAGTCTTCCCGGTTCCGCAAGCCATGATGAGCTTGCCCCGGTCGGCAGACTCGAAGCCGTTGACGACATTCGAGATCGCCAACTCCTGATGGGGGAAGAGCTGCTTGGCTTCCTTCTTCGTTAGCTCTCCAGGGGTGTTGATGGAGAACTGTTCCCAGTCGATGGAGGATTCGTCGAGATCCTGCACGCGCAACCGTTGTACGGGAGGATTCTGATTCTCAACAGCGTCCTCTGCGTTGCTTCCCCAAGAGTCGCTGGTCGAGATGACGAGTCGGGCGGCGAACTCGGGCTTTCCGTCGAGGTTCTTGCTAGAGGCCGCGAGGAACGAGTCGAGCATTGGCTTCGTGACCGTCGTTGAGGGGTCGAAGAACTTGCACTGGATTGCCGTCAGCTCTCCCGTGTCACGAGCGCGGGCGACGAGATCGATTCCGGTGTCGCGTCGGTTGCCGCGCTGCGGATAATCCGTCCACATCCACACATCGCTGTAGAGCTGCGCGTACTGCGGCTCGACCGTGAGGTACGCGTGCATGAGCCGCTCGAAACGATCGCCCTTGTCCCGCTCGTCAAAGGAGACGGATCGAAACTCACGAAGGATGTCGTGGATGCTCGCAGCCATGTAGTTCCTCTTTCGAAGTTTGCTCGTACCGCCAAGGTATGGGTCAGGAAGGACAACTCGGCTACCCCATACGGGTCGGTGATCACTCCTCCCGAATCGACAGCCCGATCGACACTGACCACAGAGTCGCTCACTTCGAGTCGAGGCGCTCGCCGAGTGAGCCACCATCGCGGTGGAGGTGTCCATGGCCGACTGGTTCGTGCGGTATCAAGAGGGCTACGTCACGCTCGCAGGCCAGACCGTCACTCTCGCCGATGAGCTGCGCACAGAGCGCTCTTGGAAGTCCCGCGAAGAGGCGTGGAATCATTGGTCACGACGCGCTGATCTTGCGGGACCGGACGTTCACGTCTCCGCCAACGGCTTCGAACAGGTCCACGATGTACGGGAGCGCCCGGAGTTTCGGGTCCTCAACGTCGTCAGGATCTGGCGACGGTTGACGTTCGCCAGGGCTTAGCGAGGTTAACTGTCTCGCCGCCGAGCACTATCCCAAGAGCCGATCCACATCTTCCGCGACCTTGCGATCCCGGTCTGCGTCCGTGTGTTGATATCTTGCTGCCGCTTGCAGGGACGCGTGGCCTCCCCGAGCCATCACGTCTTTCATTGGCGCGCCCGAAGCGGCAACGAGTGTGAGGCCAATGTGCCTGATGTCGTGAATATGGAAGTTCTCGAGGCCGGCCTCGTAGACAGCTCGGCTCCACGTCCGTTGGAGCGAGCAGCGTGGCAGCCGTTGAACCCTTGCGCCGGGGATCAATGGAGCTGATCCGATGCCCTTGGGGAGGCGTTCGAGCGCAGACACACCAACGGAGAGCGGCTGAATTGTCTTGCGGCTCCCGGTCTTGGTATCGGTGATCTCGCCGCGCGCGGTCAACTGGCGCTCCACAGTGAGCCGAGCCGCCTTCCTGTCATAGTCGCCCGCGTTCAGACCGACGAGTTCACCCAAGCGCAGGTGGGCGGCGAACATGATCTGCAATGGGTCAAGTCCCTGGAAGTGGTGTAACGGCTGATCCTTCGCTTTAGGCGCTGAGAGCGATGAAGGTGTCGGCGACCACCTCGTCTCCGTTGTTGGGCAGCACCCGCATGCGGGAGCGTGCCAGGACCTCCAGGCCCAAGTAGCGGCGCCCCTCTGCCCACTCGTCGGTCTGCTCGGCCAGAACGCCGCCGACCAGGCGGATGACGCTGTCGCGGTTGGGGAAGATGCCCACGGAGTCGGTGCGGCGGCGGATCTCGCGGTTGAGGCGCTCGTTGGGATTGTTCGACCAGATCTGCGACCAGACATCTTTGGGGAACTCGGTGAAGGCGAGAATGTCGGCCCGAGCGGTATCGAGGTGCTCGGCGACCGCGGGGAGCTTCTCGGCGACGTAATCCAGGGTCCGATCGAACTGGGCGTGGACGTCGGAGGCGGTGGGCTGGTCATAGACGGAGTGCAGCATCGCCTTCACCGCCGGCCACATGCTCTTCGGGGTCACGCTCATCAGGTTCGCCGCGTAGTGGGTGCGGCAGCGTTGCCAGGTGGCGCCGGGCAGGTTCGCTGCGATCGCGTCTTTCAGGCCGGCGTGCGCGTCACTGGTGACGAGCTGCACGCCGGTGAGCCCGCGGGCGACGAGGTCGGCGAAGAACGCATTCCACGCCGACCCGGTCTCGCTCGTGGCCGTCTGCAGGCCGAGGACTTCCCGGCGGCCGTCGCCGTTGACCCCGGTGGCGATCAGCACGACCGTGTTCACCACCCGGCCGCCCTCGCGAACCTTCATCGTGAGAGCGTCGGCAGCCACGAACGTGAACGGGCCCGCCTCGACCAAAGACCGGTGCCGGAAGTCGGCAACCTGCTCGTCGAGCTCGGCAGCCATCCGCGAGACCTGCGACTTCGATAGAGCGTTGATGCCGAGAGTCTTCACCAGCTTGTCCATCCGCCGGGTGCTCACCCCGGCGAGGTAGCAGTCGGCAATCACGGTGATCAGAGCCGCCTCGGAGCGTTTCCTGCGCTCCAGCAGCCACTCCGGAAAGTAGGTGCCCGATCGTAGTTTCGGGATCGCGACATCGATCGTGCCGATGCGAGTGTCCAGGTCACGGTGCCGGTAGCCGTTGCGGTGCGTCACCCGATCAGGGCTGGGCTTGCCCCACTCGGCGCCGACCACAGCGTCGGCATCAGCGGACAGCAGGGCGTTGATCATGGTCTGCAGCAAATGCCTCATCAAATCCGGCGACGCCTCCGAGAGGGCTTCACCCAGAACGGTCGCAGGGTCGACAATGTGTGGAGCGGTCATCGTGTTGATGCCTTTCGAGTGGAGGTAAGAGACTTCTCGAAGGATCACACGGTGACCGCGTCCACGTCAGCAACGACGTGCGCGACCACCGTGCGTTACACCACTATGTGGGACTCCACTCTGCAATGCCTCTCGGTAGTAGACCGGCGATGGGAGCGCAGCCCTATTGAGGCGAATCGAGTCGGGGACGAACTGGAGCACGTGATTGAAGTCTGAGTACGACCACGTGGGCCGAGGTACGCTCACCCCCTTGTTCGGCTCGAACACGTTGCACGGGGTGACCCGAATGTACTTCCACTTAACTGCGTGCCTCATCGCGCGGCGGAGGAACGCGTAGACATTGCGCCGCGTCTCGGTCGCCGCTTGAGTGGCGAACCACTTGTCGACGAGTTCTTCGTCCACATCCTCCATTCGAAGATTGCCAAATGCCGGCAGCAGATGAACCTTCAGGTAGGAGCGATTGTTGGCAAGCTCTCCTGACGACACGGTCCGCCCTCGGTGACGCATGAACTCCGCCATGAAGTCTCGAAACTTGGTTTTTCCCTTTCGCGCGTCCCAGTGGTCCCCGCGCCGAAGGTCGACCTCGATTTCGGCAAGGCGCTCTTGGGCAAGAGGTCTCGAGTCGAACACCCCGGCGCTTACTTGCTCCCCGTTTGGAAGTCGGTAGCGCGCCTGAAACCGCCCACTCTTGAGCGGGCGGATGTTTCCGAACTTCTTGTTGCTCATAGCGACCTCCGTCATCATCGCGCGAGTTGTTGCGCGTACTGCTTGATACGGAGAAGCTCGACGAATCAACACACCTACTTGTACTCGTCATCGAACCGACGGCGAGGCACACTGAGGCACGCACGAATGGACCTTCTCCGGCAAGAGGCACGAAGAACAAGAAAAGGCCTGGTCAGACCGCACCAATTCGGGAGTGACAGAGACGATGGGCGGAACCGACATCAGCTTGGGAAGCTGAAGTTCTACCATTGAACTACATCCCCGCGCTGGAGCTTGAAGCGAAGGCCATTTCTGGCCTTCGCCGCGACGCCAGCGCTGGTGCCCGTCTCGGGCACCAGGTCGCGCGAGCAGTCTAGCGAATCGTGCCGAGACGCATGCGCGTCGGCTACGAGAGCGCGAGGATGACGCTCGCAGCCGTGAGCACGATCACGACCGGCGTCATCGTGTACCGCTCCGGCTTGCTGCGCGAGATGCCGTTCATGACGATGCCGAGCGCGAAGTACACGGCGATGACCCACATGGCGACGGTCTCGACGACCTCGCCCGGGATGAGGTCGATGACGCCCGCCCGCTCGAGGGCGACGACGGCGATGAGCGCGTAGATGACGATCGACACGGCGCTCCCGATCCGCAGGCGCGCGGGCAGCGCGCCATCGTGCTGGCCGCCCCAGGCGTAGCGCCCGAGGGGCGCGCCGGCGGCGAGCGCGAGCTGGAACACGGCGAGCGCGCCGAGGAGCACGAGGAGGATGATGAGAGCGACGGTCGTCACGGGCGGGAACCTTTCGGGACGGGTGGGGGCGAGGATGCTCCGCGCAACCCGCGCCGGGCATCCCGCTCGATAGGCTGACGCCATGCTACTGAGCGACCGAGATATCCGCGCCGAACTCGACTCCGGGCGCATCGGGCTCGATCCGCTAGACCTGTCGATGGTGCAGCCGTCGAGCGTCGACGTGCGCATCGACGGTCTCTTCCGGCTGTTCGACAACCACAAGTACCCGTTCATCGACCCCGCGGAAGAGCAGCCCGAACTGACGCGCTTAGTGGAGGCGAAGCCGGGTGAGCCGTTCATTCTGCACCCTGGTGAGTTCGTGCTCGGCTCGACCTACGAGCTCGTGACGCTGCCCGACGACGTCGCCGCGCGACTGGAGGGCAAGAGCTCGCTCGGTCGACTGGGCTTGCTCACCCACTCCACGGCGGGCTTCATCGACCCCGGCTTCAGCGGCCACGTGACGCTAGAGCTCAGCAACGTCGCCACGCTGCCCATCAAGCTCTGGCCGGGCATGAAGATCGGGCAGCTGTGCTTCTTCCGCCTCAGCTCCCCCGCCGAGAACCCGTACGGCACGGGCGGCTATCTCAACCGGTATCAGGGGCAGCGCGGCCCGACCGCCTCGCGCTCGTTCCAGAACTTCCACCGCACCGAACTCGACGCGCAGCACTAGCGACGCCCGGGGGCAGCGCGGCGCAGCACCCGCTCAGTCGGTCGCGGGCGAGAGCAGTGCGCCGATGCGCTCGATGAGCTCGCGCGAGCTGAACGGCTTCACGATGTAGTCGTCCGCGCCCGCCTCGAACGCCCGGTCGACGTCGCTGCGCTGCGACCGCGCGGTGAGCATGAGCACCTTGAGTCGGTGGTCGGGGTCGTGCCGTCGCAGCTCTTCGCACACCTCGATGCCGTCACGCTTGGGCATCATCCAGTCGAGGATGATGAGGTCGGGCTTCTGAGTCGCGGCGAGCTCGAGACCCTGCTCGCCGTCGATCGCGCTGAGCACCTCGTGACCGGCACCCCGCACACGGTTCTCGAGCAGGAGGAGCACGTCGGGCTCGTCCTCCACGATCAGTATTGTCGACATACGCGGCCCTCCCCTCCCCGTTCTTCCGTATCCTCTCATGTAACGACCGCGCGAGTGCGGCGATACGCGGGAGGTGCGCCAGTGGGACAGGGAGGTCTCGTCGGGCGCTTGTTCTTCGCTGATGCCATCGTGCGCCGCGTCGGCATCGCGGCACTTGTCCTCCTGGCGGGAGCAGTGAGTGTCACCTCGGTGCTCCTCAGCCCCGTCGGTGCCGCGATCGCAGCGTGGTGGCCCGCGGCCGGGATCAGCGTGGTAGCGGTACTCGCCTCGCGCGGCAACCGCGTCGCCGCCGCCCTCGCGATCGCGGCCGTCACCGCTGCCGGAAACGTCATCGGTGGCCGCGAGCTTCTCGTCGCCGTCCTCTTCGGCCTCGCGAACGCCGTCGAAGCGTGGCTCGTCGCGTGGGTCCTCACGCGAGGCGAACCGGTTGCACGTCTCGAGCGCTTGCGAGACATGAACCGGCTTCTCCTCGCCTCCGTCGTCGGCGCCGTGTCGATCGGCCTGCTGGCGGGCCTGACCGCATGGGCGCTTCTCGGTCGGGATTTCATCCCGACCGCCCTCGGCCTCTTCTTCTCGCACGCCTCGGCTCTCCTCGTCATCACTCCGGTGGCGCTCGTGAGCCCACGCCGATTGCAGCGGGTGAACCCGTGGGAGGCATTGCTGCAGGCCCTCACGCTCGTCGGCATCCTCGCCTGGACGTTCTGGCCGGGAAACATTCTGCCTCTGGCCTTCCTGCCGTTCATCGCGCTGCTCTGGGCGGCATTCCGCGCTCCCACCATCGTTGTCGCCGTCCAGCTCATCCTCACTGCCATGGCCGTCACGATCCTCACAGCGGTGGGCGGCGGCCCGTTCGCCGTATTCGCCGGAGACGGCACGCGCACGACGGTCGAGCTGATCCAGGCCTTCCTCATCGTCTACGCGGTCGCCGTCCTCTACGTCTCGGCCGCGCGCAACGAGTGGGCCAACGTCGTCACCCAGCTCGGCGCCCGCGAGGCGCTCCTGCGCGGAGGCATCATCAGCTCCGAGACCGGCATCCTCGTCGCCGAGGTGCTCGACGGAGAGCGTCTGCGCGTCGTCGGCGTCAACGCCACGGCCCTGGAGGCGATCGGGCGCAGCGAGATGCCGAGCTCGTGGGGCACGGCGGGCATCTGGATGCAGCGCGACCGCGTCGTCTTCGGCGTGAGCGAGCTCGACGACCGCATCCGAGGGCGGGATCCCGGGCGCGTTGAGATCACGCGCGGCGACCGCCGATTCGATGTCGACATCGCCTTCTACGCGGAGGCCGGAGGCCAGCCGGTCGTGACCCTCGTCTTCACCGACGTGACCGCGCGCGACGCGCGCGAGCAGCTGGCTCTCGCCGTCGCCGACGACCTTCGACGCCTCAACGAGCAGAAGGACGACTTCATCGCCTCGGTGAGCCACGAGCTGCGCACGCCCGTGACGAGCATCCTCGGCTTCGCCGAGCAGCTCGAGGAATCACTGCTGCAGGAGCGGGACCAGCAGGCATCGACGATCATCGCGCGCAACGCCCGTCGCCTGGCCGACGTCATCCAAGACGTGCTCGAGCTCAGCAAGCTCAGCTCCGTCGGTGCGGCCCCCCGCGCCGCCGCGCAGCTCGACGTTCTCGAAGTCGTGCGGCACTGCGCCGAGGACGCCTCGGGGCTGAGCCCCGCGCGGCAGGTTCAGATCGCTCTCACGGTGCCCGAGCATCCCGTCATGATCGTGGGCGTGACCCAAGACATCGCGCGCGTGTGCGCGAACCTGCTCTCGAACGCGGTCAAGTTCAGCCCCGACGGCGGCACCGTGCGCCTGGACGTGATCGACGAGGGGGACGAGACCGTGGAGATTCGCGTCGTCGACGAGGGCCCGGGCATCCCGGCCGCCGACCTGCCGCACGTCTGGGAGCGCTTCTACCGCGTGCAGACCGAGCGGCACCGCGAGGTACCCGGCACGGGCCTCGGACTGCCGATCGTCAAGGGCCTCGTCGAGACCCGCATCGGCGGCACGATCGACATCGAATCGGACGGCCTCACGGGCACGACGGTCATCCTGCGCATTCCGCGAGAACGGGCGGTCTCGGTGCACGTCGCCACGACCGCGATGCGGACACCGTCAGAAACGGGTCAGGATGCTCGTGCCGAGGCTCAGGAGGGCGCCGAGTAGGAGCCTTCCCACGCCGCGAGCTGCCAGCCCAGCCACGGGCTGAACGCGAAGGGCGTCGAGGCGACGGCGGAGCGCAGCTGCTCGGGCTCGACCCACGCCCACTCCGCGACCTCGTCGGCGGCGGGCGAGGGCTCCCCCACCGCGCGCGCCGTGAACACGGGGCAGATCTCGTTCTCGACGACGCCCGAGGCGTCGACGGCCCGGTAGCGGAAGTCGGGCAGGCTCACCCGCACGTCGGTCAGCGTCAGGCCGAGCTCGCGCTCGGCACGGCGGACGAGTGCGTCCTCCATCGGCTCCTCGGGGGCGGGGTGGCCGCAGAAGGCATTCGTCCATACGCCCGGCCAGGTCTTCTTGGCGAGCGCGCGACGCGTGACGAGCACCCGGCCGCGGTCGTCGAAGACGTGGCAGGAGAAGGCGAGGTGCAGGGGCGTCTCGGTGCTGTGGACGGTCGCCTTCGGCGCGGTTCCGACGGGAGTGCCGTCGTCGGCGACGAGCACGACGGTTTCAGGAATGTCGGTCATGTGCGGCGGTAGTCTGCTCGGGTGAAGAGGAACGACCCGGTCACCATCGCTGAAGAGCGAGGCGCTGTGGTCGACGCTGTGCTGGAGCGCTTCTTCAGCCTAGCCAAGAAGCGCGCGGAGCCCCTGGGCGAGCACTACGAGCACCTCTGGGGACTGCTCGAGCGCAACACCCAGGGCGGCAAGCGATTCCGCCCCCGCATGGTCATGGCCGCCTACAGCGGGCTCGGCGGCACCGACCTCGAAGTAGCCGCCCACGTGGGCGCCTCCTTCGAGCTGCTGCACACGGCGCTCATCGTGCACGACGACGTGATCGATCGGGATTTCGTGAGGCGGGGCATCCCGAACATCTCCGGTACCTACCGCGACCACGCCGTCGACCGGGGTGCGAGCGTCGAGATCGCGGAGCACCGGGGCGTGTCGGCCGCGGTCATCGCCGGCGATCTCGCCCTCTTCAACAGCTACCGGCTCATGGAGCGCAGCGGCGTGGCCGATACGATGCGCGACCGCCTGCTCGAGGTGCTCGACGAGGCCATGTTCGCGAGCGCGGCCGGCGAGCTCATCGACGTGGACTTCTCGATCGACCCGCACACGCCGGTCGTGGACGACATCCTGCAGATGGAGCGGCTCAAGACGGCGGTGTACTCATTCGAGGCGCCGCTCCAGGCTGGCGGGATCCTGGCCGGGGCGAGCGAGCAGATCGTGGCGACGCTGGGCGACTTCGGTCGCGAGATCGGCATCGCGTACCAGATCGTCGACGACGTGCTGGGCGTGTTCGGCGAGGAGTCGTTCACGGGCAAGACGACGATCGGCGATCTGCGCGAGGGCAAGCGCACCGTGCTCATCGCCTTCGCGTGCGCGACGCCCCAGTGGGAGGAGCTGCGGCACCTCATCGGCAAGCACGACCTCACGGAGGCGGAGGCCCAGACCGCGCGCGCCATGCTCGAGGAGTGCGGCGCCCGCAACTTCGCCGACGACCTCGTGCGCGGGTGCGCGCAGCGCGCCCTCGACCTGCTCGCCGAGCCGCACATGCCCGAGGCCCTGCGCGCGGAGCTGCACCCCGTGGCCGCCACGGTTCTGGAACGGATGCGATGAACCGCCTCACTCTGTACGACCGTGTCGCCGAGGAGACTGCCGGCGTCGTCATCCGCCGCTACTCGACCTCCTTCGGTCTCGCGTCGCGCCTGCTCGCCCCGCGCGTGCGCCAGCACGTCGAGAACGTCTACGCACTCGTGCGCCTCGCCGACGAGATCGTCGACGGCGGGGTGACGGATGCTGGGCTCGACATCGCCGCCGCGGGCCGGTATCTCGACGAGCTCGAGGCCGACACCGAGCAGGCGATGCAGCACGGCTACAGCGCGAACCTCATCGTCCACGCCTTCGCTCGCACGGCGCGCGAGGTGGGCTTCGGCACCGAGCTCACTCGACCGTTCTTCCACTCGATGCGCGTGGACCTCACCGACACCGAGCACGACGACGCGAGCTTCGACACCTACGTGTACGGCTCGGCGGAGGTGGTCGGCCTCATGTGCCTGCGGGCGTTCCTTCAGGATGCGCCCACGGACGAGGAGCAGAATGATCGCATGGTGCGCGGTGCGCGCGCCCTCGGCGCAGCGTTCCAGAAGGTCAACTTCCTCCGCGATCTCGCCGCAGACTTCGAGACCCTCGGGCGCAGCTACTTTCCCGGCATCAGGGTGGACTCGTTCACGGAAGAGGAGAAGCACCGCTTGCTCGACGACATCGACCACGACCTGAGCGTCTCCGCAGCCGTGATTCCCGAGCTGCCGGCCGGCAGTCGGAAGGCCGTCGCGCTCGCGCAGGGCCTCTTCTTCGAGCTCTCCCGTCGACTGCGCACGACGCCCGCCTCGCAGCTCGTGCAGGCGCGCGTGCGCGTGCCCGACCCGGTGAAGGCGCGCATTGCTCTCGCGGTGCTCGCGGGGCGCATCCCGCAACCGCGCCGCACCGCCGTGCCCGCGGAGGTGACCGCGTGAGCCGCGCGGTCGTCATCGGCGGAGGCATCGCGGGCCTCTCCACCGCAGCCCTGCTCGCGCGGGACGGACACGAGGTGACGCTCGTGGAGCAGCGCGACGCTCTCGGCGGCCGCGCGGGCTCCTGGGAGGTCGACGGGTTCCGCTTCGACACGGGGCCGAGCTGGTACCTCATGCCCGAGGTCTTCGACCACTTCTTCCGGCTGTGCGGCACGTCCTCCGCCGAGCAGCTCGAGCTCATCCAGCTCGACCCCGGCTACCGCGTCATCACCCAGGGCTTTGAGGGTGCCGTGGACGTCGCGGCGTCTCGGGAGGAGAACATCGCGCTGTTCGAGTCGATCGAGCCCGGTGCCGGTCGCGCGCTCGAGACGTATCTCGAGTCGGCGCGAGACACGTACGAGATGGCGAAGAAGTCGTTCCTGTACACGAGCTTCGCCTCCTTCGGCCCGCTGCTCACGCGCGACGTGCTCAAGCGCAGCGCGAAGCTTGTGCGCATGCTCCTGCAGAGCCTCGACGCCTACGTCGCCCGGCGCTTCGGCGACCTCCGGCTGCGGCAGATCCTGGGGTACCCCGCCGTCTTCCTCGGCTCCTCGCCCTTCCTCACGCCGAGCATGTACCACCTGATGAGCCACCTCGACCTGGCCGACGGAGTGCTCTATCCGATGGGCGGCTTCACGCGCCTCATCGACCGCATCGCCGCCGTCACGCGCGACCAGGGCGTGAGCATCCGCACCTCATCACCGGTCGTGCGGATCGTCGTGGACGAGACATCGAAGCAGGTGCGCGGCGTCGAGCTCGCCGGTCGTGGAGAGGAACCGGGGGAGATCATCGAGGCCGACATCGTCGTCTCGGCCGCCGACCTGCACCACACCGAGACCACCCTCCTTCCGGAGGAGCTACAGACCTACCCGCAGTCGTACTGGGACAAGGCGACGGCGGGCCCGAGCGCGCTGCTGCTGTACCTGGGCGTGAAGGGCGAGCTGCCCCAGCTCGAGCACCACACCCTGCTCTTCACGGCGGACTGGCGCGAGAACTTCGAGGCCATCTTCGGGCCGACGCCGAGCCTGCCCGACCCGGCCTCGCTCTACATCTGCAAGCCGAGCGGCGTCGACCCCTCGGTCGCCCCGGAAGGGCACGAGAACGTCTTCGTGCTGGTGCCGGCTCCCGCCGATCTCTCCTTCGGGCGCGGCGACGTCGATGGCGACGGTGACACGCCCCTCGAGGCCTACGCCGACCGCATCATCGACCAGATCGCCACGTGGGCGCACATTCCCGACCTCGCCGATCGCATCGTCGTGCGCCGCACCTACGGCCCCGGCAACTTCCACGAAGACCTGGGTGCGTGGCGCGGCACCGCGCTCGGGCCCGCCCACATCCTCAAGCAGAGCGCGTTCTTCCGTGCAGGCAACGTCTCGAAGAAGGTGCGCGGCCTGTACTTCGCGGGCGGCTCGACGATGCCCGGCATCGGACTGCCGATGTGCCTCATCAGCGCCGAGCTCATCGTCAAGCGCCTGCGCGGCGACACCTCGACGGGTCCGCTGCCCGAGCCCCTCGAGTCGACCGGTCCGCGGGCCGAGGAGCCGTCGGCGGCGTGATCGGCTTCGCCTACCTCGGCGCACTCGCCATCGCCCTCACGGGCATGGTGCTCCTCGACCGACGGTTTCGCCTCTTCTTCTGGCGCGACTGGCGGCGGGCGGCGATCGTGCTGCCGCTCGGCGTGGTTTTCTTCCTGATCTGGGACGTCGCGGGCATCGCCCTCGGCATCTTCTTCCGCGGGCAGACGGACTTCATGACGGGGATGCTCGTGGCCCCCGAGCTGCCGCTCGAGGAGGTCTTCTTCTTGACCCTGCTGAGCTACAACACGATGAACGCCTACGCGGCGGCGAAAGATCTGCTCGCCGGGCGGCGGCGCCGCACGCGCACGGTGGAGGCCGGCTCGTGACCTACACGCTTCTCAATGCGGTGTTCCTCGCCGCGGTCGCAATCGTCGGTGTCGCAGCAGTCCTGACACGACGCTCGCCCGAGTGGCGTGCGGTGGGCCTCGCCGCGATCCTCATGCTCACGCTCACCGCCGTGTTCGACAACGTCATCATCGGCACCGGGCTCGTCGCCTACGACGACGCCCTCATCAGCGGAGTGCGCATCGGCGTCGCTCCGATCGAGGACTTCGCCTACACGGTCGCGGCTCTCGTGCTGCTGCCCGCGGTCTGGGAGCTGCTTCCGCGACGCGGTAGCGCGACCCGCGCCGCCGACGACGGCACCCAGGAGAGGGGTGGGCGCTCATGAGCACCCTCGCGCAGCTGACGCTGAGCTCGCGCCCGCTCAGCTGGATCAACACGGCCTTCCCCTTCGCGGCCGCCTACCTGCTCACCGCGCGCGAGATCGACCTCACGCTCATCGTGGGCACGCTCTACTTCCTCATCCCCTACAACCTCGCGATGTACGGCATCAACGACGTCTTCGACTACGAGAGCGACCTCCGCAACCCGCGCAAGGGCGGTGTGGAGGGCGCGCTGCTCGACCCGAGCATCCATCGCACGACGCTCGTGGCGGCCCTCGTCGCGAACGTGCCGTTCCTCGTCTACCTCGTGATCGTGGGCGACCCCCTGTCGTGGCTCGTGCTCGCGATCAGCGTGTTCGCCGTCATCGCGTACTCGATGAAGGGTCTGCGTTTCAAGGAGAAGCCCTTCCTCGATTCGCTCACCTCGAGCACCCACTTCGTGAGTCCCGCTGTTTACGGCCTCGTGCTCGCCGACGCCGTTGTCACGCCCGCCCTCTGGCTCATCCTCGGCTCGTTCTTCCTGTGGGGCATCGCGAGCCACGCCTTTGGAGCGGTGCAGGACGTGCTCGCCGATCGCGAGGGCGGGCTCTCCTCGATCGCGACCATCATCGGCGCACGGGCCACGACGCGCCTCGCGGTCGTCGTCTACCTCGCCTCGGGCCTCCTGCTGCTCGGCACCGAGTGGCCCGGCCCGCTCGCGGCCTTCGCCGCCCTGCCGTACGTCGTGAGCACGGCGCAGTGGTGGAACGTCACCGACGAGACGGCGGAGGACGCGAACAGGGGCTGGAAGCGCTTCCTGCTGCTCAACTTCGTCGCGGGCGCGATCGTGACCATGCTGATGATCGGCTGGACGCTCACGGCCGTATAGACGCCGTTCGGAGGCTGGCCCGCGGGCGAGCGCCTACTCTGGAGAACTACAGAAGTGGGGTGTCCGCATGCAGACCTGGCCAGGCTCCGCGTATCCGCTCGGCGCGACGTTCGACGGCAACGGCACGAACTTCGCCCTGTTCAGCGAGGCGGCCGACCGTGTCGTGCTGTGCCTCTTCGACGACGACCGGGTCGAGACGCAGATCGACCTCATCGAGGTCGATGCCCACGTCTGGCACGCCTACCTGCCGCAGGTGCAGCCGGGTCAGCTGTACGGCTACCGCGTCCACGGCACGCACGACCCCTCGACCGGGCAGCGGGCCAACCCGAAGAAGCTGCTGCTCGACCCCTACGCGAAGGCCGTGAGCGGCGAGATCGACTGGGATGAATCGCTCTTTCCCTACCGGTTCGGCAAGCCCTCCACGAAGAACGACCTCGACTCGGCGCCGCACGCCATGCTCGGCGTCGTCATCAACCCCTACTTCGACTGGCAGGGCGACCGCGCGCCGCGCACCGCCTACAGCTCGAGCGTCATCTACGAGGCCCACGTGAAGGGCCTCACGATGACGCACCCCGACATTCCCGAGGAGATCCGCGGGACCTACGCGGCCATCGCGCACCCCGCGATCATCGAGCACCTGCGCAAGCTCGGGGTCACCGCGCTCGAGCTCATGCCCACACACCAGTTCGTGCACGACAAGCACCTGGTCGACCAGGGCCTGCGCAACTACTGGGGCTACAACACCATCGGCTTCCTCGCGCCGCACAACGCCTACTCCTCGAGTGGCGACCGCGGCCAGCAGGTGCAGGAGTTCAAGAGCATGGTGCGCGAGCTGCACGCCGCGGGCATCGAGGTCATCCTCGACGTCGTCTACAACCACACGGCCGAGGGCAACCACATGGGCCCCCTGCTCTCGTTCAAGGGCATCGACAACGCGGCGTACTACCGCCTCATGGAGGAGGAGCCGCAGTACTACCGCGACTACACGGGCACCGGCAACAGTCTCAACGTGCGCCACCCGCACTCGCTGCAGCTCATCATGGACTCGTTGCGCTACTGGGTCACCGAGATGCACGTCGACGGGTTCCGCTTCGACCTCGCCGCCGCGCTCGCGCGCGAGTTCTACGACGTCGACCGCCTCTCGACCTTCTTCGACCTCGTGCACCAAGACCCGGTCGTGTCGCAGGTGAAGCTCATCGCCGAGCCCTGGGATATCGGCCCGGGCGGCTACCAGGTCGGCAACTTCCCCCCGCAGTGGACGGAGTGGAACGGCAAGTACCGCGACACCGTGCGCGACTTCTGGCGCGGCGAGGGCGAGACGCTCGGCGAGTTCGCGAGCCGTCTCACGGGCTCGGCCGATCTCTACGAGTCCTCCGGCCGTCGCCCCGTCGCGAGCATCAACTTCGTGACCGCGCACGACGGCTTCACGCTGCGCGACCTCGTCTCCTACAACGAGAAGCACAACGAGGCGAACGGCGAGAACAACCAGGACGGAGAGAGCCACAACCGCTCCTACAACCTCGGCGAGGAGGGACCGACCGACAATCCGGTCATCCAGGCGCTCCGTGCGCGCCAGGTGCGCAACTTCCTCGCGACCCTCCTGCTCAGCCAGGGCGTGCCGATGATCGCCCACGGCGACGAGCTCGGCCGCACGCAGCAGGGCAACAACAACGTGTACGCGCACGACAGCGAGCTCTCGTGGATCGACTGGGAGCACGCCGACGGCGCCCTGCTCGAATTCGTCGGCTCCCTCGTGCGGCTGCGGCGCGAGCATCCCACGTTCCGTCGCACCCGCTTCTTCGACGGCCGGCCGGTGCGGCGCGACGAAGGCGACCCCGTGCCCGACGTCGCGTGGTTCCAGCCGGACGGCTCGGCCATGGAGCCGGAGGACTGGGAGTCGGGCTTCGGTCGCTCGATCGGTGTCTACCTCAACGGCCACGGCATCCAGGGGCGGGATGCTCGGGGCGAGCCCATCGTCGACCGCTCGTTCCTCGTCTACTTCTCGGCCCACACCGAGCCGGTCTCGGTCACGCTGCCCTCGAGCGAGTACGGCCAGCGCTGGGAGCGCCTCGTCGACACGAGCGGCATCGAGGGTGAGCCCGTGCTCGACGCGGGCGGCACGATGACTCTCGAGGCGATCAGCATGGTCGTGCTGCGCGAGTGGGTCGTCACCGAGCCGACCCTCGACGACTCCGTCGCCGCCTCGCTCTCGCTGCCCGCGCAGCTCGACCCCGTCGCCTCCCCCGTGGTGACGCCGTGAGCGAGCTGCCCCGCTCCACGTACCGCCTGCAGGTGTCGGCCGAGTTCCCGCTCGACGACGTCGCGGGGCTCGCCGACTACGTGAGCCGTCTCGGCGCCGACTGGCTCTACCTCTCGCCGCTCCTGCAGGCGACGCGCGGGTCCACGCACGGCTACGACGTCGTCGACCACGGCCACGTCGACGAGGAGCGCGGCGGCCTCGTCGGTCTCACGCACGCGATCGGATCGGCGCGCGACCACGACTTAGGGCTGCTCGTCGACATCGTGCCGAACCACGTCGGTGTCGCCGACCCTCGTCAGAACTCGTGGTGGTGGCAGCTGCTGCGCGATGGGCGCGACTCCCGGTACGCCGAGGCCTTCGACGTGGATTGGGAGTTCGGTGGCGGCCGCGTGCGCCTCCCCGTGCTCGGCGACGACCTGCCGACCGCGATCGAGGCCGGGCAGGTCACGCTCCTGCCGCACGCCGTCGGCGGGCCCGCCGTGCGCGTCTACGAGACGGAGTACCCGCTCGCCGAGGGCAGCCTGCCCCGCCCCGGCACCGATCTCACGGCGACGGAGACGATCGCCGAGGTGCTCGCGCACCAGCACTACGAGCTCATGCACTGGCAGCGCGCCGACGCTGAGCTCAACTATCGCCGCTTCTTCGCCGTCAACACTCTCGCCGCGATCCGCGTCGAGGAGCCCTGGGTGTTCGACGAGTCCCACGCCGAGATCGTGCGCTGGGTGCGCGAGGGGCTCGTGCAGGGCATCCGCGTCGATCACCCGGACGGCCTCGCCGACCCGGGGCGCTACCTCGACCGCCTCGCCGAAGTCGCCCAGGGTGCGCCCGTGTGGGTAGAGAAGATCCTCGAGGGTGAGGAGCCGCTTCCCGCGTTCTGGCAGACCGTCGGCACGACCGGGTACGACGCGCTCGCGACGATCGACCGCGTGCTCGTCGACCCCGCGGGGCGCCTCCCGCTGAGCGACCTCGACGCCGGGCTGCGCGCCGAGGACACCGCGGCTGCCCCGCGGCGCCTCGATTGGCACGCGCTCATCCGGCGCACGAAGCGCCGCATCGCGGACACGATCCTGCGCAGTGAGGTGCTGCGCCTTGAGCGCGAGCTGCCGGAGTCGATCGAGAACGCCGCCGATGCGCTCGCCGAGCTGCTCGCGGCCTTCCCCGTCTACCGCTCGTACCTGCCGGCCGGTCACGAGCACCTGCAGGAGGCTTTCGAGGCGGCACGGGATGCTCGACCCGAGCTTGAGCCGGCGCTGCGCGCCCTCGAGCTCGTCCTCTCCGACCCCGGTCAGCCGGCGGCGATCCGCTTCCAGCAGACGAGCGGCATGGTCATGGCCAAGGGCGTGGAGGACACCGCTTTCTACCGGTACTCGCGCCTCGCCTCGCTCACCGAGGTAGGAGCCGACCCCGGCGAGTTCTCGATCACGCTCGACGAGTTCCACCGCCGGCAGGCCGTGCGCCAGGCGGCCTTCCCGGCCTCGCTCACGACGCTCTCGACGCACGACACGAAGCGCGGGGAGGACACCCGCGCGCGCATCCACGTCATCGCGGAGGACCCGCAACGCTGGGAGTCGCTGCTCGGCGAGCTGCGCGAGCGCGTCTCCGTGGGCGACGGGGTCTTCGAGAACATCCTGTGGGAGTCGCTCATCGGCGCCTGGCCGCTGAGCCGCGAGCGAGCGCACGCCTACGCCGAGAAGGCCTCCCGCGAGGCGGGCACGTCGACGGGCTGGGCCGACCCGGATGAGCAGTTCGAGGCGCGCCTGCACGCCGCCGTCGACACGGCCTTCGACGACCGCGACGTCTCGACCCTCATCGAGGCCTTCGTCTCGACTATCGCGCCGGCCGGCTGGTCGAACTCGCTCACCGCGAAGCTCGTGCAGCTCACGGCGCCGGGCGTACCGGACGTGTACCAGGGCAGCGAGCTGTGGGAGACGAGCCTCGTGGACCCCGACAATCGTCGCCCCGTCGACTACGCGGTGCGGCGCGAGCTGCTCGAGAGCATCGACGCGGGCGAGCTACCGCCCATCGACGAGTCGGGGGCGGCGAAACTGCTCGTGACGGCAACGGCGCTGCGCGCCCGTCGTGACCGCCCGGAGCTCTTCACGCGCTACGCACCCCTGCCCGTCGTGGGTTCCGCGGAGCGCCACGCGATCGCGTTCGACCGCGGGGGAGCGGTGACGATCGGTACGCGGCTGCCCGTGAGCCTCGCCTCGCTCGGCGGCTGGGGCGAGACTGCGATCGTTCTGCCCCACCGCCCGTACCGCGATCTCATCACCGGTGCGGCATATGACGGTGGCGAGCTGCTGCTCGCGCGCGTGCTCGAGCGCTACCCCGTGGCGCTCCTCGTCGAGGAGGCGCTCGCCGAGGACGGCACGTCATGACGACGGATGCCCGGGTCTGGGCCCCCCTCGCCGCGCAGGTCGCCCTGCACCGCGTACGGGGCTCCGAGACCGCGCGGGTCGAGATGCACCCCGACGGCGAGTGGTGGGTCGCGCCCGGTGCTCTCGAGCTGGGCGACCGCTACGGATTCCTGCTGGACCCTGATGAGAACTCCAGCGATGAGCACCCCTTGCCCGACCCGCGCTCCCGCCGCCTGCCCGATGGCGTGCACGGGCTCAGCGCCTTCGACGACCCGACCGCGTTCGACTGGACGGACGCCGGGTGGACGGGCCGACAGCTCGCCGGCAGCGTGCTCTACGAGCTGCACATCGGCACGTATTCCCCCGAAGGAACCTTCGACGGGGCGATCGCGCGACTCGACCACCTCGTCGACCTCGGCATCGACACGATCGAGCTGCTGCCGGTCAACGGGTTCAACGGCACGCACAACTGGGGCTACGACGGCGTCGCCTGGTACGCGGTGCACGAGCTGTACGGCGGGCCCGAGGGCTACCGGCGCTTCGTCGACGCGTGCCACGCCCGCGGACTCGCCGTCGTGCAGGACGTCGTCTACAACCACCTCGGCCCGAGCGGCAACTACCTGCCGCGCTTCGGCCCGTACCTGCTCGAGGCGAGTGCGAACACGTGGGGCGACTCGGTCAACGTCGGTCACCCCGAGGTGCGCCGCTACGTGCTCGACAACCTCGCGATGTGGTTCGACGACTTCCATGTCGACGGCCTGCGGCTCGACGCCGTGCACGCGCTCGTCGACGATCCGGAGAACCACATCCTGCAGGCGATGGCGGAGGAGACGGATGCGCGCTCCGCGCACCTCGGCCGCCCGCTTACCCTCATCGCCGAGAGCGACCTCAACGACCCCAGGCTGATCCTTCCTCGCGAGGCCGGCGGCTACGGCCTGCATGCGCAGTGGAGTGACGACCACCACCACGCGATCCACACGGCGGTCACGGGCGAGGCGAACGGCTACTACGCCGACTTCGCGAGCGAGGGCGCCCTGGCGAAGACGAGCGCGCACGGCTTCTTCCACGATGGGAGCTACTCGAGCTTCCGCGAGCGGGAGCACGGGCATCCCGTACCGGCCGAGGTGCCCACCTGGCGACTGATCTCCTACGCGCAGAACCACGACCAGATCGGCAATCGTGCCGCGGGTGACCGGCTCTCGCAGTCGCTCACCGAGGACCAGCTCGCGGTCACGGCGGTGCTGAACCTCACCACCCCCTACACGCCCATGCTCTTCATGGGTGAGGAATGGGGCGCGTCGACGCCGTGGCCGTTCTTCACCTCGCACCTCGAGCCCGAGCTGGGCCGGGCGACCGCCGAGGGGCGCCTCGCCGAGTTCGTGAAGATGGGCTGGGACGAGTCGGTCGTGCCCGACCCGCAGGACCCGGCGACGTTCGCGAGTGCGCGACTGCACTGGGAGGAGCTCGATGACGACCGCCACGCTCGGCTGCTCCACCTGCACCGCGCCCTCCTCGCGCTGCGCCGCGCGACGCCCGAGCTGACCGACCCGCGCTTCGCCCACACGGGCGCCGAGTCGAGCGGCCCGGCGCCCGACACCGCGCCGAGCCGTTTCCGCATGGACCGCGGGGCCGGTCTCGACGATCCCGCTGCGGGACTCGTGAGCGTGTGCGTCGCCTTCGGCGAGCCGGCGACCTTCCCGATGGAGGCGGCCGATGGACGCGGCGAGCGGTCAGCGCACATTCTTCTCGCGACGACGCCGGATGCTCGCTTCGAGCACCTCGACCGCTCCGACGGCGCCGAACTCTCGTTGCCGGCCTGGTCGGCCGCGGTCGTGCGTGTCCGCTGAGCCGGGCGGTTCGTCGCGCTAGGAAGGCAGCCCCGCGCCCCCCGCCAAGCCGATCGCGACGAGCAGCAGCACGGGGGCGAGCCCCAGGATGATGCTCACGCCGAGCGCGAGCGTCGCGATGCCCTTGCCGCCGAGGCGGGGCGCGCGGTGCAGCGCGCGCAGCGCGAGCACGGCGGTGAGCGCGGCGACGGCGGCCGCGAACGCGAGCGCGAGCAGCACGAGGGCCGTGTCGTCGACGCCCCGCACGCTCACGAGGCCGGAGGAGGCGAGCAGCTGCGTGACGAAGCCGAGAATCGTGAGGGCGATGCCGAGGCGCGCGAGCCGGGCATCCCGATTGGGGCCCGGCCGCAGCGAGCGCGCGACGGCGGGACTGAACGCCGAGAAGAGGTCGGGCTCGCGGTGGGCGCGCCCGGTGAAGGCGGTGCCGTCGAACCAGCGCTCGTAGCCTGCGCGCTCGGGGTCGGGCTGCCAGCCGGGCCCGACGGCGTCGAGATCGTCGTCACTCACCGGAGAGCCCTCACAACTCGTAGCGGTAGGCGAGCTCGGACGGGTACTCGCCGCGCGCGGTGAGCTGCGCCGCGGCCGCCGCGAGGTGGTGCAGCGTGAGGCCGAGGGATTGCGGACCGAACGAGACGCGGCCGACGCCGAGCTCGGCGAGCCGCTGCAGCGACAGGTAGCCCGGGTGGGCGAAGACGGCGATCGGCGCGCGCACCGCGGCGACGGCGTCGGCGACCTTCTGCTCGGTGCTGAGGCCGAGCATGAAGATGCTCGTCGCCCCCGCGTCTACGTAGGCGTTAGCGCGGTCGATCGCTTCGTCCCAGTTGTCGGGAGAGCCTGCGAGGGTGTCGGTGCGCGCGTTGATCGCGAGGGGCACGCCCGCGGTGTCGGCGGCCGCTCGCGCCGCGGCGACGCGTGCGGCGGCTTCCTCGAGGGGGCGGCGGTCGCTCGTCGCGCCGTCGAGCGAGTCCTCGATGTTGAGACCGGCGGCACCCGCGTCGATGAGCCGCGCGACGTTGTCCCGCACGCCCGCGGCATCGCTCGCGTACCCGCGCTCGAAGTCGACGCTCACGGGCAGCTCGGTCGAGCCGGTGATGCGCCGCGCAGCGTCGAGGGCCTGCTCGACGGTCATGCCCTCGCCGTCGGGAACCCCGAGCGCGAAGGCGACCGAGTGGCTCGCGGTCGCGAGCGCGCGCACCCCCGGTGTGCGGGCGACGATGCGGGCCGTCATGGAGTCCCACACGTTCGTCACGATGAGCGGGTCGCCGGGCACGTGGAGGGCGCTGAGCGCTTCGGCCTTCTGCGCGGTCGTGGGGGAGCCAGGGGTCATGGGTTCACTCTGCCAGGTGATCGGGGTCGAATTCCCGGGAAGCTCCTGCGACCATGAGACATGACCGCCGTGCGCCTTCGCGACTACCAGCCCGCCGACATGGATGCGATCCTGCGCCTCTGGGACGAAGTGCGCGAGGAGGGCGTCGAGCCCGTGTACGCGCTCGCCGAGGTGCTCGCCTCGTGCGAGAAGGATCATGCCGTCATCGCCGTGCGCGGCGAGGAGGTGCTCGGCGTCGCCGTCGCGCGGGCCGCCCACGATCAGGGGTGGATCGTCTTCCTCGCCGTGACGTCCTCGGCGCGCGGATCGGGCATCGCCGGCTCTCTGCTGGCAGCCCTCGAGCAGCGCATGGCGCCGCAGGGTCTCACGCGGCTGTCGATCCTCGTGCCGGATCAGCAGCAGCAGTTCGGGGCGCTCACGAAGGCCGGGTTCGAGGATCGAGCTCACTTGAGCTACTTCGAGCGCGAGATTCCCGTCAAGCAGCGTGAGCTGTCGGTGCTGCGCGACCTCGGTGGGCGCATCCTGCCTCGCGATCTGTGGGGATCGATCGCGGGCATGCACGCGGAGAAGGAGCTGCTCGAGCGACGACTCGTCCTCCCGCTCGCCGACCCGGCTCTCGCGGAGCAGTTCGGTGTGGAGCCGCCACGGTCGATCGTGCTCTTCGGCCCTCCCGGCACCGGCAAGACGACCTTCGCGAAGGCGGTGGCGTCGCGCCTGCAGTGGCCCTTCGTCGAGGTCTTCCCCTCGCGTCTCGCGCACAGCCCCCAGGGTCTCGCCGGGGGGCTGCGGGAGACGTTCCTCAACATCGCGGAGCTCGACCACGTCATCGTCTTCATCGACGAGGTCGAGGAGATCGCGGCGCAGCGCGGCGGGGAGCCGCCGTCGGCCATGCAGGGCGTCACCAACGAGCTGCTCAAGATCATCCCGGCCTTCCGCGACTCCCCGGGGCGGCTGCTGATATGCGCGACGAACTTCATCCGCGCACTCGACGCGGCGTTCCTCCGCCACGGTCGATTCGACTACGTGATCCCGATCGGGCTGCCGGACGCCGCGGCTCGGGAGGCGATCTGGTCGCGGTACATCCCCGAATCGGTGCAGGGCAGCCTCGACGTCGCGCAGATCGTCGCGAGCACCGACGGCTACTCGCCGGCCGACATCGAGTTCGCGGCGCGGTCGGCCGCCCAGGCCGCGCTCGAGCAGTCGGTGTTTGGCGAGGGCGGGGAGCACAAGCTCGGACCCTCCACCGAGGACTACCTCGAGGCGATCGCGAAGACCCGCGCGACGGTCTCGTCGGTCGTCTCCACGCAGTTCGAGGAGGACATCGAGGCGCTCGCGCGCACGTAGCCCTCTAGCTGCGGGAGGCGAGGGAAGCGTGCTCGCCGGGCTTCACGAAGAGCATGAGCACGAAGCCGATGGCGAGGATCACGACGATGCCGAGCACGCCCCACAGGGTTGCGTTGGGGGAACCGAGAGCCGACGCCGTCGAAATGAACCCGGCCCATGCGGCAGGGGCGAGGAAGCTGACGGCGCGACCCGTCGTGGCATAGAGGCCGAAGATCTCACCCTCGCGTCCGGCGGGGGTGACGCGCGCAAGGAGCGAACGACTCGCGGCCTGCACGGGACCGACAAAGGCGGTGAGGGCAAGGCCGAAGATCCAGAACACGACGACGCCCGCGGGCTCGAGCAGGAAGACCAGAACGCCCGAGACACTGAGCCCGGCGAGAGCGAAGAGGATGACGCGGCGTGCGCCGAACTTGTCGTCGAGGCGACCGGCGAAGATCGTGGAGACTCCCGCGATGAGGTTCGCGGCGATGCCGAAGATGATGACCTCGTTGGCGCTGAAGCCGAAGGCGACGGAGGCGAGGATCGCGCCGAACGTGAAGACACCCGCAAGCCCGTCGCGGTAGACGGCGGCGGCGAGCAGGAACCAGAAGGTCTGACGGGCCGTGCGGAACAGATCGACGATGTCGTGCCACAGCACCACGTAGGAGCGGAAGAAGTTGACGCGCGGGCGGTCGGCGGCGGGCTCCGACTCGGGAACGTTGAGGAAGATCGGGATGGCGAAGATGAGCGTCCACACCGCGCAGCCGAGGGCGATGATGCGGAAGGGCATGCCGTTGTCGAGCGGCAGGCCGAAGAAGTCGAAGGTCTGCGCGACGACGACGATGATCATCGCCACGATCCCGCCGAGGTAGCCGAAGCCCCAGCCGAGTCCGCTCACGCGGCCGATCGTCGCGCGGGTCGAGACCTGCTTGAGCATGGCGTTGTAGTTGACGCCCGCGATCTCGCCGAAGACCGAGCCGGCGGCGATGAGCATCGCGCCGAGCCAGAAGAACTCCGGCATGGCCTCGACGAAGAACAGGCCAGCGGTACAGACGATGAGGAGACCCGTGCCGATGCCGAGCCAGAGCTTGCGATTGCCCGCGGCGTCGGCGCGCTGGCCGAGCACGGGGGCGACGAGGGCGATGAGAAGGCCCGCGATGAGAGTCGCGACGCCGTAGTTCGCGGAGAGCCCGTCGATCGCGCGCCGGTACTCCGGGTCTTCCGTACCGAGCGCGACCACCGCCGGATCGATGAAGGCATCGGATGTCAAGTAGAGGGCGGCGAAGACGAAGGTGAGGATGACCGTGTTGAAGGGCTGCGTCGCCCAATCCCACAGTGCCCATGACCACACCTGCCGGCGGGGAACGGGCTTCTCGCTGAACGGGCCACCCGCGGCGGCGACGGCACCCGTGCGGGCGACCGTCGGCGGCTCGATGGAAGAGGAGGGCGTGTCGACGTCGTTGTCGCCGGGCTTCTCAGTCATGCGCTCACGCTACTGCGAGCCGGTGAACAGCCGGTAGCGATCGCGCGCACATTCGCAAGACCAAGCGCCAGAACCCTGAGAGTTGAGCCAGGGCAGCTCAAGTTTTCACCCCTCGACTTGACACCGAGCATCCGGTCTCTCAAACTTGATATCGCGCGACTCAACCTTTCGCGCCCCCGACTTCAGAGCGTCACCCCAACACCAGAAGGAGCACCACCATGGCACGTGCCGTCGGCATCGACCTCGGAACCACGAACTCCGTCGTCTCCGTCCTCGAAGGTGGAGAACCCACCGTCATCGCCAACGCAGAGGGCTTCCGCACCACGCCCTCCGTCGTGGCCTTCACCAAGGACGGCGAGGTGCTCGTCGGCGAGACCGCCAAGCGCCAGGCCGTCACCAACGTCGACCGCACCATCGCGAGCGTCAAGCGCCACATGGGCACCGACTGGACCCAGGCGATCGACGACAAGAAGTACACGCCGCAGGAGATCAGCGCGCGCATTCTCGCCAAGCTCAAGCGCGACGCCGAACAGTACCTGGGCGAGAGCGTCACCGACGCCGTCATCACCGTGCCCGCCTACTTCAACGACGCTGAGCGCCAGGCCACGAAGGAGGCCGGCGAGATCGCGGGGCTGAACGTGCTGCGCATCATCAACGAGCCGACCGCGGCGGCCCTCGCCTACGGGCTCGACAAGGGCAAGGAGGACGAGCTCATCCTGGTCTTCGACCTCGGTGGCGGAACCTTCGACGTGAGCCTGCTCGAGGTGGGCAAGGACGACGACTTCAGCACCATCCAGGTCAAGGCGACCTCCGGTGACAACCGGCTCGGCGGCGACGACTGGGATGAGCGCGTGGTCGACTACCTCGTCAAGCGCTTCAAGGACTCGACGGGCGTCGACGTCACGAAGGACAAGATCGCCAAGCAGCGCCTCAAGGAGGCCGCCGAGCAGGCGAAGAAGGAGCTCTCGAGCTCCACGAGCACCAACATCCAGCTGCCGTACCTCTCGCTCACCGAGAACGGCCCAGCCAACCTCGACGAGTCGCTGAGCCGCGCCAAGTTCGAAGAGCTCACGAGCGACCTGCTCGACCGCACCAAGAAGCCCTTCGAAGATGTCATCAAGGAGGCCGGGGTCAAGGTCGACGACATCGCCCATGTGGTGCTCGTCGGCGGCTCGACCCGCATGCCCGCGGTCAACGAGCTCGTCAAGAAGATGACAGGCGGCAAGGAGCCCAACAAGGGCGTCAACCCCGACGAGGTCGTCGCCGTGGGCGCGGCCCTCCAGGCGGGCGTCCTCAAGGGCGAGCGCAAGGACGTCCTGCTCATCGACGTCACGCCCCTCAGCCTCGGCATCGAGACCAAGGGCGGCATCATGACCAAGCTCATCGAGCGCAACACGGCCATCCCGACCAAGCGCAGTGAGACCTTCACGACGGCGGACGACAACCAGCCCTCCGTGGCGATCCAGGTCTTCCAGGGCGAGCGCGAGTTCACGCGGGACAACAAGAACCTCGGCACGTTCGAGCTCACCGGCATCGCGCCCGCGCCTCGGGGCATCCCTCAGGTCGAGGTGACCTTCGACATCGATGCCAACGGCATCGTGCACGTGAGCGCGAAGGACAAGGGCACTGGCAAGGAGCAGTCGATGACCATCACGGGCGGATCCTCGCTCGAGAAGGACGACATCGAGCGCATGATCCGCGAGGCCGAGGAGCACGCCGCCGAGGACAAGGAGCGTCGCGAGAAGGCCGAGTTGCGCAACAACTCCGAGCAGCTCGCCTACTCGATCGAGAAGCTCATCAAGGAGAACGAGGAGAACCTCCCCGACGACGTCAAGAGCGAGGTGCAGGCCGATGTGGATGCTCTCAAGACGGCGCTCGCCGGTGACGACGACGACGCCGTGAAGTCGGCGTTCGACACCCTCAACCAGTCGCAGACGAAGCTCGGCGAGGCCATCTACGCGGCCTCGCAGGCGGAAGCCGCCGCGGGCGAGCAGCCCGAGGCGCCGGCCGAGGACGACGATGAGGACGTCGTCGACGCCGAGATCGTCGACGACGAGGACGAGAAGTCTGACTCGGACGCCGACAAGGACAAGAAGTAAGCCGATGGCGGCCAAGAAGCGCAAGAACGAGGACGGGGCGGAGGTGCCCGAGGAGGGCACCCCCACCCCGGCCGCGGCCGACGAACACGGTGACGAGCACAGTGATCAGGCTGCTCGCGACGACGACGCCCCTCTCGCCGAGGACGGCGCGACGACGGATGCCGAGGAGCTCGACGAGCTCTTCGCCGTCGAGGATGCCGACGTGGAGGTCTCGGAGTCGGGCAACTCGCTCGATGCCGACATCGACCACATCCTCTCGGAGGCTGGGGCGAAGGAGATCGAGGAGTACCGGGACCGCGCTGCGCGCGCGGAGGCCGAGCTCGCGAACTTCCGCACGCGCGTCGAGCGCGATCGCGCGGCGAACCGCGAAGCGGTCGTCGCCGAGGTGATCCGCTCCCTTCTGCCGGCGATCGACGACCTGGATCGTGCGGCCTCGCACGGCGACCTCGAGGGCAGCCCGCTCGAACTCGTGGCGCAGAAGATGCGCAGCAGCTTCGAGCGGTACGGCCTGCGACGCGTGGGCGAGATCGGCGAGCCTTTCGACCCGGCCCTGCACGAGGCCCTCGTGCAGCTGCCGAGCGCGGAGGCGACGTCGAACACCGTCGCCGATGTGATCGAGGTCGGCTACGCCCTCGGGGAGAAGCTCGTGCGCCCGGCGAAGGTGGCCGTCTCGGTTCCCGAGAACTAGGAGGGCGACATGGCCAGCAACGACTGGTTCGAGAAGGACTTCTACGCCGTTCTCGGCGTGCCGAAGGACGTCTCGGCGGCAGACCTCAAGAAGGCCTACCGTGCCCTCGCTCGCAAGTACCACCCTGACTCGAACCCCGACGACGCGACTGCGGAGGCACGCTTCAAGGAGATCAGCGAGGCGCACGCCGTCCTCGCCGACCCGGCCCAGCGCGCCGAGTACGACCAGTTGCGCGCGATGGGCTCGGGAGCCCGTTTCACCGCCGGCGGCGGCGGGCAGGGCGGATTCGAGGACGTCTTCGGCGGCATGTTCGGCGGCGGCGCCGGTGGTCGCCGCGCCCAGCAAGGCGGCGCCGGCGGTTTCGAGGACATCTTCGGCGGCATGTTCGGCGACGGCCGGTTCGGCCAGACGACGGGCGGTTTCCGCGGCTACGGCGGCCCGACCAAGGGTCGCGACCAGACCGCCTCGGTGTCCCTGGAGTTCCTCACCGCGATCCAGGGGGACACGGTCACCCTCGAGCGCCAGGGCGGCAAGCCGCTCACGGTCAAGATTCCCGCGGGGGTCTCGGACGGTCAGAAGATCCGCCTCAAGGGCAAGGGCGAGCGCAGCATCGACGGCGGTCCCGCCGGTGACCTCGTGCTCACGGTCTCGGTGCGCAAGCATCCCGTCTTCGAGCGGGACGGTCTCAACCTGCGCGTCGACGTGCCCGTGACCTTCGTCGAGGCGACCCTCGGCGCGACGATCGAGGTGCCGACCCTCGGGGGCGACCCGGTCAAGCTCAAGGTCGCTCCGGGAACACCGAGCGGCCGCGTGCTGCGCGTCAAGGGCCGCGGCGTGACGACGCCGAAGGGCACGGGCGACCTGCTCGCGACCGTGCAGGTCGCGGTGCCCGCGCACGTGAGCGCCGAGAGCACGAAGAAGCTGCGCGAGTTCGCGGAGTCCCTGCCGGCTGAGAACCCGCGCGACGACCTCATCGCTCGCGCACGCGGGTAGCGCGCGACACAATGAGCTGAGGCGGGAGCGACGTGGGAGGAGACCAGGTGGACGAGGACACCCCCATGTTCGCCATCGCGATCGCGGCGGAACTGGCCGGGATGCACCCCCAGACCCTGCGGCAATACGACCGCCTCGGGCTCGTGTCGCCGACGCGCACGGCGGGGCAGAGCCGCCGCTACTCGATGCGCAACGTCGTGCAGTTGCGCGAGATCGCCCGGCTCAGCGGTGAGGGTCTCAACCTCGAGGGCATCCGCCGCATCCTCGAGCTCGAGAACGAGGTCACCGAGCTGCGTCGCCGCGTGCGCGAGCTCGAGACGGCGCTCGCCGACGAGATGCTCTCCAAGCCTGGTCGCCGCGTCTTCGCCGCCGGCTCGGAGGGCGAGGTCATCTCGCTCAAAGCGGGAACGCGCGCGCAGAAGTCGAACCAGGTCGTCGTCTGGCGACCCTTCCGCCGGGGCTAGTCGCGGCCACGCAGTCCGGCGCGAGGGCCTAGGGTTGCGCGAGTGACCGATGCTCCGCTCGACCGCGTGCTCGAACTCCTGCGCCGCCGCCCCGACGTCGAGACGCCCGAGCTGCGGGCCTGGGACGCCGCCGACCGCTACCTGCTCGACACGGCCGAGCCCTGGCTGCGGGACCGGCCCGCCGAGGTCGCCGTCATCGAGGACACCCACGGGGCGCTGACCCTCGGCGCTCTCGCCCTCGGTGCGCAGCACGTGCGCGTGCACCAGGACTCGCTCGTGGCGCGTCGGGCTCTCGACGCCAACGCGGGCGACGCCGGCGTCACAGCGATCAGCCACCATGCGCTCGCCGACGTCGTCTCGAGGGATGCCCGGCTCATCCTTCTGCGCCTGCCGCGCTCGCTCGACCGACTCGACGCGATCGCGCGCGAGGTCGCTCGCTCCGCCCACCCCGATGCCGTCCTGCTCGCGGGCAATATGGTCAAGCACATGACGCCGACCCAGAACGACGTGCTGCGCCGCAGCTGGGAGCGGGTCGACGTCTCGCTCGCGCGGGGGAAGGCGCGGCTGCTGACCGCGCGAGGGCCGCGCGACGTCGCGCCGCTCGAACCCGCTGTCGGCGAGGCGCCCGAGCACGGCCTGCGCATCGTCGCGCGGGCGGGTGTGTTCGGCGGGGCATCCCTCGATATCGGAACGCGCGCCCTCCTGGAGGTCGCCGAGCAGTGGCCCGCCTACGAGACCGCGATCGACCTGGCGTGCGGGTCCGGCGCGCTCGCCGTCGCGCTCGCGCGCCGCGCTCCCACAGCAAGGGTCATCGCGACCGATGTCTCTGCCGTCGCCGTCGAGAGCGCACGTCTCACGGCCGATGCCAACGGCGTCGAGGTCGACACGGTGCAGGACGACGGCCTGTCGACGCAGCCGACCGACAGCGCCGACCTCATCGTGCTCAACCCGCCGTTCCACGTCGGGGCGGCCGTGCACACCGGCGTCGCGCTGAGGCTCTTTGCCGAGGCGGGGCGCGTGCTGCGCCCTGGCGGGCAGCTGTGGAGCGTGTGGAACAGCCACCTGGACTATGCGCCCGCCCTCGAGCGCGCGGTGGGCCCGACGCGGCAGGCTTCCCGCGGGCCGAAGTTCACGGTGACCGTCTCGCGGCGGCGCTGACGAGCGCCGGGTGAGCTACCGCTCGCCGTAGCTGCGCACGGCCGCGAGCTGTTCCCGCAGCTCGGCCGCGGCGAAGCGCGGCCCGTAGCCGGGGGTATCCCGCTGAATGCGCCAGCTGTCGCTGAGCGGCCCGCCGACGATCGCGTCGAATCCGATCGCCTCGACGAGCTCGGTCACGCGCCGCACCGCCGCGTCATCGTCGCCGTACACCATGAGGGCACGACGCGTGGAGCTGCCGGAGGGCTCGGCGTGGGCCGAGATGTCGGCGGCGGGGATGTGGTTGAAGGCCTTCACGACCGTCGACTCGGGCAGGTGCTGCGCCACCCACTCTGCGGTCGTGAGGCGCTCCTCGTCGAGCTCGGCGATGCTGCCGTCTCGGCCCGGGTAGTAGTTGTTGGTGTCGATCACGATGCGCCCCGCGAGCGATTCGCTCGGGATGCTCGGCACGACGCCGAGCGGAACCGTGAGCACGACGAGTTCGCCCGCACGGGAGGCCTCCTCGACGGTGCCGGGGGTCACGGTGCCGCCACCGCCCGCCGTGACCTCGGCGGCGAACTCCTCGAGCGAGGCGGGGCCGCGCGAGTTCGCGATCACGATGTCGTGCCCGAGCCTCGCGAATGCGCGGGCGAGCTGCGAGCCGATGTTGCCGGAACCGATGATGCCGAGAGTCGTCATGGTGGGCTTCAAGCGATTGCCCCGGCGGAGTATTTCCCGCTTGTGAGCGGCCTGCGTGTTCGCCGTGAGCAGAGCCTCGGAACGGGCATCCGCTAGCGGAGTCGAGCACCGCGGCGTAAACTTGAGTCACCGCGACTCAACATTGCCGCGCACCCTCTGCCCCGCAGGAGAACACGATGGCCAACATGCAAGGTGCCCCCTCCAGTCAGGAGGCCCAGAAGTCTGCCCTCGAGCAGTACGGCGTCAACCTCACCGAGATCGCCCGCTCCGGCAAGCTCGACCCCGTCATCGGCCGCGACGCCGAGATTCGCCGCGTGAGCCAGGTGCTCAGCCGCCGCACCAAGAACAACCCAGTTCTCATCGGCGAGCCCGGCGTCGGCAAGACCGCCGTCGTCGAGGGGCTCGCCCAGCGCATCGTCGCGGGCGACGTGCCCGACTCGCTCAAGGACAAGCAGCTCGTGGGTCTCGACCTCGCCGCCCTCGTCGCCGGCGCCAAGTACCGAGGCGAGTTCGAGGAGCGTCTCAAGGCCGTTCTGAAGGAGATCGACGACTCCGACGGCCAGGTCATCACGTTCATCGACGAGCTGCACTCCCTCATGGGCGCCGGTGGCGGTGAGGGCTCGGTCGCGGCAGCGAACATGCTCAAGCCCATGCTCGCCCGAGGCGAGCTGCGTCTCATCGGTGCGACGACGCTCAACGAGTACCGCGAGTTCATCGAGAAGGACGCCGCGCTCGAGCGCCGCTTCCAGCAGGTCTACGTCGGCGAGCCGAGCGTCGAGGACACGGTCGCGATCCTGCGCGGCCTCAAGGAGCGCTACGAGGCACACCACAAGGTCTCGATCGCCGACAGCGCGCTCGTCGCGGCTGCCTCGCTCAGCAACAGGTACATCACCGCGCGCCAGCTGCCCGACAAGGCGATCGACCTCGTCGACGAGGCGGCGAGCCGGCTCAAGATGGAGATCGAGTCGAGCCCCGTCGAGCTCGACGAGCTCAAGCGCGCCGTGACGCGCCTCGAGATCGAGGAGCTCGCCCTCAAGAAAGAGAAGGACGACGCGTCGAAGGCCCGGCTCGAGAAGCTGCGCGGCGAGCTGGCCGAGAAGACAGCCGAGCGGGATGCCCTGCAGAAGCGTTGGGCGGCCGAGAAGTCGGGCCTGACCGCCGTCGGCGACCTGCGCACGCGCCTCAACGACGCGCGCATCGAGCTCGACCGCGCCATGCGCGAGGGGCAGTACCAGGAGGCCTCGCGCCTCAACTACGAGGTGATCCCGGGCATCGAGACGCAGCTCGCGGAGGCCGAGTCGGCCGAGAGCGGCCCGCGCATGGTTAACGACCAGGTGACGGACGAAGACATTGCCGCGGTCGTGGCGGCCTGGACGGGCATCCCCGTCGACAAGCTCACGCAGGGCGAGACGGAGAAGCTGCTGACCCTGGAGGCGGAGCTCGGCAAGCGCATCATCGGTCAGAAAGATGCCGTCGTGGCCGTGTCGGAGGCGGTGCGCCGCACGCGCGCGGGCATCAGCGACCCCGACCGCCCGACCGGCTCGTTCCTCTTCCTCGGCCCCACGGGCGTCGGCAAGACCGAGCTCGCGAAGGCGCTCGCCGACTACCTGTTCGACGACGAGAAGGCGCTCGTGCGCATCGACATGAGCGAGTACGGGGAGAAGTTCGCCGTCTCGCGCCTCATCGGCGCCCCTCCCGGTTACGTGGGCTACGAGCAGGGCGGCCAACTGACCGAGGCCGTGCGTCGCCGCCCCTACTCGGTGATCCTGCTCGACGAGGTCGAGAAGGCGCACCCCGAGGTCTTCGACCTGCTGCTGCAGGTGCTCGACGACGGCCGGCTCACCGATGGCCAGGGTCGCACCGTCGACTTCCGCAACACGATCCTCATCCTCACCTCGAACCTGGGCTCGCAGCTGCTCATCGACCCGTCGCTCGAGTGGGAGGCGAAGGTCGCCGGCGTGAACGACATGGTGCGGCAGGCCTTCAAGCCGGAGTTCGTCAACCGGCTCGATGACATCGTGGTGTTCGCACCGCTCACGACGGACGATCTCGGCCAGATCGTGTCGCTGCAGATCGATCGCCTCGAGCGCCGCCTCGTCGACCGTCGCCTGCAGCTGGCGGTGACGCCGGATGCTCGCACGTGGCTCGCCGAGCGCGGCTACGACCCCGTGTACGGGGCGCGGCCGCTGCGCAGGCTCATGCAGCACGAGATCGACGACGCCCTCGCCCGCGCGATCCTCTCGAGCACGATCGCCGACGGCGACGTGGTGCGCGTCGACGTCGCCCCCGAGGGCACGGACGGCCTCGTCGTCTCGCGCATGGAGGTCTGAGGTCGCAGGTCCGCTCAGCCGTCCCACGCCGCGCGCACGGCGAGGAGGATGATGATGCCGCCCCCCACGAGGGCCGTGATGCGCGCGCCGATCGGCCCGACGAGGGCCCGGCCGGCGAGGGCGCCCGCGGTCGTGAGCAGCAGCTGCCAGCTGAGCGAGGCGGCGAACGCCGCCGCGACGAAGACGATGCGCTCGAGCGGCGAGGCGTCGAGGGCGAGCGTCGAGCTGCCGATGAGCGCGGCGAAGTAGACGACCGTCACGGGGTTCACGAGCGTGAGGGCGCCGACGGTGAGGAAGAGCCGGCGCGCGGTGGTCGTGCGCGAGGCCGTCGCCGTGCTGCCGGACGGGGCGGGCGCCGGGGTCGTGTCGCTCAAGGCTGCGTCGGCCAGGGGTGCGTCGGCCGGGGCTGCGTCGGTGGGAGCATCCGCGCTGATCGGCGGCACGTGCCTCGGCGCTGCGCGCAGCCCGGGCAGCGCGATCATGATGCCGAGCGCGACGAGCACGATGACGGAGAGCCAGCGGAGAGGTTCTTCGATGAGCACGATGACCGGCGCGATGGCTGCTCCTGCCACGACGGCGATCGTCGCGTAGAGGCCGTCAACCGTCGCGGCACCGAGTGCGCCGCCCGCGGCGACGCGTGCGCCGTGGCGCGCGCCATGCGTGATGAGGAGCGCCGCGATCGCCCCGACCGGGATCGCGATCGCGTACCCGGCGAGCAGGCCTGCGGTGAGGCTGGAGAAGAGCGCATCGCTCACGCTCGGTTCCTTTCTGGAGGGTCGTGCTGACGTGAGTGAGAGGGGTCGCGCACCGCGCTGGCCGGCAGGGCCGATGTGCGCGGTGCGCAACCGGTGTCGTGTCAGCAGCAGACGCCGCCGCAGCAGCCGTCCTCAGTGAACATGGTCATGTCGTCACCTCCTGTAAACATCGATGAACATCAATGTACTCAGCTATATCGATGTCTGTCAATGCGGACGCGCCCCGTCGCCCGTCGCCCCGACGACTGTGCTTCAGAATCGCCAGTGTGCTCGTTCGCGACAGCACAGTTGCCGCGTAGCGGCACAGTGTCGACGGCGCAGGCGGTGAGGGCTCGGGGCGGGAGGGGCTTGGGCGGCAGGGGCTCGGGCGGCAGGGCCTAGACGAGCGCGGGCACGACCTCGCGCTCGAACAGCTCGATGCCGCTCGTGTCGTAGGCCGCCTCGGCGAAGTAGGTGATCGCGTAGGTCATGCCGAGCTGCTGCATGCCCTGCAACTGCTCGATGATCTGCTCAGGGGTTCCCGCAAGCCCGCGACCGTTGCGCAGATCGGCGACGGCCTTCTCCGCACGCTCGGCCCCGAGGTACCGCGTGAGCCGCGCCTCGATGGTGGCGATGCGCTCGGCGACCTCGGCCTCGTCGCGCCCGACGACGGTGTTGTAGTTCGACGACCGCGTGATGGCGTCGAAGCTCGTGCCGAGCCGCTCGCAGTGCCCGCGCAGCACCTCGCTCTTGTGGGTGAACTCCTCGGGGGTGCCGGCGAAGTTCGTGTACTGCCCGTACTGCGCGGCGATGCGCAACGTGACCTTCTCACCGCCTCCGGCGATCCAGAACGGGATGCCCTGCTTCTGCACCGGCAGGGGCCGAACGATCGCGCCCTCGACCTTGTAGTAGCGGCCGTTCAGCGTCGCGGTCCCCTCCGACCAGGCCTGCCGCATGATCTGCACGCCCTCGTCGAGCATCCGCAGGCGGTCTCCGATCTCCGGGAACCCGTACCCGTAGGCGTTCCACTCGTGCTCGTACCAGCCGCCGCCGATGCCCATCTCGACGCGCCCGTGCGAGACGTGGTCGACCGTCGCGGCGACCTTGGCGAGGTACGCGGGGTTGCGGTAGCCCATGCACGTGCACATCTGCCCGAGGCGCACGCGCTCGGTGACGGCGCCGAACGCCGACATGAGGGTCCACGCCTCGTGCGTCGCCTCCTCGCTCGGCACGGGGACGGTGTGGAAGTGGTCGTAGACCCAGATCGACTCCCACGGGCCCGCGTCGGCGTGCTGCGCGAGGCGCTTCATCACCGCCCACTGCTCGTCGGGGTCGATGTCGACCAGGTCGTGCCGCCAGCCTTGGGGAATGAAGAGTCCGAAGCGCATGAGGCTCAGCGTACGCCCGGCTGCGCCCTACCTGCCGAGCTCGTGGTGCACGATGCGCAGGAAGGCGTCGATGTCGTCGGCGCTCGTGTCGAAGGCGCACATCCAGCGCACTTCGCCGCGCGCGCGGTCCCAGTCGTAGAAGCGCACCTTCTCGCGAATGCGGTCGGCCGCATCGTTCTCGAGCACCGCGAAGACGGCGTTGGCCTGGGTCGGCTGGCTGAACGACAGCGATCCCTCGAGAACCTCTCCCCGCGCGATCATCGTCTCGAGCCCGGTGCGCAGGCGCGCTGCCATGGCATTGGCGTGGCCCGCGGAGCGCACGCCGAGGCCGCCCTCGAAGAGCGTGAGCAGCTGCGCGCTCACGAAGCGCATCTTGCTCGCGAGCTGCATCGACATCTTGCGCAGGTAGGTGAGGCCCGGGGCGCGGGAGGGGTCGATCACGACGATCGCCTCGGCGCCGAGGAGCCCGTTCTTGGTGCCGCCGAGAGAGAGGATGTCCACTCCCACGTCGGCGGTGAACGCGCGCAACGACGTGCCGAGCGCGGCGGCGGCATTCCAGATGCGGGCGCCGTCGAGGTGCAGGGCCATGCCGTGCGCGTGCGCGTAGTCGGCGATCGCGCGAATCTCGTCGGCCGTGTAGAGCGTGCCGAGCTCAGTCGTCTGCGTGATGCTCACGACGAGCGGCTGGGCGCGGTGCTCGTCGCCCCAGCCGAAGGCCTCAGTCGCGATGAGCTCCGGGGTGAGCTTGCCGTCTGGAGTCGGCACGGGCAGCAGCTTCAGCCCGCTCACCCGCTCGGGGGCGCCGCCCTCGTCGGTGTGGATGTGCGCGGTCGCGCTGCAGATCACGGCGCCCCAGCGCGGCATGAGCGCGGTGAGCGCGAGCACGTTGGCGCCCGTGCCGTTGAAGACGGGGTACACCTCGGCATGCTCGCCGAACTCCTGCCGCATCACCTCACCGAGGCGCTCGGTGTACTGGTCTTCGCCGTAGGCGACCTGGTGGCCCTCGTTGGCCTCGGCCAGAGCCGTCAGCACCTCGGGGTGCACACCGGCGTAGTTGTCGCTCGCGAAACCGCGGCGGGTGGAGTCGTGGAGTCTCGTCACGAGCCCATTCTCCCGCACCCGCCGCGGTTTCGCGGCGACCGTCGTGAGCGCCGCCGGTCAGCCGCGCAGGGCCTCACCGAGCTTGACGCGCGACCCGGTGCGCAGGAGCGAGTTGCCGTAGATCCGGGCCCCGAGCGCGACCACGACGACGGTCGTGGCGACGAGGATCGCGAGGGAGACCAGGGGCTCCCACCACTGGGCGGTCTCGAGGAAGATGCGCATGGGCATCCCGACCGGGGCGGAGAACGGCACGTACGACATGATGCCCAGCACGAGCTCGTTGTCGTTGAAGAAGATGACGAGGAAGTACGGGATCATCACGAGGTAGGTGACCGGGGTCAGCACCGAGCCGACGTCCTCCATGCGGGAGACGAGTGCCGCCGACGCCGCGTACATGGCGGCGAGCAGCACGAAGCCGATGGCGAAGAAGCCGAGGAACCAGGCCACCGAGACCCCGAGGTCGCTGATGAGGATGTCTTGCCCGATCACCATGAGCCCGATGCCGGCCAGCACGGCGATCGCGATGATCTGGCCGAAGGCGAGGATCGAGTTGCCGACCACCTTGCCGGCGAGCAAGGCGCGCGAGGAGATCGACGACAGCAGGATCTCGACGACGCGCGTCTGCTTCTCCTCCACGACGCTCTGCGCGATCGTGCCGCCGAAGGTGACGGCGGAGATGAAGAAGACGATGCCGAAGCCGAGGGCCACGAAGTAGACGATGAAGCCGTCGACCTCCGGCTCGTCGAGGAGGGTCACCTCGGGGGCGATCGAGAGGGCCTGAATGAGGATGCCCGGCGCCCCTTCGAGCCCGATGACCTCGATCGCGGGGCCGCCTTCGGCGGGGTCGTCGAGCGGCACGGCGGCGCCGTCGACCTCCCCGTCGCGCACGAGGGTCTCGGCTTCTGCGCGCGTGGGCACCTCGGTGACCTCGATGCCGGGAAGGCCCTCGAGCTGCTCGGCGACGACGCCGACGGCCGCGACGGGGGTGTCTCCCTGGTTGCGGGAGACGAGCCCGCCGATGACGATGGAGGCGAGCACGACGAGCATGAGGATGATCGTCGAGATGACGAAGGCTTTGGAGCGCAGCTTCTGGGTGACTTCGCGGCCGGCGACGAGGGTGACGGACTCGCGGAAGCGCGGGGCAGGCGAGGTGGCGGGGCCGCGGGTGGCGGCGGTGCTGGTGGCGGGGGTGGTGCTCATCACTTCACGACCTCTCGGAAGATCTCGGTCAGGGTGGGTCGGCGGGGGGTGAAGCTGTGCACGGCGCCGAGGGCGGCGGCGCGCTGCAGCACGACCTGGGCGGCGTCGGCGTCGGCCTCGAAGAGCACGTAGCCGCCGTCGAACTCGAGCACGGTCGCGCCGGGGATGTCGCGCACCCAGCCGGCGTCCTCCCCGCTCAGGAGCTCCCACTGGGAGCCGGTGTTGGCGGCGCGGAGCTCGTCCCGTGGCCCCGCGGCGCGGATGGCCCCGCCGGCGATGATGACGAGGTCGTCGCACAGGCGCTCGACGAGGTCGAGCTGGTGACTGGAGAACAGTACGGGGGCTCCCCGGGCGGCGAACTCGCCGAGCACGCCGAGAACCGTCTCGACGGCCATCGGGTCGAGGCCCGAGAAGGGCTCGTCGAGCACGAGCACGTCGGGGTCGTGGACGAGGGCCGCGGCGATCTGGGCGCGCTGCTGGTTGCCGAGGGAGAGCTTCTCGATGGGCTCGTCGCGGCGCTCGGTCAACTCGAGGCGGTCGATGAGCTCGTCGGCCCGCACGGCAGCGTCTCGCGCCCGCACTCCGCGCAGACGCGCGAGGTAGACGAGCTGCTCGTGCACGCGCATCTTGGGGTACAGCCCGCGCTCTTCGGGCATGTAGCCGAAGCGCCGGCGGTCGTCGGCGGTGAGCGGCTCACCGTGCAGCGTGATGCGGCCGCTGTCGCTCGCGAGCACACCGAGGATGATGCGCATCGCCGTGGTCTTGCCCGCCCCGTTGCCGCCGACGAAGCCGGTGAGGCGCCCGGCGCCGACCCCGAAGCTCACGTCGTCGAGCGCGGTGCGGTCGCCGAACGACTTGGTGACGTTCTCGATCTGCAGCATGGTGCTCCCTTCCCGGGGTGCTCGGCGATCCCGGTATCTCGACGCTAGGCGTGCGAGGGGGTGCGCCGCATCCGCCGTGAGGCGGGCGCGGGGTCCGTCAGTTGGATGACCCGCCTGGCCCGCTCTCGCCCGGCACGGCGACGCCGTTCTCGTAGGCGAAGACGACGGCGTGCACGCGGTCGCGCAGCCCGAGCTTGAGGAGGATCTTGGAGACGTGGGTCTTGACGGTCGCCTCGCCGAGGTACAGCTCGCGGGCGATCTCGCCGTTGCTCAACCCCCGCGCGAGCAACCGCAGCACTTCGGCTTCCCGCTCGGTGAGCTCGTCGAGACGCGCGTCGGGGGCGGGCCGCTCCCGGCTCGCGGTGACGCGCTCGATGACGCGGCGTGTGACGTCGGAGGCGAGGAGCGCCTCACCTCCCGCGACGACGCGCACGGCTTCGAGCAGCTTCTCGGGGCTCGCGTTCTTGAGCAGGAACCCGCTCGCGCCCGCCTCGAGGGCGGCGAACAGGTAGTCGTCGCGGTCGAAGGTCGTGAGAACGAGGATGCTCGGCTCGAGCCCCTCGGACCGGATTCGCCTGGTCGCCTCGAGCCCGTCGACCCCCGGCATCTGCACGTCCATGCAGATGACGTCGGGGCGCAGCTCGCGCGCGGCCTCGAGCGCGCGAGCACCGTCGGCGGCCTCCCCGACGACCTCGATGCCCGGCTCGCTCTCGAGGATGACGCGGAAGCCCGCGCGCACCAGATCTTGGTCGTCGACCAGGAGCACGCGGATCACGGGCTCGCTCATGAGCCGACCTGCTCGGTCACGAGGAGCGGCACGGTCGCGCGCACGAGATACCCGCCGCGCTTGCGCGGCCCCGCCTCGAGCGCTCCTCCGATCGCGGCAAGTCGCTCGCGCATGCCGATCTGCCCGAGGCCGCCGGACGCGCTCGTCGTGGTCTGCGAGCTACGGGCGCCGTGGCCCGTGTCGGCCACTTCGAGCTCGACCCGCTCGGGGCTGAACCTGAGCCGAACATCCATCGTCGCGGTCGCCCCCGCGTGCTTGAGGCTGTTGGTGACCGCCTCCTGTGCGACGCGGTAGAGCGTCGTGTCGATGACGGGGGAGAGCGGCTGCCGATCGCCGACGATCGTGAAGTCTGCTGTTCGGCCCGCGGCGCGCACGTCGTCGAGGAGTGCCTCGAGCTGGGCCGTGCCGCGCGTGCTCGGTCCGTCCGTCGCGTCGCCTTCGCCGCCGATACCGCGCAGGGTCGTCACGAGGCGGTGCAGCTCGTCGACGGCGTCGCGCGCCGAGGTCTCCACCGAGCCGAGTGCGCTGATCGCCGGGGCGGGGGCGTCGGCACCGAGTGCCCGGCGTGCCGCACCCGCCTGGATTCCCATGACGGAGACGTGGTGGGCGACGACGTCGTGCAGTTCGCGGGCGATGCGCACGCGGTCGAGGGTCACGGCCTGCGCCGCGGTGAGCTCGCGCTCCGCCTCGAGCTCGTGCGTGCGAGCCTTGAGCTCGGCCCTCTCGCGCGCGGCACTCCATGCCCGATCACCGAAGGCCCACGCTCCTGCGAAGTAGAGGATGTTGGTGACGATGCTGATGAGCCCGATGGCGACGCCGGGCGCGATGAGGCCGATGCCCGAGTCCTCCGGCGCGAGCGAGGTATCGAAGGCGGCCCGGGTGATCTCCCAGAACAGCCAGCCGAACATGGCGACCACGACGACGATGCGCGCCACGAGCGCGTGCCGGCGTGAAGATGACCACGCGCCGATCGAGTACATCGCCATGAACAGCGCGATGTTGCTGAACAGCACTTCGGGCACCTTGTTGTAGAGGGCGCAGATGTAGACGATCGAGATGACGGCGGTGACGGTGATGGGCGCGACCCTGCGCCACACGAGCGGGCCCGAGATGCCGAGCACGACGAGTGCCGCTTGCCACAGCACGGGAGGCTCGTCGAAGAACTCGGCCGAGACGTAGAGCAGGATCGCGAGCGAGGCGCCCACAGCAATGCCGAGCGCCAGCAGCCCGTCGGTGCGCATGCCGGCGACGCCGGGCGTCGGGCGCACCCAGTTGCCGTCGGCGTCGACGGTGGAGGGCGGGCGGGTCTCGGCAGTCACCCCAGAACGCTAACCCGCGTGCACCGGACCGCGCATCCGTCTCACGACGGAGCCAGGTGCACGACCGCGCCGTTGAGCTGCTCGTGCCCGAGCTCCCACAGCCCCGCGCACGCCGCGGCGAGCTGCGCGGTCGTGTCGCCCTCGTCGAGTGCGCCCGCCACGAAGGTCACGGCCGCGGTCGGCGTGCCCTTCACTCGCCAGCCGGTCGCGAGCGCTTGAGTCCACGCTTCCGCGGCCGCCTTGAGCGTGACGTAGTTGGCCATGCCCCATCGTGGCTGCGCGACGGCGGTCGAGCTCACGATCGCGAGCCGCCCCGCGCTGGACGCGCTCAGGTCGTCCCGCAGCTCGCGGCTCAGCACCCGCAGGGTCGTGAGCACGCGGCGCTCGAGCCAGTCCCAGTCTTCTTCGGACGATCCCGCTCGCCACCCGCCGACGAGGTGGAGCAGGCCGTCGATGCTCGGCCTGCGCGTCCGCAGCTCGGCCGCCCACTCGCTCACCGCACCCGGCTCGGCGAGGTCGACGACCGCGGTCTCGGCCGCATCCACCTCGGTCAGCGATTCGCCTCGAGACCCAACCGCGACGACGTGCGCTCCCGCCTCCGTAAGCGCCAAGCACACCGCGCGGCCGGCAGCGCCGCCCGCGCCCGCGACGACGATCGTGCGGTCCTGGATGCTCTGCTGGCCCGTCACGCGCTACCGGTGCCCGTGATGCCCGAGGTCGACTCGATCACCGGCGCGATCTTCTTCTGCAGCGCCTCGTAGAACATCGAGAGGGGAAACTCGTCGTCGAGCACGAGGTCGGTGTACCCCTTGAGCGGACCGGCGAGCACGTCGTCGGGCAGGCCGCGCGCCCACGTCGACGCAGGATGCGGCGTGAGCGTCGTCGTGAGGAAGGCGTACGCGGCGAGCCAGTGCGCCGCCTTCGGCCGGTCGATCGAGCGCCAGTACAGCTCGTTGATCGCGTCGGAGAGCGCGACGACGACGTCGGGCACCGCCTCCCACTCGATCGTCAGTCGCGTATCCGTCCAGTGCAGCACCCCGCGCTGGTGCATCCAGGCGAACAGTAGCTGCCCGCCGAGACCGTCGTAGTTGCGCACGCGCGTGCCGGTGAGGGCGAAGCGGAAGATGCGGTCGAAGATGACGGCGTACTGCACGAGGCGCGCATGCTCGCGCGTGACGTCATCCGTGTCCTTGGCCCGCCACAGGGCCACGGCCTCGCGGAAGGCCGTGAGGTCGCACCGCAGCTCCTCCAAGGAGTACAGGAAGAACGGCATGCGCTGCTTGATCATGAACGGGTCGAAGGGCAGGTCGCCGCGCATGTGGGTGCGGTCGTGAATCATGTCCCACATCACGAAGGTGCGCTCGGTGAGCTGCTGGTCGTCGAGCAGCCGTGCGGCGTCGGCGGGCAGTTCGAGCCGAGTGGTCTCGGCCGCCGCCCTCACGACTCGGCGGTAGCGGGCGGCCTCGCGGTCGGCGAAGATCGCCCCCCACGTGAACGGGGGCAGTGCGGGTGCCGCTCCCGGCCCGCTCCCTGCGGGCACGCGCGGGGTCACCGCGACCGACTCGGGGAACAGCACGGCCGAGTTCGTGTCGTAGCCGGAGGTGAAGTCGGCGAACCGCAACCCGAGGTACAGGGCGTTGCCGTACTCGCCGGCCTCGAGCTGCGCGACGAACTCGGGCCAGATGACCTCGCACACGACCGCCTCGACGAGCCGGTCTGGCGAGCCGTTCTGGGTGTACATGGGGAACACCACGAGGTGCGCCACACCGTCGCGTCGCTCGGCCGCCGGCCGGAACGCATCGAGCGAGTCGTAGAAGTCGGGTACCCCGAACCCTCCCGCGACCCACGCGCGGAAGTCCCGTGCGCAGGCCCTCAAGTACGCCTCGTCATACGGGATGCCCGGGGCGAAGTGCTCGAGCGCGTCGACGATCACGGCGACCTGCCGAGCCGCTTCAGCGTGGTAGCGCGTCTCGACGATGCTCCCGTCGTGCACCTGCAGCGGGCGGATGGCCTCGGCGGCCTGCTTCAGGCGCGACCATGCCGGGTCGGCGACGATCGCGGCGGCGGTGAGCGCAGCATCCGTCTGGGCACCGCCGTCCTCGACGACCTCGGGCTCTCCGATGATGGTGCGCGCGCTCGTCGGTGCTTCTGCGTGCGCTGCGTCTGCGTGCGTCGCTTCTGCGTGCGTCATGGGTCCCTCCTTCGTCGATCGCCGTGTTCGGTGCCCGCGCCGTGCGGGCTCCCTGCTGCTGACGAGCCTAGGGACGGAGCCGCGAGCGGTGGTTGCGATCGACGCGGGAAAGTTGCGTCGACGCAGGATGCTGCCGTCGTCGCGCGCGCGGAATGGCGATTCGTGCCGGATCCGCAGGAAAGGCCCGCGACCAGCGCGCCCACGACTGCTAGCGTCGACAGTCGGTCACCGGTCTTCCTGGGGGTGCGCCGGGCAGGGCAATCGCGGTGATCTGAGCGAGAGGCTGACACGAATGGGGTCTTGGCCGATCGTCGCGCGCCCCGATCACGTCGACCGGCTCGTGGATGCGCTCGCGGCCCGCCCTGCACGCGCACAAATGTTGCGCGGGCCCAGCGGGGTGGGCAAGACGACCGTGGCCGCGACGGCCGCGTCAGCACTCGCCGCGAAGGGCCGCACGATCGTGCCCGTCGTCGCTCTCGACGAGCTGCGCGACGTTCCGCTGGGTGCCCTGTCTCCCCTGCTCGGCGCTGAGCGCTTCGCGCCGCACGACGACGTCGCCGACCGGCTGCAGCAGCTCATCGCGCTCGTCGGAGCGCACGCCGACACCTATCTGCTCGTCGTCGACGACGCGCCGCTGCTCGACGCCACCTCGGCTGCAGCGCTGTACCAGCTCGTGCGCGTCTTCGCCGTGCCCGCTCTGCTCACCGCCCGAGACGAGCACCCCATGACGGGAGCGCTCGCGCGCCTTCTGCACGAGGACCTCGTGACGGTGACCGAGGTGCCCGGTCTCGGGCTTGACCAGACGCGTGAGCTGCTGCGCCGCCGCCTCGGCGCCGAGCCGCGACCCGAGACGCTCCGCACGCTGTTCGACGTCACCCGTGGCAACCCGCTCTTCCTGCGCGAGCTCGTGCTCTCGGCCGAGCGCACGGGCCGCGTGCGCTCGGGTCCCTACGGCGTCGAGCTCGACCCCAGCCGCGTGCCGCCGCACATCATCGGCACCGTCGCGAGCCGCCTCGACACTCTTCGCGATGATCAGCGACGCTTCGCCGAGCTGCTCGCCGTCGCCCAGCCGTGGCCGGCGACCGCCACGCGTGCCGAGGACCTCGACACGGTGGACGATCTCGTCGCCGGGGGCTTCGTCGTGGCGAGCGGGGAGGGTGCGGGCGGTGAGGGTGCGAGCGGTGAGGGCGACCGCGCGCACCTTCGACTGGCGCACCCGATCTTCGCGGAGGCCCTTCTCGCCGACCTCGAGCCCGCCGCGCGGAACCGTCTGCGGGAGTCCGCGGCGCGCCGTCTGCTCGCCCTCCCGTCACCGCCGGTGCGCTTCACGGCCGTGTGCCTTCTGCTCGACGCTGGCGCGACAGTCGCGCGAGACGACACGCTGTGGGCGGCCCGCTACGCGCATGCCGTGGGCGATCACGAGCGCGCGATCGCGGCAGCCGACCGCGTGCTCGCCACCGCGACCGAGGAGGATGCGCCCGCGCTCGCCACGGCCCACGTGACGCGCGCCGCCGCGCTCTCCGCTCTCGGACGGGTGGAGGAGGCTGACGAGGCCTTCGCACGGGCGGAGGCGAGTGCGCGGGCAGGCGCGGCCGCGGAGACTCTGGCCATCGTGCACCTGCGGTGGGGGCAGCACACGGCGCTGCGGCGGCACGAGCCCCGGGCTGCGGCGGACCGCATCGTGAGCATCCTCGACGACCTGGATGCGACCGGGCGCGCCCTGCTCGAGCCCGATCTCGCCAAGTGGCGCCTCATGGCCGGTGATCGCGAGGTTCTCGCTTCGCACGTCATACCGCCGGCAACGCTCGACCGTGCCCGCGGCGCCGACCCTGCCCCGGGCGCCGGCCCAGGGGATGCCGCCGAGCATGCAGCCGGGCATGCCGCCGAGCTCACGGCCGCTCTCGGCACAGCCATGATCGCGACGATGGCCGGCCGCATCGACGACGCGAGCGCCGCCATCGCCTCGGGTCGGCCGCTCGCCGCGCGCTTCGCCGAGGTGGTGCCGTACGGCGAGAGCCTGCTCGACCTCAGTGCGTTCCTCGTCGATGTGGCGCGGGGCCGCATCGATGATGCGCGCGCATTCGCGGAGGCGCGCAGGCTCGAGCCCTTCGCGGAGTCATCGGGAGTGTGGTCGTACGCTCTCGCGCTCATCCACCTCCACGGCGGGCGACTGCACGATGCCGCTCCCCTCGCGGTGCTCGCCGTCGATCAGCTGCGGTGGCGCGACTTCACGGGCCTCCTCGGCCCGGCGCTCGCCCTCGCGTCGACCGTGCACGCTCAGCGCGGTGATCAGGCCAGTGCCCGCGCGTTCCTCGACGCGCTCGAGCCGGCCCACCACGACGACGTCAAGGTTCGCCTGCAGGCGGCGGAGGCGCAGGCCTGGCTCGCCGCGGCCGAGGGAGACCCTGAGTCGGCGAGCGCCGCGCTCACCTCGGCGGTGCGCGTCGGCGTCGAGGCTGGCCACCTCCTCCTCGCCGCTCTGACGGCCACCGTGGCGCTGCGGCTCTCCTCCGGCGGCGAGGTGCTCGACCTCGTGTCGAGCGCCGCAGCCTCCTCGGGCGCCCCGTTCCTCGAGCTTGTGAGGAGGGCGGCAGAGGCCCGAGAGCACCACGACGCGGCCGCGGCCGTGGAGCTCGCCCCCGCGCTCACGACGGCCGGCCTCGGAGCGCTCGCGTTCGGCCTCGTGTCAGCGGCGCCCGGGTGGGAACCGGACGACCGGATGCTCGTGCGCCGTGCCCGCGTGACCGCGAGCGAGCTCTCCCGCACCGTGGTGTCGCCCTCCCGCCCCAGGCACGCGCGCGACGATGCCGGCCTCACCGAACGGGAGTGGACGGTCGCGACCGCGGCGGCTCGCCGCGAGCGCAGCCGTGAGATCGCCGAGCGACTCGGGGTTTCGGTGCGCACGGTCGACAACCACCTGTCGAACATCTATCGCAAGCTCGGCGTGCGCGGTCGTACCGAGCTCGAGCGCGAGCTGCGCGAGTTCCTATAACTCGCGCAGCCTGCGCCGCTGGGGGAACCCCTACTGCTGCTCCTTGAGGACGATGCTGTACTGCAGCGTGTCGGCGTTCTCGCCCTCCCCCGCGATGTAGACCGCGGTGACGGTGTACGTGTCGTTCTCGTACAGGTAGTTGAGCAGCCCGCCGTAGTCGGCCTCCTGCGTGAGCGCGTAGCCGGAGTCTTCGAGGTCGCCGCGCAGCTGGTCGACCACCTCGGGCCCGGAGATCTCGAAGCTCGCCGTGAAGTTGCCGTCGACTCCCGCCGAGAACAGCACGGAGCCATCAGGGGTGGGCACGTCGGAGGGCCAGCTGTCGGGCAGGCTCGCCCCGCCGCCTCCGTCGACGTCGATGTTGACGCCGGTCTGGTCCTCGATGAGGTTCTCGACACCGCCCTCAACGAGATTCTCGGTGAGCTGCTCGAGCGGGTTGCCGAAGCATCCGGTCAGGCCCAGGGTGACGGCGAGGGCGAGGGCGCCCACGGCGGGTGCAGTGCGTCGCATGACTTCTCCTGATTCGGGGCTGCCCGCACGAGGCGAGGCGATCGGGGTACGTCGCCGCCCGGGAGCGCCGGGGGCGTCGTGCTGTGCCTCCAGTGTGCCGAGGTCGCGGGCGATATGCCATAGGTAGGCACTACCTAGACCAGACTGGGGAGACGGCGGGCGTGCTCATCGGCTTCGCGATCATCGGGTCGGTGATCGCCGTCGGCTACTTCGTCGGGCGCGTCGGAGTGCTCGGCCCGACCGCCGCCGTCGTGCTCGGGCGGGCCGCCTTCTTCGTGTTCCTCCCCGCGCTCCTGTTCAGCGTCATGGCCGAGGCCGACCTCGCAGAACTGTTCTCGGCGCTGCTGCCCGTCTCCGCGATCGCGGCGCTCTCGTGCATGCTCGCGTTCGTGCTGCTCGCGCGCCTCCTCTGGCGTCGAGGGCCTCCAGCGCTCACGATCGGCGCTCTGGCCTCCGGCTACGTCAACGCGAACAACATCGGCCTGCCCGTCGCCGCGTACGTGATCGGCGACCCCACCCTCGTCGCCCCGGTGATCCTCCTGCAGCTGGTCGTGTTCGCGCCCATCGCCCTCACGATCCTCGATGTCACGACGAGCGGCCGGCTCTCGATCGGCCGGGTGCTCACGCAGCCGGTGCGCAACCCGCTCATCATCGCCTCGGTGCTCGGGCTCGTCGTCGCCCTGCTCGGCGTCGACCTCCCCGACCCGGTCGTCGAGCCGTTCCGTCTGCTCGGCGCCGCCGCGGTGCCGGCCGTCCTCGTCGTCTTCGGGTTGTCTTTGCACGGTCGCCGCATCCTGGAGCCGGGGAGCGGGCGACGGGATGTTCTGCTCGCCGTCATCCTCAAGAGCATCGTCATGCCGCTCGTCGCGTGGGGCCTCGGCGCACTCGTGTTCGGGCTCGAGGGCGTCGCGCTCTTCACCGTCGTCGTGCTCGCGGCCCTGCCGACGGCGCAGAACGTCTACACCTACGCGGCCCGCTACCAGACGGCCATGCCGCTCGCGCGAGACTCCGGTCTCATCTCGACGGCGCTCGCCGTGCCGATCCTCGTCGTCATCGCGGCGCTCCTGGCACCGTAGCGACCCTGCTCACGGAATCAGCCCGAGGCCTCGGCCCGACCCCTCGCTAGAAGATCATCGGGCGGTCGTCGTCCTCCTGCTCGAGCGCGAGCTCGACCACGACGGGCACGTGGTCACTCGGGCTGTCACCCTTGCGCTGCTCCCGCTCGATGCTCGCACCCGCCACGAGGTCGGCGAAGCCGCGCGAGCCGAGGATGAAGTCGATGCGCATGCCCTCGTTGCGGGGGAACCGCAGCTGCTTGTAGTCCCAGAAGGTGAAGCCCTCCGGAACGAGCGGGCGCACGACGTCGGAGAGCCCCGCGGCCTCGAGCCCCGCGAAGGCCTCGCGCTCGGCGGGGGAGATGTGGGTGGAGACACCGGGCACGAAGCTCGGGTCGCCCATGTCGGCGTCGGTGGGAGCCACGTTGAAGTCGCCGGTGAGCGCGAGCGGAGCATCCGGATTCTCGCTCAGCCACGTGCGCGCCTCCTCGGCCGCTGCACGCAGGAAGCGCAGTTTGTAGTCGAGGTGCGGGTCGTCGAGGGCGCGGCCGTTGGGAACGTAGAGGCTCCACACCCGCACGCCGTCGATCGTGGCGCCGAGCGCGCGGGCTTCGAGGGGAGCATCCGGTCCCTCGTGCGCCTTCGCGAAACCGGGCTGGTCGGTCAGCTCGGTCGCGACGTCGGTGAGCGGAAGGCGGCTCGCGATCGCGACGCCGTTCCACTGGTTCAGTCCGTGCGCGATGACCTCGTAGCCGGCCTCCTCGAACGGTGCCATGGGGAACTGCTCGGGCTTGCACTTGATCTCCTGCATTGCGAGCACGTCGACGTCGGACTGCACGAGGAAGTCGACGACGCGAGCGTGACGGGTGCGGATCGAGTTGACGTTCCAGGTGGCGATGCGCATGGCACCAGCCTAGGCACGGAGCGGCCGATCGCCCCGCAGTAGAGTGGCGTGCGTGACCGACGCGCGCGAGAAGCTCATCCAGTTCATCCGCGACGAGGCCGTCTTCCACGGCGAGTTCACGCTCTCGAGCGGAGCGACGGCGAGCTACTACATCGACCTGCGCCGACTCAGCCTCGACCACCGTGCGGCCCCGCTCATCGGCCAGGTCATGTGCGACCTCATCGCCGACATCCCCGACGTCGCCGCGGTCGGCGGGCTCACCATGGGCGCCGACCCCATCGCCGCCGCTGTGCTGCACCAGGGGGTCGCCCGCGGACTCACGTACGACGCCGTCGTCGTGCGCAAGGCTCCCAAGGATCACGGTCGCGGCCGGCAGGTCGAGGGGCCCGACGTCGACGGCAAGCGCGTCGTCGTGCTCGAAGACACCTCGACGACGGGCGGGTCGCCCCTCACTGCGGCGCGCGCCCTCGAGGCCGCCGGGGCGACGGTCGTCGCCGTCGCGGTCGTCGTCGACAGGGCGACGGATGCTCGGCGCGTGATCGAGGAGGCCGGCTACGAGTACCGCGCGGCGATCGGGCTGGCCGACCTCGGGCTCGCGTGAGCGACGAGCGCGCGCACGAGACGGGGGCGCCCGCGGGCGGCTCGCCGGGCCCGCTAGGGAAGCGTCCGCGCATCCTTCTCTGGATCGCGGGCGCGATCGTGGCCGTGCTCGCCCTCGCCGGCCTCTTCCTGCTCGGCACGCGCCTGCCCGACCTGCTCGCACCGGCGCCGGTCGTGACGCCGACGCCCACCCCCACCCCCACGCCGACCGAGACGGTCGAGCCGGTGGGGCCCGTCGAGCCCGATGAGTACCGGTGGGACGACCTGCTCGGCGGCGAGTGCCTCGACCCCTACGTGGATGCGTGGCAGGACGAGTACACGGTCGTCGACTGCGCCGAGCCGCACGGCGGGCAGCTAATCGCGCGGGTGACCTACGACCTCGGAGCGGAGGACGACGCGCCGTACCCCGGCCGGGAGGCGCTGAGCGCGCCGCTCTACCTGGCGTGCACCGACCCGGCCGTGCTCGACCCCTCGGCGGCAGGTGCCTACGACGACCTCGCCGTGCAGAGCTCGTACCCCGTCACCGAGGAGCAGTGGGACGAGGGGCATCGGGAGTACTCGTGCTTCGTGAGCCGCACGTCGGGTGAGCCTCTCACGGGCAGCCTCGCGGTGCCGCCCGTCGATCAGTAGTCGCTCATGGCTCGACGGACAGATCGGGCTCGTAGAGCTCGGTCTCGAGCGGCTCGGCGGTGACGAGCTCGTGCACTCCCGTGAGAATCTCGCTCGGGCGGAACGGGTACTTGGCGATCTCGGTCTCGTCGCTGATGCCCGTGAGGACGAGCACGGTGTGGAGCCCCGCTTCGATGCCGGCGACGATGTCGGTGTCCATGCGGTCGCCGATCATCGCCGTGTTCTCGCTGTGCGCGCCGATGCGGTTCATGGCGGAGCGGAACATCATCGGGTTGGGCTTGCCGACGACGTACGGCTCCTTGCCGGTGGCCTTCGTGATGAGGGCGCTGATCGCACCCGTGGCGGGCATGGGGCCGTCGGCGCTCGGCCCGGTCGCGTCGGGGTTGGTGGCGATGAAGCGCGAGCCGTTGCCGATGAGGCGGATCGCCTTCGTGATCGCGTCGAAGGAGTAGTTGCGGGTCTCCCCGACGACGACGTAGTCGGGGTTCGTCTCGGTCATGATGAAGCCCGCCTCGTGCAGGGCGGTCGTGATGCCGGCTTCGCCGATGACGTAGGCGGTGCCGTTCGGCATCTGACTGGCGCAGAAGTCTGCGGTGGCCATCGCGGAGGTCCAGATCGACTCCTCGGGCACGTCGAGGCCGCTCGCGCGCAGGCGGGCGGCGAGATCCCGCGGCGTGTAGATGGAGTTGTTGGTGAGCACGAGGAAGGGCGTGCCGGTGTCGCGCCACTGCTGGATGAGCGCGGCGGCGCCGGGGAGGGCGGCGTTCTCGTGCACGAGCACGCCGTCCATGTCGGTCAGCCAGCACTCGATCTCGCGGCGGTCGCTCATGCCGCTCAGCCTAGCGAGGCGGGTGAGGGATGCTGTGCTCGCCGTTCAGCTCCGTGACGGGCATCCCGAGCCGGTCGCTCATGACCTGCACGGCCTCGGGGTTCGCGTCGATGCTCACGCTGCGGCGGCCGAGCTCGTGGGCGGCGGCGGCTGTCGTGCCGCTGCCGGCAAAGGGGTCGAGCACCCAGTCGCCCTCGCGGCTCGAGGCGGCGACGATGCGCCGCAGGACGCCGAGGGGTTTCTGGGTCGGGTAGCCGGTCTTCTCGCGGCCGTTGGTGGTGACGATCGTGTGCCACCACACGTCGGTGGGCAGCTTGCCGCGCGCCGCCTTCTCGGGAGTGACGAGGCCCGGCGCCATGTACGGCTCGCGGTCGACGGCGTCGGAGTCGAAGTAGTAGGCGTCGGGGTTCTTGACGTAGACGAGGATCGTGTCGTGCTTCGTCGGCCAGCGTCGGCGGGACTTGGCTCCGTAGTCGTAGGCCCAGATGAGCTCGTTGAGGAAGCATGCGCGGCCGAAGAGGGCGTCGAGGGCGACCTTCGCGTAGTGCGCTTCGCGCCAGTCGAGGTGCAGGTAGAGGGTGCCGTCGTCGCGCAGCACGCGGTGGACCTGCTCGAGGCGCGGGGCGAGGAAGCCCCAGTAGTCGAGGAACGTGTCGTCGTAGCGGCCGAGCGTCTCGACGGTGCGGCGGTAGCTCGTGCCCTGGAACCCGAGGTAGGCGCCGTCGGGGTCGCGCGTGCTCGTGGTGCTACGGCGCTGCTGCGTGCGACCTGTGTTGAAGGGCGGGTCGAGGTAGACGAGCTGCATGCTCGCGTCAGGCAGGTGCGCCATGGCGGCGAGGTTGTCGCCGTGGAGGAGCAGGTCGGCGCCGTCGGGAGTCCAGATCTGCGGAGGGGCCGACGGCGGGATCGAGCGCGCGGGTGTCTTTCGCGGCGCGCTCATGGGCTGAGGTTAACAGGCGAGGCGGGTCGCTGGGTCGGTGCGGTACTGCCGCCCGCTGGGTGCCGTCCACTCGAGCACGCCGCCGCCTGCCTGGTGCACGAGCCAGGCGGTCTGATGCTTGAGTCGGTGGTGGGCCTCGCACAGGTGGGCGAGGTTGTCATGTCGCGTGGCCCCGGAGTGCTGCCAGTCGACCGTGTGGTCGACGTCGGCGCTCGCCGCACTGCGACCGCAGCCCGGGAACCGGCAGGTCTCGTCGCGAATGCGCAACCACAGCCGCAGGTCGCGGGGCACCGCGTAGCGGTCGCGCCCGACGGAGAGCACCGCGCCGGTCTCGGGGTGGGTGAGGAGGCGGGTGAAGCTGGGGGCGTGAGCGGCGAGGCGCCGGGCGACGTCGGCCGAGATGGGTCCGTAGCCCTCGAGCGTCGCTGGCGGCACAGGGGAGACGGGTGCGGCGCCGCGGTCGAGGAGGGTGAGGGCGGGCACGGTCACGAGCACCTGCGCCCGCACGCCGCGACCCGCACCCGAGCCGGACACGATGCCGTCGTGCAGGAGGTCGGTCATGACGTCGGCGCGGCGCTGGGCGAGAGTGCGGTCGTCGCGCTGCTCTGCGTCACCGGAGCCGCCGAGGCTCGAGGCAATCTCGCTCACACGCCGATAGGCCGCGATCGCGTTCTCGGCCGGCAGATAGGCGGTGAGCCAGGCCATGCCGTCGCGGGCAGGCTCGAGGCGAACATCGCGGCGTTCGCGAGCGTCGCGACACCGCTCATCGATCGAGTCGGGGTGCAGGCGCTCGCGCACGATGCGGGCGCGTTGGCGGAGGCCGGCAGCCGTGCGCGTCGTGGACTCCGGCAGGAGGGTCTTCTCGAACTCGTCGTGCGACGACGGCGGCAGGTTGCGGGCTTCATCGACGATCGCCACGGTGTGGGCGTAGCTCAGTGCACCCTCCCGCAGGGCCGCGTGCGTGCCCGGGAGAGTCGTGGTGAGGGCCGCGCTCTCGTCCAGGAGGGACTGCGCGGCTGACTCGGAGACGCGCAGGGCCGCGGCGAGTTCGGTCGCGGCCACGCGGCGGGCGGTCACCGCGGTATCCCAGCCGCCCGAGCGCCCACCCTGCGCATCCCGCTCGGCAGCCGTCAGGATGAGGCGCCGCAGCTCGTCGATCGCGACCGCGCGCGACGCCGCGAGGGAGGCGGTCAGCCGCTCGAGCGCGATGATCGCGTCGAGGATCGCCGAGACGCCGCCGTCGACGGCGGCTGTCGCCGTCCGGGGGAGCTCGGAGGTGGTCATGGGTCTAGTCGAGCAGGGACCACCGACATTCGAGAGGGGGAGACGTGGAGGCGTGTGCCCGGTGGAAAAGCCTTCTGATCAGGGCTTCTGTGAAGGAGCGGCGGGATCGTCACGGGGTGCGATTGCGGGTGCGGGTGCGGGCGGGTGTGCGGCCGCAGGCTCCGGCGCACCGCCCGCCTCACCCACCGGCTCCGGCACCCTGCGCCGCCGCCCGCGCAACTGCACGGCAAGCGCGAGCAGCAGCACGCCGAGTGCCGCACCCGCCGCCGGCGAGAACCCGACGAGCAGGATCACCGTGACCCCCGCGACTCCGAGCAGCACCTTCGTCGCCGCGAGCAGGGGTGACATCGTCACCTCGCGGTCGTCGTGCCGACTGCGGTCGAACTGCCGCACGAGCATGACGATGGGCACGAGCGCGACCGCGATCGCGACGAGGAAGAGCTGCCGCGTCTGCCACCACTGCAGGCTCAGCGGTTCGGGGAACGGCAGGTTCGAGATGAGCATGACGACCACGACGAGCACGATCACGGGCACGTGCCACAGGTAGATCGTCATCGAGTTCGCGTTCACCCACAGGCCGACGCGGGCGACGCGCGGCTTGTCGGCGAGTGCCCGCAGCCACGGGTGCGCCGTCGCGAACAGCATCAGCTGGCCCACCCCGAGCACGAGGATGCACACGGTTGGCGGGTTGAGGTTCTCGTACATGTCGGTCGAATACCCGAACACGGTCGTGAGGAACAGGAGCAGCGCGAACGCAGCCACGGCCAGCAGGAACAGCGCCCAGCGCGGTAGGACGCCGATGATGCCGTCGGCATACGCGAACCCGAGCTGCTGGATGAGCACCCACACGAAGAACAGGTTGAGGGCTCCGAGCAGCTCGAGGCCCGTCGCGGCCACGACGGAGTCGACCGTGACCGCCGCGAGCAGCAGCGCGCCGAGGGTCAGGCGCGGGGCCCGCTCGTGCAGGGCGGTCATCCCGGGAACCAGCCCCGCGCATCCGATGTACACCGCCAAGAACCACAGCGGCTGCCCGATGCGGAAGCCGACCTCGCGCAGAATGTCGGCGGGCAGCCCGGTGAGAGCGAGGATGGCGAGCGTGAGCCCGACGAGCGCGAACAACAGCACCGCCGGTCGCACGAGCCGCGTGATGCGCATGCGCACGTAGTCGGAGGCCGAGACGCCCGCGGCCCGCAGCCGCCGCCACTGCGTGAGGCTCGAGAACCCGCCCAGCAGGAAGAACAGCGGCATGACCTGCACGGCCCACGTCGACCACGCGAAGTTGGGATGCCCGTCCAGAGCGTTCGTGATCGTGAGGCCCTCAGGCCCCACCGTGAAGCCCGCCATCATCGCGTGCAGCCCGACGACGACGATGAGGCACGCGGCCTTCACGAAGTCGACCGCGGTGTCGCGCCCTGTGCTGGGCACGGGAGGCGGGGCGGCGGGCGAGCTCGCTTCGGTCGTGGCCACGCGGTCGTCCCTTCGCGATCGTCGGCGCTCGGCATCCGCCGACGTGCGCCGGCTGCTTCGAGGCTACGTCACGCCGGGGCTACGCTCGAGAAATGACTGACGGAGGAGAGTCGCGGGGGCTCGAGCGCACCCCCGAGCCCACGCCAGAGTGGACTACCCACGGCCTCGGTCCGCACCCTCGACCGTGGCCCGACGACCCCCGACTCGACCCCGAGCTGCTCGAGCACGGCGACACCCGCAACGTGCTCGACGAGTACCGCTACTGGAGCATGGCTGCGATCGTCGCCCACCTCGACGAACGTCGTCACCCCTTCCACGTGGCCATCGAGAACTGGCAGCACGACATGAACATCGGCTCGATCGTGCGCAGCGCCAACGCGTTCCTCGCGAGCGAGGTGCACATCGTCGGCCGCCGTCGCTGGAACAAGCGCGGCGCGATGGTCACCGACCGCTACCAGCACGTGCGCCACCACTCCGACATCGCCGAGCTCATCGCCTTCGCGCGTGCGCACGACCTGCCGATCGTCGCGGTCGACAATGTGCCCGGCTCCGTTCCCGTGGATGCTGCGCCCCTGCCGCGCGCGTGCATCCTGCTGTTCGGGCAGGAGGGGCCGGGGCTCAGCGAGGCGGCGCTCGCCGCGGCCGATCAGGTCATCGAGATCCGGCAGTACGGGTCGACGCGCTCGATCAACGCGAGCGCCGCGGCCGCCGTCGTCATGCACGAGTGGGTGCGGGTGCACGCGGCGGGAGCGGAGCATCCCGAGACGAACGGTTCTTGACGGCGCCCGCCGCAACCGGTGGACTGAGCCCATGACTGCGATCACCGACGATCTGCCCGCCCAGCTCATCCGCCAGGAGCACGACGGGTGGGAGGCGCTGTGCCGCGGCGAAGGCGGCACCCACTACCACCACGCGATGACCGAGGACGCGGTCATGCTCGTCGATACGGGCGTCATCGAGCGCGGTGCCGTGCTCGCGGCGCTCGAAGGCTCCCCGTGGGACTCCTACGAGCTGAGCGAGCAGCGCGTCGTGCGCCTCGGCGACCGCGCGGCGATCCTCGTCTACCGGGCGCGCGCGGTGCGGGGCGACGATGTCGTGGACCGACGCATGAGCACGACATACGTGTACCAGGAGGGTCGCTGGCGCACGGCGGCGCACCAGCAGACGCCTGTCGTGTAGCGGCCCGGCACCGCCAGCGCCTCAGCGCACGGGACGCACCCTGATCGGTCCCTTCGCCGTCGACGGGTCGACGACCCGGCCGCCCTGCGTGATCTCGACCTCGCCCGCGGCGACGAGGCGTCGCGCGGCACGGCGTGCCGGCTCCATGAGCGCGCGCCAGGGCTCGGTTCCCGGCTCGGCGGTGGGCGCATCCGGGCGGGAGGCGGCGACGGCGCGCGCCGCCTCGCTCGGGCAGATCGTCGCGCCGGCCGCGCGGCTCGCCAGCAGGCTCCGGATGCTCGCCTCGAGCTCGCGATCCACCGCGGTCACGCCCCGCCGTCGGCACGCGTCGCTGCACCAGCGCACGTTCTCCCAGTCGCGCGCCCACCGTGCGCGCCACTCGATGCGCCGGCCGCACGCGGCGCAGTTCTTCGGCGCTCGCGCGGCCGAGTCGCCACTCTCGAGGTCTCTCTGTCGGCCCACGCTTACAGTGTCGGCGCCAACACCGTGAGTCGGCCGGGTGCCGGGCCGCGCGGGCCGCACCGCGCCCAGCACCCCGCCCATCTCCACAATTCAGGAGATGCGGCTCGGCCTCGGCGTCCACAGTCCCCAGGGTGAGGGCCGTACCGGCGCGTCGCGAGTCGGAGGCGCGCAGGATCTCCTGAGTTGTGGAGGTCAGCGTCGGCGCACGAGCAGCATCCCGACCGCGGCGATCACCGCGACGGCGACCCCCGTTCCGCCGAAGAGCAGCAGCGGGCCGCCCGCCTCGTAGGCGTGGCCGGAGACCATGGCGGCGATCGTCGCGGCGGCCAGACCGATGCCGCGCAACAGGCCCTGTGCCGACCCGGCTCGTGCGGGGTCGACGGCGTGGGCCATCGCGGCACCCGCGCCGATGACGGCGAGCGCCTGCCCCGTCGACTCCACGAACCCGAGCCCCGTGGCGACCCACGGGTTGCCGATGATGCCGTAGATGCCCACGATCGGCAGCAGCAGGAGGAGCCCGCGCCAGTAGGCCGCGACACCTCCGCGGCGGTCGGCGAGGCGCCCCGCCCAGGCGGCGAGGAGAACGTAGGGAATGGCGAAGAGGACGTAGCTCGTTGCCGTCAGCAGGGGGCCAGCCCCGATGTCGGCCATGTACCGCGGCCAGATGCCGTCGTACGCGCCGGTCGGCACCATGACGGCGGCGTAGAGCAGCACGATGCCGATGATGCTGGGGCGGCGCAGCAGGTCGAAGCTCGAGCGCGGGGTGGACGTCGCGGGAGGCGCCGCGGTGGGTTCGGCAGCGGGCTGGGCCGCGGGCTCGGGAGCGCGGTCGAACCCGACGACCCCGGCGGCGATGCCCGCCACGCCCGCGGTGATGCCGCCCGTGCGGGGGTGCGGGTCGTCCCCGAGCGAGGGTGTCGCGCGGTGCTCGCGGAACCCGATGAGAACGGGCACGAGGGCCGCGAGCACGCACGCGGCGGCGACCGCGAGAATGACGGAGGGGGAGGCGATCGCGACTGCCGCACCCGAAGCGAGCGGCCCGACCGCGATGCCGGCGAGCTCGGCCGCTCCGAGGCGACCGAGCAGCTCGCCGCTGCGCGCGGGATCGCTGCGCACGAGCAGGGCGCTCGCGGCGATCACGAAGATGCCGAAGCCGAAACCGCCGAGCCCGCGCGCGGCGATGAGCTGCCAGCCCGCGCCGGCCGCGGCGCTCAAGGCGAGGGAGGCGGCGATGAGCAGCACGCCCGCGACCGCCATGAGGCGGGCGTGGCCGCGGTCGGCGGCGGGAGCGACGAGAAGCTCGGCGATGAGGGCGGCGCCGAAGCCGGCGGCGGCGAGGTAGCCGATCTCGGCGGTGCTCACGCCGAGGGTGCTCTGCAGGGCGGGAATGAGCGGGAAGATGACGAAGGACCCGCCGGAGAGCAGCACCATGCTCACGACGACGCTCGGCACGAGCCGCGCCGAGGGGCGCGGCGCCCGGGCGTGGGGGGCGGTGCGGGTGCGGCTGAGCATCCCGTTCTCTTTCCGGTCATGGTCGCGATGCGACCTTGTTATCCAACTGGACAATAAAGCTAGCACGTGCTGTCCACCTGGACAACGGGCCCCCGGTCGCGCCTATGCTCGAGGCGTGGCAGAACGCAAGACATCCGACGAGCGGCGCGACGAGATCGTGCGCGCCACGCTGCGCCTCGTCGCTACCAAGGGCTTCGCCGGGGTGACGCTGCGGGATGTCGCGGCCGAGGTCGGCGTCGTGCACGGGCTCATCCGCCACTACTTCGCGAGCCGCGATGACCTCGTCGCCGCGGCCTTCGACGACGCGGTCACGCGCGAGCTCGCGAGCGACCGCGCCCAACTCGACGGGCTCGAGCCGCTCGCCGCCCTCGCGGGCTGGCTCTCCGCCACGCCCGAGCACCACTACCGCGTGTGGATCGACGCGTGGAGCGAAGCGCCCCGCACGCCCGCCCTCGCCGCCGCCCTCGACCGGCACCACCGCGACTGCGAGCACATCCTCATCGACCTCATCGAGCGCGTCGTCGACGCGGGCATCGCGACGAGCGTCGACCCCGCAGCCGACGCGCGCATGCTCACCGCGGTGGCCGACGGTGTCGCCGTGCAGCACCACGCCATGGACATCATCGGGGTCGACGAGGCCGACACCATCGTGCTCGGCGCGGCCGAGCAGCGGCTGGGACTCGCCCCCGGCAGCCTCGCGCGAGCCCACCCCGCCCCCGCGCGCGGGCAGTGGGCCGCGGTCTGAAGCACCACCCGCGCCCGCGTGGGTGCCCGCCCGACCCCCGGTGCGGGCGAGGCCGATAGACTCAGGGGTCATCCCGACTCGATCCGAAAGGGACCGCCATGCCTGCCGTCGTCATCATCGGAGCCCAGTGGGGCGACGAGGGAAAAGGCAAGGCGACCGACCTCCTCGCCGGCCGCATCGACTACGTCGTCAAGTTCAACGGCGGCAACAACGCTGGCCACACGGTCGTCGTCGGTGACGAGAAGTACGCCCTGCACCTGCTGCCGAGCGGCATCCTCACCGAGGGCGTCATCCCCGTCATCGCGAACGGTGTGGTCGTCGACATCGAGGTGCTGTTCGACGAGCTCACGGCGCTCAGCGCGCGCGGCGTCGACGTGTCGAAGCTCCTCGTGAGCGGCAACGCCCACGTCATCACGCAGTACCACCGCACGATCGACAAGGTCACCGAGCGCTTCCTCGGCAAGCGCCAGATCGGCACGACCGGGCGCGGCATCGGCCCCGCCTACGCCGACAAGATCAACCGCGTCGGCATCCGCGTGCAGGATCTCTTCGACGAGAAGATCCTGCGCCAGAAGGTCGAGGGCGCCCTCGACCAGAAGAACCACCTGCTCGTCAAGGTCTACAACCGCAGGGCGATCCTCGTCGACGAGGTCGTCGACGACCTGCTGGCGTACGCCGAGCGCCTGCGCCCGATGGTCGCCGACACCGCCCTCGTTCTGCACGAGGCGCTCGAGCGCGGCGAGACCGTGCTCTTCGAGGGCGGCCAGGCGACGATGCTCGACGTCGACCACGGCACCTACCCTTTCGTCACCTCGTCGAGCTCGACGAGCGGCGGCGCGGCCACCGGCTCGGGCATCGGCCCCAACCGCATCGACCGGGTCATCGGCATCGTCAAGGCGTACACGACGCGCGTCGGCGCCGGGCCCTTCCCGACCGAGCTGTTCGACGAGTCCGGTGAATTCCTGCGCAAGACCGGCTTCGAGTTCGGCACGACGACGGGGCGCCCGCGCCGCTGCGGCTGGTACGACGCGCCCATCGCTCGATACACGGCACGCATCAACGGCGTCACCGACTTCGTCATGACGAAGCTCGACGTGCTCACGGGCCTCGAGCGCATCCCCGTGTGCGTCGCCTACGAGGTCGACGGCGTGCGGTTCGACGAGATTCCCGTCTCGCAGAGCGACTTCCACCACGCGAAGCCCGTCTACGAGGAGCTACCAGGGTGGACCGAGGACATCACCGGTGCGCGCACTTTCGACGACCTGCCGACGAATGCGCAGGACTACGTGCTCGCGATCGAGGCGATGAGCGGCGCGCGCATCTCGGCGATCGGCGTGGGGCCTGGTCGCGACGCGATCATCCAGCGCCACGACCTGCTCGACTGACGGCGAGCATGGCGTACCCGACGACCCCGCCGCCGTTCGAGGTGCTCTCCGGGCACGGCGTCACGCTCGAGCCGTACCGCGACGATCACCTGCCGGGGCTGACGGCGGCGCTCGCGCACCGCGAGGTCTTCGCGGGCGGCTGGGGCGGTGGCCCGGCGGGCTTCCGAGAGGGCGAGGACTTCGCGCGCTGGCTGCCGGAGTACCTGCCGATCGGTCGCGGGCATCCGTACGTGGTGCGGGATGCCCGGGGCGAGGTCGTCGGAACCTCGAGCCTCACCGACTTCTCGCCGATCCTGCAGTACGCCCACCTGGGCTGGACGGCGTACGCGCCCGAGCACTGGGGCGCGGGCGTCAACGCCGCCTGCAAGCTCCTGCTGCTCGGTCACGTGTTCGCGCACGGCTACGGTCGCGTCAAGCTGCAAGCAGACATGCTCAACGAGCGCTCCCGAGCGGCGATGGCGAGCATCGGCGCGCACTTCGAGGGCGTCGTGCGGCGCGAGCAGCCCCGGTCAGACGGCTCGTGGCGCGACACCGCCCAGTTCTCGGTGACCGTCGACGACTGGCCCGAGGTTCGCGCCGTGCTCGAGCGACGGGTCGCGCGCGGACGCTCCTGAGCGCGAGCCCCTAGGAGACTGCTGAACAAGGGGTCTTGACCGTGGTCGGCTGGGCCGTGTCGGTTCTCTGGGCGGGCGTCGGTGGCTCGGTTCTTGGTCTGCCGTGCCAATAGTTGTCTGCCCGGAAGGCGGCGTTGCGGCACTGTTGGCGGGGGTTCCGCCGAGCTGCGACCGTGATTGGGCGCACTGGCTGGCTCTATCCGAGCGCCCAGTTCCCGTTGTGGAAGGTGAGGCCGAGGTTGAGAAGTCGTTTGAGGTTGATTCCGGCGGCGCGGGTGACCCACCAGGCGTTGTTCTTCGCGACGCCACGGAACGGCACGCGTCTGGCGTCGCGGGTGAGCCACGCGATTGAGCGTTCGACCATTGGCCGGTGTTGCCGGTAATCGGCTTGGAAGCCAGGATCCGCGGCTCGGGCCCGGTGTTCGCGTTTGATCCGGTCATGCGCAGTCACGGTCATCTTCCGTCCTCGCGCCGCCGTGGTGCATCGAAGCTTCAACGGACAGGAGGAGCAGACGCTGCCGAAGGTCACTGTTCCCTTGGCGGCGATCGGTCGGGTGACTCCGGCCGGGCAGGTCATCGTTCCCGCGGTGTCATCGACGGTGAAGTCATCGATGGTGAACCCGTCAGGAACCGCCCGGGCCAGCGGCATCGGCTTGATAATCGCGGTGTGACCGGCGGTTCCGATCTGGTCGAGCAGCTCACCGCTGCCGTAGGCCGAATCGGCCAGCACGTCGACCGGTTCCTCGCCGATGCTGGTATCGGCGGTGAGCAGCTCCGCCCCGCGGGCCGCGTCGCTGTTCGCCGCCCCGGACGCCTTCGTGAGGGCGGCAGCGGTGACCAGACCGGTGTCCGGCTCGATCACAACGTGGGCTTTGAAGCCGTCCTGCTTCTTCTCCCGCGACTTGTGCGCATGCCGGGTGTCCGGATCAACGGTTGAGATCATCCGCTCCGGGGCGACCTTCCGGGCGATCCGCCACCGCCCATCGGTGCCATCGGAATCCTCCGCCGGCTCAACGTCCTGCCCTGCGACCAGTGCCAGCAACGCCACCGTTTCCTGCTGCTTCTCGCTCAGTTCGACACCGTCGAGCTCCGCCAGCAGCGTCAACGCGTCGTTCACCAACGCTGAGACGAGCAGATCGCGGGCGGCCGGGTCATCCCAGGCAATGTCCGGCTTCCCAGGCGTGGAGTAGTCATGCCCGGGCAGGCCCGCGATGAGCTCCGCCGTTGCGGGGACCTCCCGCCCGACTCGGCGGATCTGCGCGATCAGCTGGGTCACCGTGTCCTGCCGGGCAACCGCATCGTCGAGGATCGTGGAATCGATCGCCCGTCGCCGTCGACCGGTCAACGCCCCCGACTGAGCGATGACCTCGGCCACGGCATCGAAGATGCGATGCGGCCGCTCACTGCCAGCCAGACGGCGCCGCCAATACGTCAACACCGACGGGTGGAACGCTGTCTGGGCCACCGCGAACCCACAGGCCGCTTTCCAGCGCAGATCAAACGTGACCGCCTCCGCAGTCTCCCGATCGGAGAGGTTATGAATCGTCTGCAACACCAACACCGACGCGATCACATCCGCCGGGATCGAGGGACGACCCCGCCCGGACGGGAACAGATCCGCGAACGCGTCATCCGGGAACAGTTGCCTCCGGTGAGCGGCCAGGAACGCGAACACCGACCCCCGCGGGAGCAAATGACCCGCCCAGGACTGAACATCCAACAGTTGACGCTGACCATCGTCACTACCCTGCATGAACCAAGTCTTAACCCGCAGCCCGGACCAGTCCGCAGGCGCGCCTTAAACCCCCGAATTGTTCAGCGGTCTCCTAGAGCGCGCCCCCCGCGGGCGCGAGTGGCTGCGGGGTCGGACTGGCGGTGAGGCCGGCCCGCGGGGACTGCTGCCGACGAAGCCAGCGCAGGGTGGGGAACTCTCGCGGCCAGTGACGCACGATCGTGTACAGGCCGCGCCAGAGGCGCACGAGGAGCGCGCCGTCGAGGGAGAGCGGGCTCGCGGAGGCGGCGAGAGTCAGACGTCGATCGACCGCGATCCTGCGCTGCGGGCCGATGTGGACGCTCAGGTCGATGTCGTCGTTCATGCGCGCGTCGTGGCGGCACACCTCGCCGCGCACCTCGTTCCACACCGTGCGCCGCATCGCGAGGGCCGAGCCCCACAGCGGGGGGTGGCCGAGTGCGAGACCCACGAGCGCGAAGTACGACCGCATGTAGAGGCGCGAGGAGCGCAGGTGCGGCCGCCCGTCGTCGTCCATGAGCGTGCCGCCGCCCGTCACGGCGGCGAGCTCGGGGTGGCGCTCGAGCAGCTCGCAGACCGACGCGATCCACGTCGCGCCCGGCACGCTGTCGGCGTCGACGCGGGCGATGAACTCGCCGCGCGCGGCGTCATACCCTGTCGCGCTCGCGGCCGGGATGCCCACCTCGCTCTCGTGCAGCACGACCGCGCCGTATCGGGCGGCGACCGCGGCGCTGTCGTCGGAGCTCGCGTTGTCGACGACGATGAATTCGAACGGCGGATGCGTCTGCGCGGAGAGCGCGTCGAGGCAACGCTGCAGGTGCTGCCGGTCATCCCGCACCGGAATGACGACCGAGACGGTCGCCCGCGGTCGATGTCGCATCGTGCCCGTGAGCGTGCTCATTGCCATCGTGTCCCCCCAGACCTGTGATCCCCTCAGGCAACCCAACCGAACCGTCGGGGTAGCGTCAATCCGCCCCCGACCCCCTGGCGCGAGCCTCTACGGTGAGCTACGCTCCGCCAGCGCCACTTCGGCCCACCGAGAGAGCGGGGCGCAATGACCCCCCTTATCGCTCGACAGGGTATGTCGTCAACCCCCTATTCGCGGTACGTCCAGGCTTCTAGCGTCATGGGCATGACTCTGACGACACACCAGGCCCCGACCGCCACGACGCAGCGCCCCAGCGCCGCCTCGTCGACGGTTCTCGACCCGACGGCCGAGCAGCTCACGCTGCCGGCCGCGTGCGGTCCCGTGAGCGCCGCGATTCGCGTGACCCTGTCGGGCTCCCCCGACCAGCCGCGCATCATCCTCTCCCTCGTCGGGCAGATCGAGCGCGCGATCATCGCGGCGCCCGAGCTGCTCGCCGATGAGGACCTCCTCCTCGCCGACCGCATGCTCGAGGGCCTGCACGGGGATCTCTGGGCGGGAGTCGACCACCGCTGGGTGGAGGACCCCGAACTGCTGGAGGCGCGCTCCACCCTGCGCACCGCGATGCTCGAAGAGGGCGCGGGCGCGGGGAGGTAGGCCGACCCGCCACGCGTGGCGAGGCGCCCCGCGTCTCACGCGTCGAGGGGCGCCGACCCGTGCGCGGGCCTGCGAGACAGTACGCTGTGGAGCATGGACGCCGTTGCCACCGATGAGCTCGCCTCGCTGCGCAAGAGCATCGACAACATCGACGCGGCGCTCGTGCACCTCCTCGCCGAGCGCTTCAAGTGCACGCAGACCGTCGGTCGGCTCAAGGCGGCGACAGGCATGCCGCCGAGCGATCCCGATCGGGAGCGCGTGCAGATCGAACGCCTGCGGGCGCTCGCCGAGGAGGCGGAGCTCGACCCCGCCTTCGCCGAGAAGTTCCTCTCCTTCATCGTCGCCGAAGTGATCCACCACCACGAGCAGATCGCCTCCACCGGCAGTATCGCTGCATCCGGCAACGACTGACGGCTCGCGCCCGTGCGCGGGTATCGGACGGCGCGATCGGCGGGAGCCGTCCGCGACCTCGCCGGGCAGTAGTCTCACTCCGTGAGTCACGAGAACCCCGCGGCGGCGACGCCTGAGCGCTCCGGTGCAGCCCCGTTCGACGGCGATGAGCCGGCACCCGCGACCGTCCCGGTAGCCCTCCCGGAGTCGACGGAGGCAGCGCCGACCGTGCCGTCCAGCTCCGATACCTGGATCGCCATCCAGTTCGGTCTCGCGGGCCTCGTGTGGGGTGCGAGCTTCCTCTTCATGGCGCTCGCCCTCGAGGGCCTCTCGCCGGCGCAGGTGGCGACGGGCCGCACCGTCTTCGGCGCGCTCACCCTCGGCCTGATCGCCCTCGTCACTCGCGACCGGCTTCCGCGCGACCGGCGCGTCTGGGGGCACCTCGCGGTGCTCTCGGTCACCTTCGCCGCGCTGCCGTACCTGCTCTTCGCATGGGCGCAGCAGTACCTCGCCTCCGGCGTCACGAGCATCCTCAACGCGACGACGCCGATTTGGACGGCCCTCCTGGCCGGGCTGCTGTTCAAGGTGGAGACGCTCGCTCGCGAGCAGATCATGGGCATTGCCGTCGGCACCCTCGGCGTCGTCGTCATCGTCGGCCCGTGGCAGGGGCTCGGTGCGGGCACGGGCGGCATCGTGCCCTACCTCGCCGTGCTCGGCGCCACTGCCTGCTACGGCGTGAGCCTCAGCTACATGCGCCGCTTCCTGCGCGACAGCGGTCTCACCGCCATCATGCTGTCGTTCGTCATGATCGCCCTCGCGGCGGTCTGGATGCTCATCCTCACCCCCGCGATCGGCCTCGACCCGATGACGCTCACGCCCTCGGTGGTCATCGCGATCGTGCTGCTCGGGGCGCTCGGCACGGGCTTCGCCTACGCGTGGAACCAGAACGTCGTGCGCGTGTGGGGTGCGACCCGGTCGGCGACCGTCACGTACATCTCCCCGGTCGTGGGCGTCGCGCTCGGCGTGCTCGTCCTCGGCGAGGTGCTCGTGTGGAACGAGCCGGTCGGCGCTCTGCTCGTGCTGCTCGGAGTGCTCCTCGCGCAGCGACGGCTGCGCCTGCCCGTGCGGCGACGTGCCCGCGCCGGGGTCGTCTAGCGCGGGCCGTGCGGTGATGCCCCTCTAGCGCGGGTCGCTGCGCGCGACGACCCGGTGCATGACCTCGAGCAGGAGGGAGCCGATCGCGCTCGCTCCCACGGCAACCAGAATGAGCTCGAGCGGGGCGGCACCGAGCTGCAGGAAGTCGACGGCGGCCGGGATCGCGAACACCACACCGAGCCCCGCGTAGGCCGCGACGACGACGAGGCTCGTGATCCACGTGAAGGGTCGCGAGAGGATCACGAGCACCCACAGCGCCGTGAGGGTGAGGGTGATGACGGCCGCCGTCTGCACGACGGGCGGGGCGTAGCCGTCGAGGTAGGCGTAGGCGACGACGGAGATGAGCGTGCCGCCCACGACGAGGCCGGAGGGGATGCAGAACCGCGCGGCCCGGCGCAGGAACCCCGGGCGGTAGCGCTGGATGTTCGGCAGCAGCGCGAGCACGAGCGCGGGCAGGCCGATCGTGAGCCCGTCGACGATCGACAGCTGCCGCGGCAGGAACGGGAAGGGCCACAGGAGCGCCCCGAACACGACGGCGAAGAGGATCGCGTAGGTCGTCTTGGAGAGGAAGAGCTTCGCGAGCCGCTCGACGTTCGCGATGACCTGCCGACCCTCCGCCACGACGCGCGGCAAGCGGCTGAACTGGCCGTCGAGTAGCACGAGGCGGGCGACCGCGCGCGTCGCGGCGGCTCCCGACCCCATCGCGATGCCCAGGTCGGCGTGCTTGAGCGCGAGCGCGTCATTGACGCCGTCGCCCGTCATCGCGACCGTGTGCCCGAGTCGCTGCAGCGAGAGCACCATGGCCTTCTTCTGCTCGGGCGTCACGCGGCCGAAGACGCGGTGCTCGGCCATGATGGCGTCGAGCGCTGCGTCCTCCTCCGGCAACTGTCTCGCGTCGTACCCGGGGCCCTCATGATGGATGCCCGCCTCCCGCGCGACCGCCGCCACGGTGCGCGGGTCGTCACCCGAGATGACGCACAGCTCGACCTCCTGCTCGCGAAAGTAGCCGAGCGTCTCGTGGGCGTCGTCGCGCACCTTCTCGCGGAACGACACGAGGGCGACTGCCGCGAGGTCGGCGGGCAGGTCGGGCTCGGGCGGCCGCTCGCCCTCGGGCGCCTCGACGGGAGGGTCGAGAATCGCGTCGGTGCGGGCGAGCACGACGGTGCGCTCGCCGGCCGTCGCGCGCTCGTCGAACCGTGCGAGAGCATCCGCCGCATCAGGAACGTCGGCGAGGACGATGTCGGGGGCCCCGAGCACCCACGTGCCGCGGGCCGGGCCGTCGGCGAAGGAGACCGCGCTCCACTTGCGGCGGCTCGAGAACTCGATCGCGCGCACCGGCTGCTCGGTCGGCGGCGCGGTGAAGCGCTCGACGAGCGCACGGGTGGTCGCGTTGGCGTCGCGGTCGGCGCCCATCCAGGCGAGCACGGCCCGCGCTTCCTGCGCGAGGTCGGCCGCTCTGAGCGGCTCCACCCCGTCGAGCACCATACGGCCCTCGGTGAGGGTGCCCGTCTTGTCGAGGCACAGCATGTCGACGCGCGCGAGGCCCTCAACGGCGGCGAGCTCCTGCACGAGCACCTCGTGCTGGGCGAGCTTGACCGCCCCGACGGCGAGCGCGACGCTCGTCATGAAAACTAGCCCCTGCGGGATCATTGCGATGAGGCTCGCCGTCGCCGCGACCGCGGCCTCGCGCCACGCGCCCGATTCGATCGCGACCGCCCAGCCGCCCGCCGCCTGCATCTGGCCGTTGACGACGATCGCGCCGACCGGCAGCAGCAGCACGGTGATCCAGCGGATGATGCGCGCGATGCCGCCGCGCAGCTCGCTGCGCACGAGCGAGAACTGCTTCGCCTCGGCCGTGATGCGGGCGGCGTAGGAGTCGCCGCCGACGCGGATCACGCGCGCGAGCCCGCTGCCGGCGACGACCGTCGAGCCCGACATGAGCTCGCGCCCGGGGCCGGAGACGACGGGGTCGGCCTCGCCCGTGAGCAGCGACTCGTCGACGTCGAGCCCGTGCGCCTCGAGCACCTCGGCGTCAGCCGTGACCTGGTCGCCCGCAGCGAGCACGAGGATGTCGTTGAGCACGACCTCCGCGACCGGCACCTCGTGCACGGCGCTCTCGGGGTCGCTTCCGCTGCGCAGCACTCGAGCGCGCGGCGCGTTGAGCACCGCGAGCCTGCTGAGGGTGATCTTGGCGCGGAACTCCTGCGCCACCCCGATGACGACGTTGGCGATGACGAAGAGCCCGAAGACGGCGTCCTGCCAGTAGCCGAGCACGAGCAGCAGCGCGAACGCGCCGCCGACGATGAGGTTGAACAGCGTGAACAGGTTCGCCTGCATGATGCGCCAGAACGAGCGCCCCGTGCTGCTCGGCATGGCGTTGCTCTGGCCGCGTTCGAGGCGCTCGCGCACCTCCGCCGCGCCGAGCCCCTGCACGGTCAGCCGCCGACGAGGGGGCCGAAGTGCTCGGGCAGCGTGCCGCGGCGCGCTGCCGCGAGGTCGGCGTGGCTCAGCGTGAAGCGGTCCTGGATCTCGAGGCCGTCGACCTCGCCGTCGGTCACGCCGACGCGCAGCACCGGCACGTCGCGGCCCGCGCACAGGCCGCGGAACTTCACGTCGTCCTCGCGGGCCACCGACACGAGCACGCGGGCGGTGGACTCCGCGAGGAGTGCGGCGAGAGCATCCACGTCATCGCGCTCCATGAGCTCGGTGATCCAGACGCGCGCGCCGACACCGAAGCGCAGCACGCTCTCGGCGAGGGTTGCGAGCAGTCCGCCGTCGGAGAGGTCGTGGGCGCTCGTCACGAGAGCCTCCTCCGCGGCCGCGGCGAGCAGTCCGCCGAGGTTGCGCTCGGCGGCGAGGTCGACGCGCGGCGGCAGCCCGCCCAGGTGATCGTGGATCGTGCCCGCCCACGCCGAGCCGTCGAGCTCGTCGCGCGTGACGCCGAGCAGGTAGAGGTTCTCGCCCTCGTCCTGCCAGCCCGAGGGCAGGCGGCGGTCGACGTGGTCGATGACGCCCATGACGGCGACGACGGGGGTCGGGTGGATGGGCACGTCGCCGGTCTGGTTGTAGAAGGAGACGTTGCCCCCCGTGACCGGGATGCCCAGCTCGAGGCACGCGTCGGCGAGACCCGTCACGGCCTGCTGGAACTGCCACATGACGGCCGGGTTCTCGGGACTGCCGAAGTTGAGGCAGTCGCTCACCGCGCGCGGCACGGCGCCGGTCGCCGCCACGTTGCGGTACGCCTCGGCGAGGGCGAGCTGCGCGCCAGCGTAGGGGTCGAGCTGGCAGTAGCGGCCGTTCGCGTCGGTCGCGAGCGCGACACCCAGCCCGGTCTCCTCGTCGATGCGGATCATGCCCGCGTCGTCGGGAGTCGCGAGGGCCGTGTTGCCCATGACGTAGTAGTCGTACTGGTCGGTGATCCAGCTCGTGTCGGCCAGGTTCGGGGCGCCGAGGACGCGCAGCGCCTGGGCGCGCAGCTCGGTGTCGTCGGCCGGCCGGGGCAGGGCCGAGGCGCTGTCGGCCTGCAGGGCGTCCTGCCACTCGGGGCGGGCGAGGGGGCGCTCGTACACGGGGCTGTCGATCGCGACCGTCTTCGGGTCGACGTCGACGATCTTCTGGCCCTTCCAGTGGATGACGAGCCGACCCGTGTCGGTGACCTCGCCGAGGACGCTCGTCTCGACATCCCACTTCGCCGTCACGGCGAGGAACGCCTCGAGCTTGTCGGGGTGCACGATCGCCATCATGCGCTCCTGGCTCTCCGACATGAGGATCTCCTCGGCCGTGAGCGTGGGGTCGCGCAGCAGCACGGCGTCGAGGTCGACCACCATGCCGCCGTCGCCGTTCGCCGCGAGCTCGCTCGTCGCGCACGAGATGCCGGCGGCGCCCAGATCCTGGATGCCCTCCACGAGCTCGCCGCGATACAGCTCGAGGCAGCACTCGATGAGCACCTTCTCGGCGAACGGGTCGCCCACCTGAACGGCGGGCCGCTTCGTGGGCCCGCCCTCGCTGAAGCTGTCGCTCGCGAGGATGCTCGCGCCGCCGATGCCGTCGCCGCCCGTGCGCGCGCCGAAGAGCACGACCTTGTTGCCGACGCCGCGCGCATTCGCGAGGTGCAGGTCCTCGTGCCGGAGCGCCCCGACGGCGAGCGCATTGACGAGCGGGTTCGCCTGGTACACGGCATCGAAGTACGTCTCGCCTCCGATGTTGGGCAGCCCGAGGCTGTTGCCGTAGTGGCTGATGCCGCTCACGACACCGGGCACGACGCGAGCCGTGTCAGCGTGGTCGATGGCGCCGAAGCGCAGAGCATCCATGACCGCGACCGGGCGGGCGCCCATCGAGATGATGTCGCGCACGATGCCGCCGACGCCCGTCGCCGCACCCTGGTACGGCTCGATGTAGCTCGGGTGGTTGTGACTCTCGATCTTGAACGTGACCGCCCAGCCCTCGCCGATGTCGACGACTCCCGCGTTCTCGCCCATGCCGACCATGAGGTGGGTCTTCATCTCGTCGGAGACCTTCTCGCCGAACTGGCGCAAGTGCACCTTGCTCGACTTGTACGAGCAGTGCTCGCTCCACATGACCGAGTACATGGCGAGCTCGCCGCTCGTGGGGCGGCGACCGAGCAGGTCGCGGATCGCCTGGTACTCGTCCGGCTTGAGGCCGAGAGCCTCGAACGGCTGCACCTTCTCCGGGGTCGCGGCGGCGTTGTCGACGGTGTCTGCTGAAACGCTGTCGGGTGCAGGGCTCTGCGTGGGGGTCGTCACGCACTCCAGCCTATCGGCGGGCCTAGGCTGGTTCTGCTCCTGTCGGAGCCCCGCACACCCAGCCCCAGCCCCCCGAACTCAGGAGTACCATGAGTGCCAGAGCCATCTGGATGTACGTGATGATCGCCGTGCTCGTCTTCGTCGGCGCGATGCTCCTCGGGGCCGCTCTCAACCAGTAGGTGCGGCGGGCTGCAGCGGACGCGGTCGGGTACTGCGCCGTCAACCGTCGCGGGCGGGCATGCTTGCCGCAGCGTCGTGAGTGCGATTGCTCTCGCTGTACGTCGGCTCGTCGGATGGCGGGCTGAATCCGACTCCTTCCACGATCGCCCTAATGCGCTCGGCAGGCAGCTTCGGAATCCGCTGCGCGTCTGCAAGACCATTCGTCTCCTGCGCCGTATCGGTCAACTGGGTATAGCACCAGCCTGCGAGCCCGTGGCTCTCGTGCGCAGCAGCGAAGAGTCCCACCAAGTGCTCCTCGAGGTGATAGTGAGATTCGACAAGGCGGTATCCCCACCCGTCGCGGCCGGGCGGGTCGATGCTCACGCCGCCGAACTCGCTGAGGACCACGGGCGCCGCAGCAGTGTGGGCACGTTCGTCGTGCGTTCCGATCAGCAGGCGGCGGCCATTGGAGGCGATTCCGTCGATGCTGCGCTGCACAGCGTCGCGGTCCTGGTAGGAGGCGAGCAGTCGTGCGGCCTCATTCTCGTAGTCGTGGATAGTGAGCAGATCTGAGCGCGTGTGCTCCCACCCATCATTGGAGACGACGAGTCGTGTCGGATCGAGCGCTTTCGTCAGATGGTAGAGCGCCCTCACGAGGTCCTGCTGCGGCACTTCTGTTGCGACGTGCTGCACTCCCCAACTCTCATTGAACGGCACCCAGACCACGACGCTGGGGTGGGAGCTGTCGCGGCGAACAACCTCGGTCCATTCGGCGACAATGCGCGCGGACGATGTGGTCGAGAACTCGTACGTGCTCGGCATCTCTTCCCACACGAGAAGACCGAGCCGGTCGGCCCAGTAGAGGAACCGGGGATCCTCGATCTTCTGGTGCATCCGCACGGTGGTGAAGCCGAGGCTCTTGATCAGCTCGACCTCAGCACGCAGTGCCTCGGGCCCGGGCGCGGCGAGATGAGACTCCGCCCAGTAGCCCTGCGCCAGCACGGCGCGCACGTCGTAGGGGCGGTCGTTCAAGAGGAACGATCCACCCTCGGTGCCGACATCGCGAATACCGAAATACGAGCCGACAGCGTCCGGATCATCGCCGACGACCGAGAGTTCCAGCACCGCATCGACGAGTGTCGGACTCTCGGGCGACCACAGATAGTCACTGAGCGATTGGCCATTGCGGAGAACGCTGATCGGCACGACGACGTCGGTTCGTGGTTCGGTGAGACGCACGGAGTGGTCGGCCAGGGCCGTATCGCCGACCGAGAGGTTGAGCTGTAGCCGAGTCTCGGACTTCGGCCGCTCCGCGAGCTCGATGCTGAGTGTCGCGGACGCACCCGCCACGTTCGCGCGCCAGGAGAGGTGCGCGATGTGCTGGCGGGGCACTGACTCGAGCCACACCGGTTGCCAGATCCCGCTCGTGCGGTCGTACCAGACGACGTGCCGCTTCTCCTCCCAGTCCTGCTTGCCGCGGGGCTGCGCGAGATCCTGAGGGTCGTCCTCGACACGTACGACGATGTCGAATCCGGCTTGGCCATCGGGCACCTCGACGGTGAACGGGGTGTGCCCGCCCTCGTGCGAGGCCACGTGCATACCCGAGATCCAGATGTCGGCGCGATAGTCGACCGCGCCGAAGTGCAGGAGCAGTCGTCGACCAGGTCGATGGTCGGTGGAGTCGATGTCGACCGCCTTCACGGTGCGGCGATACCAGAGAACACGATGGAAGCCGAGGTCGCCGATGCCCGAGGCGGGGGACTCGGGCGGAAACGGAACCACTATCGAGCGAGTGAATGGCTCGGTCAGAGTCATCCACCCGTGCTCGCGCCCCTCGTCGTTGTCGTCGATCGCGAAGCCCCAGGGGCCGTCGAGCGGCGACCAGCCGCCTCGGACCAGTTGCGGCCTCGGGTACGAACCATCCTGGCCGCTTGCTCGACTAGAGGGAGTTTCATGCATGGAAGCACGATATGTGAATCTTGCAGCGCTGTAAAGCGGTGCCTCAGCTGGTGGAGCGTTCGACGATCGAATGAGGCACGATGCGGTGGCGGCCCACCCCGGCATAGCCAGCCATGCGCTCCTCGAGAAGTTCGAAGGCCATCGCGGCGAGTCCGCGCTTATCCGGTGCTACCGAGGACAGCGCCGGCGTACTGTACCGTGCGATCGCGGTGTCGTCCCAGCCGAGCACCGACACGTCCTCGGGCACGCGGAGGCCCCCCAGCGACAGCCCTCTCAGCGCGGCCATCGCGAACAGGTCGTCGCGACAGAGCACAGCATCGAACGTGATGCCGGCGTCGATCGCGGCAGAGATCGCCCGCACCCCGTCGTCGAGGGAGAATCCCTCGCTGGTCAGCACGAGACGCGGGTCGAGCTCGACACCCGCGGCGATGAGGGCCTCTTGATACCCGAGAAGACGCAAATGGGTCGATTCCGTGATGTCTCCTCGCACATCGGCGAGGAAGGCGACTCTGCGGCGGCCCCCGCGCATGAGCGTCTCCACGCCATCGCGGGCGGCCCGGGTGTTGTCGATCATCACGTGGTCGGTATTGATGGGTCTCGCTGCTTCGCCGAGCAGCACGAGCGGGGTCCCGGGGCGAAGACGGGCGATTTCGAGAGTGTCGATGCGAGCGGGGTGGAAGATGACTCCGTCCACGAGCCCCTCCTCTCGGTCGCGGATGACCGCACGCTCGGCCTCGATGTCACTCAGTGTCTGCTCGACCAGGATCCGGTAGCCGTGCCTACCGGCTTCTTCGCCGATGTGCCGCGCCATCTCGGCGAAGTAGAACTGATCCATCTCCGGGATCGCGAGAGCGATCATCCCGGTCTTGCCCGTGGCCAGTCGCCGCGCCGTCAGGTTGGGGCGGTAGCCGAGTTCGTCGATCGCGGCCTGCACCCGATCACGCATCACCGCGGAGACGTGCTCATAGTCGTGGATGACGTTGGAGACGGTCTTCATCGAGACGCCCGCGAGATCCGCGACGTCCTTCAATCGGACGCGACCGGCCGATCTGCCCGAACTCATGGATGCATCGTAACCCGGCCGAAGCCACGACCCACGAGCGCGTTGACATTTACAGCGCTATAGATTAGCGTCCACATTCAACTGAGCTACCCCCACTGATCGACGATGATCGGCTAACCCACGTTCACTGCGACGAGGCCGGGGCTGCTCCTGGCATCAGGAGAGAGACATGAAGAAACGCAACGCTTCAGTGGCCGTCTTCACGGCGGTCGCGATTCTGCTGAGCGGATGCAGCTCCGCTCCGTCCGAGGGGGGTGACAACACCATCACCTTCATGGGGTGGGGGTCCGACACCGAGATCGCCGTCTTCAACGACATGATCGCGCAATTCGAGGACCAGTATCCCGACGTGACGGTCGACTACATCACCGTGCCCGCGGGCGACTTCCAGACGAGACTTCAGACCATGATCGCAAGCAACAACGCGCCCGACGTGTTCTACCTCGCCCCCGAGAATGTCATGCCCTTCGTCGACGGAGGCATCATCGCCGACCTCAGCGAGTACATCGACGAGAGCGAGCTGTTCGATCCCGACAACGTCTGGGACAACGCGCTCGACATGTATCGCTATGACGGCACGACGCCCGGTGTGGGCGCCAGCTACGGGCTGCCCAAGGACATCGGCCCCTTCGCGCTTGCCTACAACAAGGATCTCTTCGACGCGGCCGGCATCACGGCTCCGGATCCCGAGAATCCGTGGACGTGGGAGGAGTTCGTGGCAGCGGCGACAGCGCTGACCAGCGGCTCCGGCGACGACAAGGTCTACGGCTCCGCTCCGTACTCTCTCGAGTCGGCAGTGTGGTCGAACGGTGCCGACTGGCTCAATTCGGACTACACCGAAGTGACCGTCACCGACCCCGCGTTCGTCGAGGCACTGCAGTGGGTGGCCGATCTCAGCCTGGTCGAAGGCGTGGTGCCGACGAGCGAGGAGGAGAGCTCCCTCCCAAGCTTCCAGCGGTTCATGGAAGGGAATGTCGCCATGATGGGTGTCGGGCCCTGGAACCAGGGAGGGTTCTGGGCCGACGCCGACTTCGCATGGGACCTCATGCCGTGGCCCGTGAGCCCGGCGACCGGGGAGCGCGCGGTCTGGTACGGGGGCATCGGCTATGCGGTCTCGGAGAAGAGCGATGACAAGGAAGCCGCGTCGAACCTGGCGGCGTTCCTGGCCTTCAACGAGGACGCGCAGCGGACCAACATGGAGCAGGGGCAGGCGATTCCGAACCTCATCGACATGACGAACGAGGAGTACCTCCCCTCCGACAAGCTCCCGGAGAACAAGCAGGAGTTCATCCGAATCATCCAGGATTATGGTCGTCGCGCCACCCAGACGTACACCTACAACAGCGAGTGGTTCGGGTTGTTCAACTCCAACCTGGCGAGCGTGTGGACCGGCGAGATGACCGCTGCTGAGTATGCCGAATCTGTCGCGGGCGAAATGCAGGAACTGCTCGATCAGGGCATCGCCGAGCAAGCAGAGTAGTTCCAGGTCGACACCCGGGGTGCGTGGCTCACTAGAGTCACGCACCCCGCCCCGAGAAGGGATCTCGCAGATGAAGACGAAGCGGCGCTCGCAGGACATGCGGCGACAAGAGCGCCTCTGGGGCCTCCTCTTCGTCGCGCCGATCAGCCTGCAGATCGTCCTGTTCTGCGTCGTGCCGATCGGCATCGCGATCGTTGTCGCTTTCACCAATTGGAACGTCATCAAGGGCACCTACGACTTCATCGGCATCGACAACTTCGTCGAATTCCTGACCGACAAGAAGTTCTGGGTAGCGGCCGGCAACACGGTCTACATGCTGATTCCGATTCCGTTCTACCTCTTCTTCGGGATTCTGTTCGCCCTCGGCAGTCATCGCGGCACCCCCGGAAGCACGGTCTTCCGGGTCCTGTTCTTCCTGCCATACATATCGTCGATCGTCGCGCTCGTCGTCATGTGGAGATGGCTGTTCAACTACCAGTACGGGCTCGTCAATCAGACGCTCATGGCCTGGTTCGGCATCCAGGGCCCCGACTGGCTCGGAGATCCGGCCTGGATCAAGGCGACGATCGTCATCATGATCGTGTGGAAGATGATCGGGATCGCTTCGATCTACATTCTCGCCGCTCTCAAGAACATCCCCGAGGTCTACTACGAGGCTGCGCGCCTAGACGGGGCGTCCTCGGTCCGAATGTTCTTCCGGATCACTCTTCCCATGTTGTCGCCCGCGATCTTCTTCCTGACCATCATCGGGATCATCGGCTCCCTGCAGACCTTCGTCGAGGTGCAGCTCTTCACCTCCGACGGCGGACGCAACTACAGTGCTGCGACGATCACGTACTACATCTGGCAGAAGGCCTTCGTCTCCAACGATCTGGGGCTCGCCTTCGCGACCGCCTTCTTCTTCGCGCTCGTCATCCTCGGCGCGACGCTCATCCAGTTCCGGCTGTCCCGCCGCTGGGTCTACGAGGGAGAGTAACGATGGCAAGAACCAACGCAGGGGTGCGCCGCACCGGGACCTCGGTCGCCTTCGTGCTCATGTTCGCCGGCGCCGTGACCATGGTGCTGCCATTCCTGTGGATGCTCTCGACCTCCCTCAAGCAGTCGAACCTCGTCTTCGGCGCACCCGAGTGGATCCCCGACCCGGTGGACTGGGCGAACTACGCGGAGGTCTGGGACGCCGCGCCCCTCGCGACTGGCCTGCTGAACAGCGTCATCGTGACCGTCGTCGTCGTGGTCCTGGGCGTCTTCTCGTCGACCATGGCGGCGTTCGCCTTCGCGAAGCTCGACTTCCCGCACAAGCGCACGATCTTCGTCGTACTGCTGTCGACGATCATGATCCCGCTCGTGGTCATGATCCTCCCGCAGTTCCTCGTCTTCGCTCAGATCGGGTGGACGGACACGCTGCTCCCGCTCATCGTCTCCGGCCTCCTGCTCACCAACGCGACGATGATCTTCTTCTTGCGCCAGTACATGTTCGGTATCGCGACCGAGCTGCTCGAGGCGGCCAAGCTCGATGGCGCGGGATACCTCCGCATCTACTGGAGCATCTTCTTGCCGCTGTGCAAGCCGGCCATCGCCGCGAACGTGATCATCGTGTTCATGACCACCTGGAACGACTACCTTGGCCCCCTCATCTTCACGAGCTCGCCCGACAAGTCGACGGTTCAGCTTGTCATCGCCTCGCTCAACGCCTACCACGCAGAGCAAACCGACTATCCGCTCATCATGGCGGCGTCGATCATCGCTGTGCTGCCGGTCGTGATCCTCTTCATCGCGGCGCAGAAGTACTTCGTCGACTCCTTCGCGTTCAGCGGGATCAAGGGGTAGTGATGCACCTCTACCACAACCCCATCAAGCGCGCGGGTGACTTCGCCGACCCCTTCGTGCTGCGGCACGATGGTCGCTACTACCTGTACTGCACCAACCCCGACGTCCGGTGCTGGAGCTCGAGCGATCTGCTCGACTGGCAGCTCGAGGGGCCGACGATCGCGAATGACGTGTTTCCTGGCCTTGTCCCCTTCGCACCCGAAGTCGTCTACGCCGACGGCTGGTTCTACATGTACACGTCGCCGTCCGGTCATGGTCATGTCGTCTTGAGATCCGACTCGCCGACGGGGCCATTCGTTCCGATCTCCGGGAATGTAGCGCACGCGATCGATGGAAATGTGCTCATCGACGACGACGGCACGTGGTACTTCTACTGGGCGGGTGACGAGGGCATCTGGGGGTGCGTGATGCCGTCGCCGACCGAGTTCGGCGAGGCCGTGTTCACGGGCATCCACATGAACGGGTGGACGGAGGGTCCGTTCGTTGCGAAACGAAACGGCGTGTACCACATGACGCTGACGGGCAATCACTATCTCAGTCTCGGCTACCGAATCGATGCCGCGTGGAGTGCCGACCCGCTCCGGGGGTACGTGCCTGATCCGCTCAACCCGATTCTGATCAGCACGGACGGACCGACGGTCGGCCTCGGTCACAGCAGCAGTGTGACGGGTCCCGACCTGGTGTCGACCTATCTCATCTACCACGACATCAAGCCCGATGCGTCGCGCGATCTCGACATCGATCGACAAGTGTGGAACGGGAGAGCACTTCAAGTCCTGGGCCCGACCACCTCGGCGCCTGCCCCGGCCGCGCCCGACGTGAGTTGCGATTGGAGTGCCGGCGGTGCGGCCGCCTGGACGGTCGCGGTAGGCGAGCTCGTCGCGCGCGACGGTGCGGGGGTGCTCTCCGGCGAGAACGCGTGCGCGAGGTGGGATGCGAGCACCGGTGAAGTATTCACTGCCGAGCTGAACCTCAAGGGCGACTCTGGGCACGATCACGGCATTGTGATCGGTGAACGCCGCATCTCGCTGCCCAGCGATCGCGCGTCCGGCGCGCTGCACCGCTGGTCGGTCGAGGCGGACGACGGTCTGCGCGTGCTCGTGGACGGGCGGTTCGTCGCTTCGCTCCCGCGCGGCGAGGCGAGGCACGTCGGAGTCTTCGCGGAGTCCGGATCATTGCGCATCGGTCACGCGGCGCTGACACGTACCGTCGCAACCCGCGCCGATCGCGCGGCGCCCAAGCCCGTTCCTGGCCGCTTCTGGGCCACCTTTGGCGAGGGGGCCCAGATAGTTCCCGCGGGCGAGAGCGACTACGAGACCGTCCGCTTCGCGCCTGGCGCCACGCTCGACTACGAGCTACACGTCCAAAGTCGGGGCACGCACCGTGTCTACCTCGCGGGCGAGTTTTCGGACGGCGACGAGCTCGCGCTCGCGGCTGGCGGACCGGAGCAGGCCGTGCGTCCGTGTGGCGGCCTTGCCGCGGCGACAGTCGAGCTCGAAGAGGGCGCTCGATTGCGCCTGCGCGGCGTGCGGGGGGCGCCTCTGCTCACGCTCATCACCGTCGCGCCTGTGCCCGCAGACGGCTCGCTCATCGTCTCCGGCGAAGTGCTCGAGGGCGTGGGCAAGCGTCTCCTTGACGAAGGGTTCTGGGAGGACTTCGACCTCGCGGCGACGCTCTCGGTCTCCTTCCACGACGGCAACTCCCACGCAGACTTGCTTCTGCGCGCATCCCAGCTCGCCGAGGGCGGCGAGGGCAACGACACGCACCTCGGCATCGACTTCCTGCTCGGCTACTCTGTTCAACTCCATCGTGACCGCGTCGTGTTCGCCCGGCACGCGTATGACGAGCACGTGCTCGCCACTCACCCGATCTCGATCGATCCCGCGGGGTCCCACTCCGTACGCCTCCGCGCCCGCGGAGGAGCCATCTCGGTCGAACTCGACGGCCGGACACTCTTCGACGTGCACGACGTACTGCCGTACCCGGCAGGCCACGTCGGATTTCGCACGTCGAACGCCCGACTGCATGTCGAGCTACTCGAGCTCTCGGCAGAAGGGCAACCACCATCAAGTAGTTAAGGAGTGAGGACCAATGATCAGTTCCATCACGCACTCGCGTCTCAGACCGCTCACCATAGCGGGCTTGCTCGTAGCGATCCTTCTTGTTCTTCAAGGCGCAATCGGCGTCTCCCCGGCATCCGCGTCACCGGGCGGTATTGTTTCGGCCCCGACGACCTCGACCATGAACAACGACTATCCGCGCATCATTCGGCTCGAGGAGAGCGCCGACCCGAGTAGGCACGGAGACCTGCTCGCGATGTACAGCATCAACGACACGGGCGTGCGTACGCATTCCGTCATCAAGCGCAGCACAGACGGCGGTCAGACCTGGAACCAAGTCAGCACGCTCTACTCACCCACACCCGGTTGGGGCATCTATTTCGGCTCGATGTACGAGCTCCCCGTCGCGACCGGCGGTCTCGCGGCAGGCACGATCATCGCCGCCGGCAACGCGTGGGACAACGCCAACTGGGGCTTTCAGGAAGTGCAAACCTTCGTGAGCACCGACTACGGCGTGACCTGGACCCAGCGCGGGAATTGCGCGACCAAATCCGGCTCACCGAGCGCCGTCGCGACGGGTCTCTGGGAGCCCGAGATCATCCTCAACGCAGACGGGAAGCTCGCGTGCCACTTCTCCGACGAGCGGTTGCGGTCCTCGGGCTACTACCAGAAGCTCGTCATGGCCACGTCGTCAGACGGCGGTGCGACCTGGGGCGGCCAGGTCGACACTGTCGCAATTGGCGACAGTAGCTCGCGTCCCGGTATGCCTGTCGTGCGCAAGCTGGGCAACGGCGACTACGCGCTTGCCTATGAACTGTGCCGCGACTCAGTGGGCAACGCTGACCAGACTTGCCGCGTCTACCTCAAGATCTCGGCGGACGGCGCCTCATGGGGCACCCCCTCGAGCCTCGGGACTCTCGTGCAGACGGGCGACGGTCGCCAGCTCCTGCATACGCCGGGACTCGCCTGGACCCCGGCGGGCGGTCCGGATGGCACGCTCATCATGGCTGGCCAGCGGGTGGTGACGGGCTCCGATGGTCCCACGACAGTCGTGCAACCCGAGTCCGGCCGCGTTGTCTTTGTCAACACGGCGAACGGTGCCGGGTCGTGGGATGCGGTTTCGGCACCCGTGACAATAGATCCGACCGGCGACTACAACAACGGACCGGGGAAGCACTGCGCGAATTACAGTCCGAGCCTGCTGCCGACGGCGTCCGGTTCGGCCGTCATGATGGTCACGCCACGTTTCGTCTCAGGATCGAACACGCGCTGCGACGTGCGGTTCGGCATCGGTCCGATCGGCACGCTTCCGCTGTACGCTCCTTTCGACTCCGGGAACGACTCCGGGTGGTCGACATACGGCGGAAACTGGTCGGTCGGCGGCGGCGTGTACTCCCAAGCGGGAGGCTCCGCGGGGCCCAAGTCCTTAGTGGGCTCGACCGGCTGGAGCGATGTCACGGTCACGACCGATCTACGACTCGACAGCGCCGGGCAAGCGGGTGTGCTGCTGCGTACGACAGAGCCCGATGTCGGAGCGGACAGCCATGACGGCTACTACATCGGCGTCGAGTCGAACAACACACTGTTCATCGGCAAGCAGACCTACGGGTGGACCGGGTTGGCCTCGACAGCCGTCTCGGGCGGCGTCAGTACCGGTGCGTGGTACACCCTGCAGGCGAGCGTGGTTGGATGCACGATCACGGCCGTGTTGAAGCGCGAGAACGCAACCGCGACGACGACCGCGACAGCGACCGACCCCGGATGCCTAGCTGCTGGGCAGGCCGGGGTGCGCAGCCACCTAACCTCGGCCTCGTTCCGCAACTTCCAGGTGACTCCCGCCGCGGCCTCCACGGCGACGACCTACAGCGACAGCTGGGCATCGGGAGCCTCGAGCGGTTGGACGTCACACGGCGGCACCTGGTCGACTGTCGCACTGAGCGGTACCCAGCAGCAGACGGCTAGTGGGTCCAATGGACCGAAGTACGTGTCGCCGGTGTCGGGCAATGCATACACCGTGTCTTCGGACGTAAGGATCACGAGTCTGAGCGCTCCGAGTGGGAACGGTGGGGTCATGGCGCGCGTGAACTCCCCAGGGACGGGACCGGATGCCTACCTTGGCTACTTTGCGGGAATCGACGGTAGTACCGGACAACTCTCGCTTGGTCGCGCGAACACCGGCACGTGGACTCCACTCGCGAACTCCAGCGTGCCCGGCGGCGTTGCGCTCGACACCTGGTACCACGTGACCTTGCGCGCGACTGGATGCTCGATCAGCGCGACTGCCCAACGTACGTCCTCGTGGGACCAGGCGACGGTGGGCATCGTCGACGGTGGGTGCCCCGCATCTGGTTCGACCGGCATAAGGGGGATGTTGGCTACGACCGACTTCAGGGAGTACTCCGTCACTAGAGGGTGAACCCGCACGGCGTGACTTGAGGACCTTGGACCCCGGTTCGTGAGATCCGGGGTCCAAGGCGTGCGTCGACTCGAGGCCGAGAAGGGGCGCCCCACGTCAGCTGGCAATGATCGACGTGACCAGACCAGCCACCTTCCTGATGGATGATCCGAGCTCTCGACTTCAGGACTTGGGCACGGGCGGGCCGATGATCAGCAGGACCGTGAAGAGCACGACGACCGCGAGCAGGATGAGTGCCGCCAAGAGATACGGGTGGTTGAGCATCCAGCGCACCAGCCGGTCGAACCAGCGCGCGTCGCGCGGGTCGTCGGTCGCCTCGCGACGCCAGTCGCCCTCGAGCTTGCCCGTGCGGTGCGCCCAGACGTCGAAGGGGATCGTCGCGTAGGGGATGACGGCCGTGACGACGGCGAGCAGGCCGAGGCGCACGCTCCAGCGCTGGTTGATGGCGGTGAGGATCGCGGTCGCCCCGTAGGCGAGGAACACGAAACCGTGGATGCTGCCGCCGATCGTCACCGCGATCGCGAGGTCGCTCGTGGCGCGGAGGATGAGGCCCGTGATGAGGAGGGTCCACGTGATCGCCTCGGCGATCGCGACGATGCGGTACAGCTTCTTCGGGGTGAGGCCGGGGATCGTTGAAGAGGGGGAGGTCACGGTTCCATTCCACCACCTTGTGCTGGTGCGCGGGGTGTGCAAGCATCTCGAACCACAACTCAACGGCTCTGTCATGGCTCTCGTGCAACCGCGTCGCAGCGAGCAACTCTTCCGCTGGTGCGATTGCACCCTTTTCCCGAGGTGACCAATGACTTCTTCTCTGCCGTCCCACGCCGATGACTTCGAGCGCATGACCGCTGCGCTCACGACGGCGGTGCGCGGGCATCCGGCCCTCGTCGGCCTCGCCCTGCTCGGTTCCAGCTCGAACGATGCCGCGTCGCGGCGGGACGAGTGGTCGGATCACGACTTCTTCGCGATCGCCGGCTCCGGAGCGGCGGCCATCGCGCGCCAGGACCTCGCGTGGCTACCGGATCAGGAGCGCCTCGTGCTGACGGCACGAGAAGGCGACCTGGGATTCGTCGCGGTGTACGCAGACGGACACGTGCTCGAGTTCGCCGTCGCCGAGCCGACCGAACTGGCCGGTGCGCTCGCCGAAGAGGCGACCGTCACGGTCGACGATGCAGACGGTTCCGTGGCGCGAGTGATCGCGGAATCGCAGTCGCGGGCGGCACGCGTGCCCGTCACCGACGTGCTCGACGACGCACAGCTCGTGCTCGTGAAGCTGCTCATCGGCACCGGTCGGCTTCGACGCGGCGAGACGATCAACGGCGGGCAGTTCATCCGGCAGTGGGCGGTAAAGCACCTGGTGCAGGCACTGCGGGCGCGCGCCGTCGACAGAGGACTCGCCAAAGCGGCGGGCATCGATTCCACGCGGCGCTTCGAGGCAGACTTTCCCGAGGTTGCCGCAGACATCGAAGCAGCGATCGCGCAGCCGGCCGAACGAGCGGCGAAGAGCCTCTTCGATCTGACTCGCCGCGTGCTCGAGCCGGGATGGGAGGATTTTCCGACGGCGGCGGCTGACGCGATCGCCCGTCGACTCGGCTGGTGAGCGCGGCGCGCTGCAGCTAGCTCAGCACGCTCTGGTGCAGGACGCTCGTGAAGAAGGTCAGCCCGTCGATGCCCGAGCGCATCGCGGCGGGAGTGTCGGGGCCGAAGCCCGGCTCGACCGCGTGCTCGGGGTGCGGCATGAGGCCGACGACGTTGCCGCGCTCGTTGCGCAGGCCCGCGATGTCGCGCAGCGAGCCGTTCGGGTTCACGTCGAGGTAGCGGAAGGCGACGAGGCCCTCGCCCTCGAGGCGGTCGAGCGTCTCCTCGTCGGCGATGAAGCCGCCCTCGCCGTTCTTGAGCGGGATCGTGATCTCCTCGCCCTGCTCGAAACCGCTCGTCCACGCCGAGTCGGTGCTCTCGACGCGCAGCCGCTGGTCGCGGCGGATGAAGTCGCCATGATCGTTGCGCACGAGCCCGCCCGGCAGCAGGTGGGTCTCCACGAGGATCTGGAAGCCGTTGCAGATGCCGAGCACGGGCATCCCGCTGTTCGCCGCATCGATCACCTCCGCCATGATCGGAGAGTTCGCCGCGATCGCGCCGCACCGCAAGTAGTCGCCGTAGCTGAAGCCGCCCGGCAGCACGATCGCGTCCACACCCATGAGGTCGTGCGTGCCGTGCCACAGCGCGACAGGCTCGGCGCCCGCCAGGCGGATCGCGCGCATCGCATCGCGGTCGTCGAGGGAGCCGGGGAAGGTGATGACCCCGACGCGCATCAGTGCGTCTCTCCTGCAGGGCTCTCGTCGAGGATCTCCACCGACAGCACGGTCTCGATGACCGAGTTCGACAGCATGTCGGCGGCGACCTTCTCGATGCCCTTCAGCAGCTCGTCGTCGACCGTGTCGACCGTGAGCTCGAAGCGCTTGCCGATGCGCACATCCGTCACGTGGTCGTGGCCGAGACGGTGCAGGGCACCCGCGACGGCCTTGCCAGCCGGGTCGAGAAGCTCGGGCTTGGGCATGACCTCGACGACGATCGTGGGCACAGAAGGCTCCCTGCATGAGGCGGGTGGGGTTGAGAGCGAGTCTACCGGCGTGGTTACCCTGGAAGGCACGACCACCCCGCCCGCCCCGAGCCGCTCGCGCTAGAGAAGAAGGAGTCGCCATGCCCGACTGGAACCTCGACATCGACTGGCCGGTGCTCGCCGACGTGGGAATCGCGCTGCTCGTCGCGCTCGTCGCCGTCATCCTCGTCGTCGGCCTCATCTCCCTCATCGTGCGGCTCATCGCCCGACGGTGGGCCGGGGTCTACGCGACGTTCGGGCCGTCGCGGCGGCGGTTCCGCATCCTGCTCCTCACCCTCGCCGTGTGGATCGCGCTCGCCATCGCGCTGCCCGCCGACTACTGGCTCGATGTCTACACGCGGGTCTTCGTCATCCTGACGATCGCCGCCGGCGCCTGGTTCATCTCCGCCGTCGTGCGACTCTTCTTCGACCGCATCCTCCTGCGCTACGAAGCCACCGGAGTCACCGGCCCCGACAACCGGGTAGCCCGTCGCATGCAGACGCAGATCACCATCCTGCGGCGCCTCGCCGCCGCCCTCATCGTCATCCTCGCCGTCGCCGCCATCCTCCTCACCTTCCCGGGTGCGCAGGCCGCCGGTGCGAGCCTGCTCGCCTCCGCCGGGCTCGTGAGCGTCGTCGCCGGCCTCGCCGCGCAGTCGAGCCTCGCCAACCTCTTCGCCGGCATGCAGCTCGCCTTCAGCGACGCGCTGCGCATCGACGACGTCGTCATCGCCGACGGGGAGTACGGCCGTGTCGAGGAGATCACCCTCACCTACGTCGTCGTCAACACGTGGGACCAGCGCCGACTCGTGCTGCCCTCCACGTACTTCACGACGACGCCCTTCCAGAACTGGACGCGCGAGAGCTCAGAGCTGCTCGGCACCGTCTACCTCGACGTCGACTGGACGGTGAGCCCCGCCGCGGTGCGCCAGGAGCTCGACCGCATCCTCGCGGAGACCGACATGTGGGACGGCCGTTCCTCAGGCGTCATCGTCACCGACGCGACCGGCGGCTTCGTGCAGATTCGTGCCCTCGTGAGCGCAGCCGACGCCGGCACCCTGTGGGATCTGCGCTGCCTCGTGCGCGAGAAGCTCGTGCAGTGGGTGCACGACCAGCGACCCGAGATCCTGCCCCGCAGCCGCGTCACCTCCCGCAACCAGAGCATCGAGCGCGCCGAGTCGCGACGAGCGCTCGCCGACGGCACGGAGCACGCCGACGAGGACGACGCGGCGTCGGCGCTCGCCGCCGGCGACGGCATCGGCACAGCCGACTCGTAGGGCGGGCGGCGCTGTGGTCCGTCAGGGGCTGAGCAGGTAGTCCGCTCGCTCGAGCGTCGCCGCGATCGCGGCCGCGTTGCGCTCATCGGGGCCGAGAGCCCAGGCGCGTGCAGCATCCGGAGCCTTGCCGAAGGCGATGTGGCGCGCGATGAGCCGCTCGCGGCGAATGGCGTCGTCGACGACGATGCCGACGGTGGCATGTAGCAGCGGTGCGATCGCCTCCCAGCCGCCGTCATCGAGCAGCAGGTAGTTGCCCTCCACGATGACGGTCGACAACTCAGGACGCAGGGCCACGGCGTCAGCCACCGGCTCCTCGATCTCGCGGTCGAATCCGGGGGCGAGCACGGTTCGTCCTGAGTTGTCGACCTCGCGCAGGGTCGCCAGCAGGGTCGTGAAGCCGGCCACGTCGAACGTGTCGGGTGCGCCCATGCGGTCGCGGCGGCCGAGGTCTCGCAAGCGGGACTGCGGAAGGTGGAAGCCGTCCATCGGCAGCACCGCGGTGCCCGGCAGCGCGGCGGCGATCGTGGCGGCAACCGTCGACTTGCCCGCGCCGGGAGTGCCGGCCAGGCCGACGAGCAGGCGACCTGAGGCGGGCGGGTGATGGTCGCGTAGCCGCGCAACGACGGCCGCGAGAGCCGGGATACCGGCGAGACGTTCGGGCCGCGCGCGGTCGTCGGCGGTGCCGCCGCGCGCGCGGGTCATGAGGGCAGGACGCGGGCGATGCCGTGCGACCACGCGTCGTCGAGGGCGAACTCGGCCCACTCCCGGTACCCCTGCGCGCTCGGGTGGAAGTCGTCGGTGGCGAAGAACCCCTCGCTGTACGGCGGCAGCTCGGGTGACATATGCGCTCGCGGGAATCTCTCGAGAGCGCGACGAGCGGCCACGTCGAGCGCGCGGGCGTGCAGCGAGAGCGTGCTGCGCAGCGGCTCCGGCAGAATCTCGAAGCGATGGAAGGCGGGCAGCGCCCCGATGAGCACGATCGCACCAGGGTGCGCGGCGAAGATGTCGTGCAGGATGCGCTTCACGTCGCGCCGAAACGCCCGGTCGCTTCGCACCTGCATGGCGTCGTTCGCGCCGATGCTCAGCACGATGAGGTCGGCAGGCTCGCTCAGAGCCTCGGCCAGGTGGTCGTCGATGACGTCGCGCGCGGTCGCCCCATTGCGCCCCCGGGCGCGCCATCGCACTGGATGCTCGGTCCGCTCCGTGAGCCCCGCCGCGAGGTGCCCGGCGAGACCCTCGGAAGCATCGTCGACGCCCACGCCGACCGCCATCGAGTCGCCCAGCACGAGCAGCTGCAGCGGATCGGTGCCGCCACCGCCCTCCCACGGGCGCGGCGCCTCTGGCAGCTTCGGCACCGTGCGGCGCACCTTCACCGTCTGCGGCACGAGCACGGGGGCGAGCGCGAGAGCGATGGCCCGGCTCAGACGGCGGCCGCGCAGCGGTCGGGAAGACTGCGGGCCGGACGTCTGCGGGCGGGAGGTCGGGGGCACGGTCGCGAGTCTACGGGCGCGTCACGGCGACGAGCCGGGTCAGTGGTCGTCGAGCAGTCGCAGAAACCCGATGCTGTCGGCGTCGTCGACCGCGAAGGTGGCCCAGTCCTGGTAGCCGATCGCGCTCGGGTGAAAGTCGTCGCTCGCGAAGAAGCCGTCCGTGTACGGCGGGGGTGGCGGCGACATGTGGGCGCGGGGGTGGGCGTCGACGAGCGCGCGTGCCTCGCGCTCGAGGGCTTGCGAGTGCCGGTACAGGCTGCGCCGCAGCGGCTCGGGGAGCAGTCGGAACCGGAAGAAGGCCGGCAGGGACGACATGAGCAGTGCCGACTGGGGATGCTCGGCGAACGTTCTCTCGAGAATGCGTCGAATGTCGCGGCGGAAGGCGCGGGCCGAGCGCAGGGCGAGGGCGTCGTTGGCCCCGACCGTGAGGAAGACGAGGTCGTAGGGCCGCTCGAGGGCCGCGGCGAGGTACTGCCGCACGAGGTCGCGCGCGGTCGCCCCGTTGCGGCCCGCGGCCCACCACTGCACGGGTCGCCCGGTGCGGGCGGAGAGCGCTTCCGCCAGGCGACCGCCGAGCCCCAGCTCGGCGTGGTCGACGCCCACGCCGGCCGCGGTCGAGTCGCCGATGACCAGCAGGCGCAGCACTCGCTCGCTACCGCCACCCTCCCCGCCGGGGCCGTCGACCCTGCCCTCCCAGGGCAGGGGAGCGTCGGGCAGCCGCGGCGTCTCGCGGCGCAACCTGCGGCCCTGCCCGAGCAGCACGGGCGCTTGCGCGGCGGCGATCGCGCGGCTCAGCCGCAGCCGCCGCGGATGCCGGAAGTCATTCACGAGTGGCGAGTCTAGGCGCACCCACCCACCCGCCTCTGTGCCAGATCTGGCGCATATGGGCGCTCGAGCCCGAGGGTGAACGCCCTTTCGCGCCAGATCTGGCACAGGGGGTGCGGGTTACGCAGAGGCGAGGCGGATGCGCGTGCCCCATGGGTCGTCGAGCTCGAGGGTGCGGCCGTCGTCGCGCACGGCCACTCCGTGGTGCTGCAGACGCTCGGCGGTGGCGCCGAGCTCATCCGCGTTCGGCAGGGAGATGTCGACCTGGCCGAGCCCGAGCGCGGGCATCCGGCGGCCGGCACCGGCGCTGCGCCACACGTTCATCGCCATGTGGTGGTGGTAGCCGCCCGCGCTCACGAAGATCGCCTGCCCGCCGAACGAGGTCGTCAGGTCGAAGCCGAGCCGGTCGACGTAGAAGTCGCGTGCGGTCGCCGTGTCGCCGACGCTCAAGTGCACGTGGCCGACGACGCTCGGCGCGGTGCCGTGCGCGGCGAGCGCCTCCTCGGTGAGGTGCTCGCGCAGAAACGCGTTCGGGTCGAGGAACAGCGTGCTCATCTCGACCTGCCCGTGCACCCACGACCACTGAGTGCGGTCGCGATCCCAGTAGAGCTCGACGCCGTTGCCTTCGGGGTCGTCGAAGTAGAAGGCCTGGCTCACGAGGTGGTCGCTCGATCCGGTGAACCGCTGCGGATGCGCCGTCGCGACCGTGTACACCGCCGCGGCGAGCGCGGCTTGCGTCTCGAACAGGATCGCCGTGTGGAAGAGCCCGGCCTCGCGCGGCCCCGCATGCTTCAGGGTCGGGCTGTGCCGAAGAACGACGACGGGCACGGATGCTGCGCTCGCGTCGCCCACGCGCCCGAGCACGACGACCGGCCCGTCGGAGGTCAGCACGCTCAACCCCACCGCATCCCGGTAGTACGCCGTCATGGAATCGAGGTCGGCGACGTCGAGGGTGACGGCGCCCATGGCGGTGTCGGCGGCGAGCCGTGCGGAGTCGGTCATGCGTGCGTCAACGCGCGAGCATCCCGCCCCATTCCTCGGGCGCCGCGCCGCGGTGCCGCGCCCCCTGTGCCAGATCTGGCACGAACGGGCAGCAGCTCTCCCCGCGCGCGCCCTTTCGCGCCAGATCTGGCACAGGGGGCGCGGGACTACGGGGTGAGGCGGGCGAGGAGCTCGCGGTAGCGGGCCGCCGTGCGCGACACGATCTCGGGGGGCAGCGCGGGCGGGGTGCCGGTGCGATCCCAGTGGGACGCGAGCCAGTTGCGCACGATCTGCTTGTCGAAACTGTCGAGCCGCGAGGGCCCGCCCGCCGCATACAGCTCGGCATCCCAGTACCGCGAGCTGTCCGAGGTCAGCACCTCGTCGGCGAGGGTCAGCTCGCCCGTGCCAGGGTCGGTGCCGAACTCGAACTTGGTGTCGGCGAGGATCACCCCGCGCTCGGCGGCGAGAGCGCTCGCGCGCGCGAAGATCGCGAGCGACGCATCCCGCAGCGCTGCGGCGACCGGCGCACCCACGAGCTCGACCGAGCGCTCGAAGGTGATGTTCTCGTCGTGCTCACCCATCGGCGCTTTCCACGCGGGCGTGTAGATCGGCTCGGGCAGCTGGTCGCCGTCGCGCAGACCTGCCGGCAGGGGGATGCCGCACACGCTCTGCGTGGCCTGGTACTCGACCCAGCCGGATCCACTGAGGTAGCCGCGCACGACGCACTCGACGGGGTGCATGTCGAGCCGCCGCACGAGCATCGCGCGGTCGGCGACCTCGGCGGGAACCTCGGGCAGGTGGTCGCCCACCGCGAGGTGGTTGGGCATGTCGAGCTGGTCGAACCACCAGCGGCTCAGCTCGGTCAGCAGCGCGCCCTTGCCCGGGATGCCCGGCTCGAGCACGTGGTCGAACGCACTGACCCGATCACTCGCGATGACGAGCATGAGCGCCGGGTGTTCGGCGTGCTCGTAGAGGTCGCGCACCTTGCCCGAGTAGGCGTGCTGCCAGCCGAGCTGAGGGAGGGCATCCACGGGCATCAGGCCACGCGCGCCGCGATGTCGGTGCGGTACTGGCCGCCTTCGAGCTCCAGCAGCCCGATCGCCTCGTAGGCGCGCGCGCGGGCCTGCGCGAAGTCGGCGCCGGTGGCGACGACGCTCAGCACGCGACCGCCGGTGGCGACGTAGCCGTCGTCGGTGCGGGCGGTGGCGGCGTGGCACAGGTGCACGCCCTCGACGGCCTCGGCCGCGTCGATCCCGGTGAGGGGGCGGCCGGTCTGGGGGGACTCGGGGTAGCCCTCGCTCGCGAGCACGACGGTCACGCAGGCGTCGTCGCGGAACTCGGGCCGGGGCATCCCGCTCAATTGTCCGGTGGCGGCGGCGTACAGAAGCTCGCTCAGGGGGGTGGCGAGGCGCGGCAGCACGACCTGCGTCTCGGGGTCCCCGAAGCGCGCATTGAATTCGATGACGCGGATGCCCTGCTCGGTGACGATGAGGCCGCAGTAGAGCAGGCCGATGAAGGGGGTGCCCTCGGCGTCGAGCTGGCGGACGGTGGGCTCGGCGACCGTGCGGATCACCTCGTCGACGAAGCCCTCGGGAGCCCACGGCAGGGGAGAGTAGGCGCCCATGCCGCCCGTGTTGGGGCCGGCGTCGCCGTCGAGCGCGCGCTTGTAGTCCTGCGCGGGGCTCAGCGGCAGCACCGTGTGGCCGTCGCTCACGAAGAAGAGGGAGACCTCCTGGCCGGCGAGGAACTCTTCGACGAGCACCCCGCCCTGCTGCAGGTAGTTCTCGGCGTGGGCGAGAGCGGCGGCGCGGTCGTCGGTGACGATGACGCCTTTGCCGGCGGCGAGCCCGTCGGCCTTGACGACGTGCGGGGCGCCGAGCTCGTCGAGCGCGGCCTCCACCTCGGCGAGGGTGCCGGCGCGCACGGCACGACCGGTGGGTACGCCCGCGGTGTCCATGATGCGCTTGGCGAACGCCTTCGAGCCTTCGAGCTGCGCGGCGGCGGCGCCGGGCCCGAATACGGCGATGCCGCGCTGGCGCACGGCGTCGGCGACTCCCGCGACGAGCGGGGCCTCGGGCCCGATGATGAGCAGCTCGATGTCGTTGTCGACGCAGTAGTCGGCGACGACGGCGCCCTTGGTGGCGTCGAGCGCGACGGTCGGCACGACGGCGGCGATGCCGGCGTTGCCGGGCGCGGCCGTGATGTCGTGCGGTGTCGCGCTGTCTTCGCTGAGCAGTGCGGTGATGATGGCGTGCTCGCGCGCGCCCGAGCCGAGGACGAGGATTCTCACCCGCCCAGCCTACTGACGCTGCGCGCCGCTGCTCGGCGTACTCTCGGGGCATGGCCAGGCCCCGCATCGACGACGCCGAGGGACGCGCTGCCGTGCGGGCGGTCACCGAGGCGAGCTCTCCGGCCGCGGGGGGCGATACGGATGCTCCGCCCCCGCGCGAGACGCTCGCACTCGCCGTGCGCTACACGCTGCAGCTGCTCGCCGAGACGGCGCCGGGCCGCTCGGTGGAGGTGCGGGTTCCCCCGTTCGGCGCCGTGCAGGTCGTCGAGGGCGTGCGGCACACGCGCGGCACGCCGCCCAACGTCGTGGAGCTCGACGCGCAGACCTTCCTCGACATCGCGACCGGCGGCCTCTCGTGGTCGCAGGCCTCGCAGGCCGGTCGCGTGCGCGCGTCAGGCAGTCGCTCCGACCTGTCGGCGCTGTTCCCGCTCGAGCTGCCCTGAGCCGGAGCCCAGTCGCCGTGCGCGAGAATGGGGGCGTGAGCGACCAGCCGACCCCCGCATCCGAGCCCGCATCTGATCGCGACCGCGTCACGGTGCGCCGCGCGCCGCGCATCAGCGCCTTCCTCGTCGTCGGCGGCTTCCTCGGGTTCCTGGCGACGCTCATCGTCACGAGCCTGTTCGAGGCCGACCCCGGGGTGGGCTTCGCGGCCTCGCTCGCCTACTTCTCGCTCTACGGCGTCTCGGCCGGCGTGCTGGTCGGTGCCGTGCTCGCGGTGCTCGCCGATCGGCGCTCCCGCCGTCGCGCTCGCACGATCGAGATGGAGCGCGAAGAGGTGCCCGCTGAGCCGGAGACTGCTGAGCCTGACACTGCCGAGCCGGAGACTGCTGAGCCTGAGTCGCCCGGCGACGAGAACTAGCTGTTCTGGTTGGCCTCGACCCACGCGAGGTACTCGGGGCTCACGGTGCCGGTGATGTAGTCGCCGGTGAAGCAGCTCATCTCGAGCTCGGTGATGCCGCTGCCCTCGAGAATCGCCGCCTGCATGTCCTCCACCTCCTGGTAGATGAGGTGGTCTGCCCCCATCTCCTGGGCGATCTCGGGAATCTTGCGGCCGTGGGCCACGAGCTCGCGCGAGGTGGGCATGTTGATGCCGTAGACGTGCGGGTAGCGCACGGGCGGGGCCGCCGAGGTGAAGGTGACTTCATTGGCGCCGGCGGCGCGCGCCATCTCGACGATCTCGCGCGAGGTGGTGCCGCGCACGATCGAGTCGTCGACGATGAGGATGTTCTTGCCGGCGAACTCGCTCGACATGGCGTTGAGCTTCTGCTTGACGCTCTTCTTGCGCTCCGACTGCCCCGGCATGATGAACGTGCGGCCCACGTAGCGGTTCTTGTAGAAGCCTTCGCGGTACTCGATGCCGAGCTTCTGGGCGACCTGCATCGCGGCGGGCCTCGAGGAGTCGGGGATCGGCATGACGACGTCGATATTGCCCGTGGGGGCGTAGCGCTCGATCGAGGTCGCGAGCCGGTTGCCGAGCCGCAGGCGCGCCTCGTAGACGGAGATGCCGTTCATGACCGAGTCGGGCCGCGCGAGGTACACGTACTCGAACGAGCACGGCGCGAGGCGCGGGTTCGCGGCGCACTGGCGGGAGACCATCTCGCCGTTGGAGGCGATGAACACGGCCTCGCCGGGGGCGAGGTCGCGCACGATCTCGTAGTCGCCGGCTTCGAGCACGAGCGACTCGCTCGCGACGATCCATTCGTCGCCGGTGAGGCCCGTCGTGCGGCGCCCGAGCACGAGGGGGCGAATGCCGAACGGGTCGCGGAAGGCGAGTAGACCGTGGCCGGCGATGAGGGCGATGGCGGCGTATGAGCCTTCGACGCGCTCGTGCAGGCGGCTGATCGCGGCGAACACCTGGTCGGGGTCGAGATCCTCCCCGCTCACCTGCTGCTGCAGCTCGTGGGCGAGCACGTTGACGAGCAGCTCGGTGTCGCTATTGGTGTTGAGGTGCCGGCGGTCGACCTCGAACAGCTCGCGCGTGAGCTCGCGCGTGTTCGTGAGGTTGCCGTTGTGGACGAGGATGATGCCGTACGGCGCGTTCACGTAGAACGGCTGCGCCTCCTCCTCCTTGGAGGCGGAGCCGCGCGTCGCGTACCGCACGTGGCCGAGCCCCATCGTGCCGAGGAGCGAGCGCATGTCGCGCGTGCGGTAGGCCTCGCGCACCTGACCCTTCGCCTTGACGAAGTGCAGCACGCGCCCTTCGGCGGTCGCGATGCCGGTCGAATCCTGGCCCCGATGCTGCAGGAGGGCGAGTGCGTCGTAGACCTGCTGATTGACGGGGCTCGACGAGACGATCCCCACGATGCCGCACATGCGGTGCCTGCTCCAGACCGTAGAGTGGTGACTGCTTGCGACCAGTCTGGCAGACCGCGGATGGGATGAACGAATGACGAACTCCTACGCCGCGGCAGGCGTCGACACGGCCGCGGGGGATCGCGCCGTCGAGCTCATGAAGGCCTCCGTCACGGCCACGCACGGCCCCGAGATCGTCGGCGGCGTGGGCGGTTTCGCCGGGCTCTTCGACGCGAGCGCCCTGCTCGGCTACCGCCGCCCGCTCCTCGCCTCGAGCACCGACGGCGTCGGCACGAAGGTCGCGATCGCGCAGGCCCTCGACATTCACGACACGATCGGGCAGGACCTCGTGGCGATGGTCGTCGACGACATCGTCGTGGTCGGCGCGAAGCCCCTCGTCATGACCGACTACATCGCGTGCGGCAAGCTGCACCCCGAGCGCATCGCCGACATCGTGCGCGGCATCGCCGAGGCCTGCTCCGCGACGGGCACCGCCCTCGTCGGCGGTGAGACCGCTGAGCACCCCGGGCTCTTGGGGCCGGACGACTACGACGTCGCGGGCGCCGCGGTCGGCGTCGTCGAGGCCGATGAGCTGCTCGGCCCCGACCGCGTGCGCGACGGCGACGTGGTCGTCGGGATGGCGTCGAGCGGGCTGCACAGCAACGGCTTCTCGCTCGTGCGGCACATCTTGGCCGAGCGCGGCATCGGGTACCACGATGAGCTGGCCGAGTTCGGGGGCGTCGTGGGCGAGACGCTCCTGACTCCCACCGCGCTCTACACGGCGCCGTTGCTCGAGCTGCTCGCCGAGCATCCGGGAGCCGTTCACGCGCTCAGCCACGTGACCGGCGGCGGCCTCGCCGCGAACCTGGCGCGCGTGCTGCCCTTCGGCAGCTGGGTCGAGCTCGACCGCACGAGCTGGAGCCCGCCGAGCGTCTTCCGCGTGCTCGCCGACCTCGCCGGCGACAGCCTCGAGTCGACCGAGGGAACGTGGAACCTCGGTATCGGGATGCTCGCCGTCGTCGCGCAGGACCGTGCGGCCGACGTCGTCGCGGCTCTCGAGTCGCGCTCAGTGCCCGCATGGGTGGCGGGCAGCGTGTCGACTGCGGCGCGCGAATTCGACGGGTTCGAGCAGGGCGCCAAGGGCGTCACGGGGGGAGCCGCGCGGCTCGTCGGTTCCTACCGGGCCTGAGCGGAGCATCCGCTCGATCAGTGCGGCGCGAGCACCGCGACACCGTTCGCGCGGCACGCGTCGGCGAGGCGGTGGTCGTACGTGACGACGGCCTCCAGATCGTCCCCGAGGCCCAGCGCTGAAGCCAGGTGCAGAGCATCGAGAGCACGCAGTGTTCGAGGTTCGAGCCTCCCGGCCGCTTCACACACTTCGGTCGTCACCGGTACGAGTGTGAGCGCCTCGAGCACTTCACGTGCCGACACCAGGCGGTCTGGAGCACCGCGACGAACCGTGCGAAGGAGCTCGGTTCGCGTGAGGTCGCTGCTGACGGGTTCGACCGTCGATACGCGCGCGGCGTCTCGCAAGGCGGTCGTCTCAGGTTCTGCGACGACGAGCTTCACGAGTGCGGATGTGTCGAAGTACAGCGCCACGGATCAGTAGCGCTCGTCGTCGCGGATCTCGGCCAGGACGGGAGTCAGAGGCGGGGCCTCGGTTGGCGCGGGAAGCGAGGCGAGGTCACGACGCGCACGGCGCGCCGTGCCGTTGGCCAGCATGCGCTGCAGTGGCGATGCCGCGATCGAGGTCAGCTGCGCCACCGGGCGACCACGATCAGTGATCGTGACCGTCTCGCCGGCAGCCGCGTCGGCCACCACCGCGGACGCGTTCTGCTTGAGCGCTCGAATTCCGACTTCTGCCATGTTCTTCATTGTAGAACAATGGCCGAGATCACGGTGCAGGGATCAGTCAGTGGCTCCGCTGGGGAGTGTTGCCGCTGATGGATCGTTGGGATGGAGGGATGGGTGCACCCGCCAGCGTCACGCAGTCTGCGCGTCGTCTTCCGTCTCGTCGTCGTCCTCAACGAGGTGCGCCCACTTGTCTTCGTAGTCGGGTTCGCTCGAGGGCACGCCGAGCTCACGCTCGAGCGCGCTGAGGTTGGTGTTCGGGCTGGAGTACTTCAGCTCGCGTGCCACCTTGGTGTGCTTTGCCTTCTGTCGGCCGCGCCCCATGCGTGACCCCCTCACAAGTGTGTCGACGGATGGCCCGGTGAAGGACCGAGAGCGCCGAGTCGGGATGGTAGAAAAACTGTGGCGAAGTTTATCACGCGAGCCCTGCTCGACCAGCCTCCCTGCGGTGCTCGCGGTCGAGTGCGCCCGGTAGCCTATTCCGGGTGAGCGCGCCCGATCTGACCACCTCCTGCGTGGTCATCGGTGCGGGCCAAGCAGGTCTCTCGGTCGCCTTCTATCTGCGCCGCCTCGGCCTCGAGCCGGGCGAGGAGTTCGTGGTGCTCGATCGCGGGCCGCGCACGGGCGGCGCGTGGCAGCACCGTTGGGAGGCGCTGCGGCTCGGTTCGGCGCACCGCGTCAACGACCTGCCGGGCATGGACGAGCTCGGCCTGAGCTTCGAGACGGCCGACCACCACGCGCCCGCGCGCGACGTCGTCGCCGACTACTACGCGCAGTACGAGGAGCACTACGGCCTGCAGGTCGTGCGGCCCGCGTCGGTCACGCGCGTGGAGGATCTCGGCGGGCCGCTGCTCGTGCGCTTCGACACGGAGAACGGGCCGTTGGAGCTCGCCGGGTCGACGATCGTCAATGCGACCGGAACGTGGGGCTCGCCGTTCGTGCCGCATTATCCGGGCATCCGCGAATTCGAGGGCCGTCACGTGCACACGGCCGAGTACACGGATGCGACCGATTTCACGGATCAGGATGTCGTCGTCGTCGGGGCCGGTACGAGCGCTATCGGCTTCATTCTCGAGCTCGAGCCACACGCGCGCAGCATCACGTGGGCGACGCGGCGGCCGCCCCAGTTCCTCGACGAGGCCGTGCTCAACCTCGAGGCCGCCGAGAAGGCCGTCGCTGCGCAGGACGACGCGGCGCGCGCCGGTCGGGCGCTGCCGAGCATCGTGAGCGGCACGGGCGTGCCCCGCACGCGGCGCATCCAGGCGGCGGTCGATCGGGGCGTGCTCGAGTATCGGCCGATGTTCGACCGCATCGAGCCGGACGGTGTTCGCTGGGACGAGTTCGACGTCTTCCAGCCGGCGCAGGCGATCGTGTGGGCGACGGGCTTCCGCCCCGAGCTGCGGCACCTCGCCCCCCTCAAGCTGCGCGAGAAGGAGGGCGGCGTGACCGTCGCGAGCCACCACTCGGAGCGCGATCCGCGCGTCTTCTTCGCCGGCTACGGGCCCGCTGCCTCGACCATCGGCGCGAACCGGGCCGGGCGCAACATCGCGCGGCAGGTCGTCGCGACGCTCAGCAAGATGGGACGGTAGGCATGGACCTGATCACGATCGTGCTCATCGTGACGCCCATCGTGCTCGGGGTGATCCTGCTCGTCATCGGGGTGATCTTCTTCACCGTGGTGATACCGCCGACGCGGCAGAAGCTGGCGGAGCGGCGCGCTGCTGACGCTGCCGAGCGCGAGGCGAGTGAGAGCTCAGACGAGTAGCAACGCGGCGGTGAGCCCGAGGAGCGTGGCAGGAACGGCGAGGGCGAGGTTGAGGGCGACGCTCGCGGTTGCAGCGCGGTGCTTGCCCTCCGACACGAGCTGGATCGTCTCGACGGCGAACGTGCTGAAGGTCGTGAGGCCCCCGCACACGCCGCTCACGATGATCAGCTGCACGGTGGGGTCGAGCGGGGCGGCGAGCGCGAGCCCGGCCACGAATGACCCGACGACGTTGACCACGAGCACTCCCCACGGGATGCGACCGCGGCCCGCGAGGCTCACCGAGGTGAGCTGACGGAGGACGGCGCCGAGGGCTCCGCCCACGGCGACGGCAAGCAGCACGAGGGGGGTCACTCCTCAACCTCCACCATGGAGGGCGAACCACCGGACGCGAGCCGGGAACCGGGAACCGAGGACGAGGCCGAGCCAGGCGGCGAGCATCCCGAACCCGATGCTGAGCACGATCGACAGGATCGCGCCCACGACATCGCCGTTTTGTGCGAGGGCGACGATCGAGACGGCGAGCGCCGAGAACGTCGTGAACGACCCCAGGATGCCCGGCCCCAGCCCCACGCGCACCCAGCCCGGCACGCGAGGCCAGAGGGCCGCGACGAGCAGGCCGAGCACGAAGGCTCCGACGACGTTGACGAGCAGGGTGCTGAGGGCGAACTCCTCCAGGTCGTGCACGATCGCCACGTCGAGGAGCACGCGCAGGGTCGTGCCGATGAGGCCGCCGACGAACACGGCGAGCAGGTCGCGTGGGGACGCGCCCGCCCTGCTGCGTACCGGTGCCGTCACCTGCGCGAGCCTAGCCCCGCCGGGCCCGATGCGCGGGACCAACGGCCCTGCCGACGCCGAGGTGCGCTCATTACACTGGCCGGGTGACTGACGCCGCGCCCTCAGCCGATCGGCCGCGGCGTCGGCGGCTCTGGCCGTGGATCGTCGGCGGCTTGCTCGCGATCGTGCTCGTGCTCGTCGCCCTCGTCGTCGTGCCCATCCTGCTCGCGACGCCGCAGGGCTCCTCCGGGCAGGCGCGCGTCGACGGGTATCCGACGAGCGTCACCGCCACCGGGGACGACGAGCGCACGCGCACCCTCACCGTCGCCACACCCGACGGGGATGCGCCCCAGCTCGACTCCGTCAGCGCGGGCGACCGCCTCGTGGTCACGGGCGACGGGTTCGACGGGTCGCGTGGCCTCTACGTGGCCGTGTGCGCGATACCCGAGCAGCTCGACGGCAAGCCCGGCCCGTGCCTCGGAGGCGTCGGCTCGCAGGAGGTCGAAGAGTTCGAGGAAGGCGTCGTGCAGTACGCCGCCTCCAACTGGATCAACGAAGCCTTCGCCTGGCGGCTCTTCGGCGCGCGCTCCTTCGACGACGGCGAGGCCGGCACCTTCACCGCCTACATCGAGCTGCCGCCCGCCGCTGACGAGAACGTCGACTGCCGCGAGGTCGAGTGCGGGCTGTACACGCGCAACGACCACACGGCGTCGGCCGACCGCGTGCAAGACCTCTACGTGCCGCTGCGCTGGGCTGAGTAACCGCGCCTAACGCACGAGCCTCAGCACGTCGGCGCGCAGGCGCGACAACCGCGACTCGAGCTCGTCGACTGCGCCCTCGAGCTCGTCTCCGCGCGCCGCCGCCGAGCGCAGCTCCGTGCGCACGTCCTGACGAAACTCGGCGAGCAGCACCTCGGCGCGCTGCACCTGAGCCCGAGCATCCGACCGCGACTCGTGCAGCGTCGAATGCAGCGACGTCGTCGCATCCCGCACCGCCTCGTGAGCCTCCCGTGCGGCGTCACGCGCGGCGCTCGACGCCGTCGCCGACGATGCGGCACCCGCCTCGCGACCCGCAGCAAGCTCGGCCCGCAGCGTCGTCATCGCCTCCGACACCGACGCGCGCACCTCGTCGGCCAGGCGCCGCACCGAATCGCCGATGCCGTTCTCGATGCCCTCCAGCTCGTCGCGCCGGTCGTTGAGCTCGGCCCGCCCCGCATCGGTGAGCGCGTAGACCGTCTTGCGGCCGTCCGACTCCTTCGTGACGAGCCCCTCCGTCTCGAGCTTCGCCAGGCGCGGATAGATCGTGCCCGCCGACGGCACGTACGTGCCCCCGAAGCGGTCGCTCAGCGCCTGGATGATCTCGTAGCCGTGCATCGGCCGCTCGTCGAGCACGAACAGCAGGTACAGGCGCAAGTGACCGTGGCCGAAGACCGCGGGGCTCATGAGGCGGCCTCCGAAGCGGCAGGCTCGCCATCCGCAGCGGCATCACCGGATGCTGCGCGCACCGTGTGCACGACCGACACGTCACCCGACACCGAGTGGGCGCGCACCTCCGTGAACGACCCCGCCAACTCGCCGTAGCGACCCGTGTACTGGCCCTTCACCCCGCTGATCTGCGCGTCGTCCAGCTGCAGCCGACCGCTCAGGGTGCTGATCGAGTACTGGGCCGGGCGGCCCGCGTCGAGCCGCACCGTCAGGTCGCCCGACACCGTGCTGTTGCGCACCCGATCGGGCCCGCCGTGCAGGTCGGCCACCACGTGCGCCGAGACGCCGTCGCACATGAACCGGCGAATCTCACCAGACGCCGTCACGTCGCCGCTCACCGTCTGCACCGTCAGATCGCCGTGCAGCCCGCGCACCGACACCTCGCCGTTCACCGCGTGCACCGACACGTCGCCGACGACCCCGTCGAGCACCACGTCGCCGTTCACCGTGTTGACGGTCACCTCGGAGTGCAGCCCGCTGATGAGGCCCTCCGCCGACACGGCGTTGAACGAGAGCGTCGCCGTACGCGGCACCAGGATGCTCACCTCTGCCCGCGCCTTCACCCCGAACAGGCGGAAGTTCTCGAAGAAGGTCTCCCACTTCAGCTGCGGGTGGTCGATCACGAGTGTGTCGCCCTCGAGCGCCACCTTGAGGTCGCGACCCGACACCGAGTGCACCTCCACGCGGGCGCCCGGCTCGTCGTCGCCGACGATGTCGATCTGCCCGCCGATCAAGCCCACCTTCAGCCGCCGCACGATCTCCAGATCGATGACGGTCGGGTCGGTGACGATCCAGGTCTCCTGGGCCATAGACGTGCTCCTCGTTCGAGCCCCGGCGGGGCATCCATAACGCGATATATCGCGTGTTCGGAACTCACGATATATCGCGAGCGCGACCTGCGCAAGAGGGAGCCCCGGACTGGTCCGACCCAGGGCGCCACGCCGCGCCTAATCACGCCGAAAGTGACAAACCACGCGAAACATTCCACGTGGTTTGTCACTTTCGGCCACGCGAGCAGCCGAGTCGCGCACGTCACCGGGAGCTCGCGTCGCGAATGTCTTGACCTTGACGCAGCGTCAACCTCTAGCGTGGGGCTCGCACCCGACCGCCGGGTGTTGTGAGAGTCGAAGGAGAGCGCGATGCAGTGGTCGATCCAGGAGATCGCCCGACTCGCGGGCGTCACGAGCCGCACCCTGCGGCACTACGACGACGTCGGACTGCTGCCCCCGACGAGCATCGGCACCAACGGGTACCGGTACTACGACGAGGCGGCGCTCACGCGCCTGCAGCGCATCCTCATGCTGCGCGAGCTCGGGCTCGGCCTGCCCGCGATCGCCGAGGTGATCGCCGGTCAGGCCGACGACGCCCGCGCGCTCGTCACCCACCTGCGCTGGCTCGAGAACGAGCGGGCGCGGGTCGAGCGGCAGATCGCGAGCGTGACCACGACCATTCGGAAGACGGAAGGAGGTGAACAACTGATGGCAGAAGAGATGTTGGACGGATTCGACCACACCGTCTACAAGGACGAGGTGGTCGAGCGCTGGGGCGCCGACGCCTCCGCGCGCAGCGACCGCTGGTGGCGCGAGCTGGGGGCCGACGGCCAGGCGCGATTCCAGGCTGAAGCAACCGAGATTCAGCGCGGCTACGCGGGCGCGGCCGAAGCGGGAGAGCCCGCCGACGCCCCGAGCGTGCAAGCGCTCACCGCGCGGCACTACGCGTGGGTGCGCGCGGGCTGGGGCGGCACGGCGCCGAGCGCCGAGGCGTACCTCGGGCTCGGCGACATGTACGTGGCCGACCCGCGCTTCGCGCAGCACTACGGCGGCGCCGACGGTGCCGCGTACGTGCGCGAGGCGATGCGCGTCTACGCGCGGAACGAACTCGCGTAGTAGCCGTGGTGCGAGCGGACGGGTAGGGGCCCATGCCCGTCCCTCGCGATCACCTCGACCGTCGCGACGATCGCCCACACCGCGAGGCCGGCGAGGGCCGTGGTGAGCGCGATCACGAGCCCACCACCACGATCGGCGCCGTCGGGTTCGTGGGGTCGTCAGGGTTCGGGCGAGGCGCACCAGGCTGGAGCGGGCCGGCGACGGGCGTAGCCGCCGACCCGCGGTCTGCAGAAGCCGTCGCGGGTGCTGGCGCAGCAGGTGCGGCACTAGCGGCACCGGCAGCAGCGGCACCGGAGTGCGCAGCATCTGACGGCAACGGCACGCGCAACCGCGGCAGCGTCACGTGCACCATGGGCCCGATGAGCAGCGCGAACGCGACCGTGCCGAGCCCGACGTTGCCGCCGAGCAGCCAGCCGATCGTTAGCACCGTGAGCTCGATCGTGCCGCGCACCGCCCAGATCGGAAACCCGAAGCGCGCGTGCGCGCCCGTCATGAGGCCGTCGCGCGGCCCCGGGCCGAACCCCGCGCCCACGTAGAGACCGGTCGCCACGGCCAGCAGGGCGAGGCCGCCGCCGAAGATGAGGATGCGCGCCCACAGCTCCTCGGGAACCTCGAACGCCCACAGCCCCACCTCGAGGGCCGGCCCCACGAGCAGCACGTTGAGCACCGTGCCGATACCGGGCTTCTGCCGCAGCGGAATCCACAGCAGCAGCACGAGGGCGCCAATCAGCACCGTGACCAGTCCAATTCCCCACCCCGTCTGCAGGTCGGCGCCCTGGGCGAAGACCGTCCACGGGTCGAGCCCGACGGCCGCCTCGATCATGAGAGCCAGGGCGATTCCATAGAGGAAGAGCCCGATGAAGAGCTGCGTCCAGCGGCGCACGAGGAGACGAGGAGCAGGGTGCTGGAGCGACGACATGACCACAGTCCACCGCGTGAGTGGACCGTTGCGCAAGATGCCAATCCGGGTACTGTGGACCCGTGCCCTCCCTCACCCCCCGCCGATTGGCAGCCCAACTGGGCGACTGGCGGCCCAGCAACGGAGACCCGCTGTACGCGGCGCTCGCCGACCGCATCCGCCTGCTCATCCTCGACGGGCGCATCACCCTCGGCGCACGACTGCCCGCCGAGCGGCAGCTCGCCCAGCACGAAGACCTCAGCCGCACGACCGTCGCCGGCGCGTACGCCCGCCTGCGCGAGCTCGGGTTCCTCCAGAGCGTGCGCGGGTCAGGCAGCGTCGCCCGCCTGCCCGACGGGCCGGGCATCCCCGAACCGACCGCGACGACCGCGGGCCTCCTCGAATTCTCCAAGGCGACCCTCACGGCGATCCCCCTCGTCGCCGACGCCGCCCGCGACGCCGCCGCGATGCTGCCGCAGCACCTCGGTCTCGCCGGCTTCGACCTCTACGGCCTCACCGAGCTGCGGCAGGAGATCGCCGACCGCTACACGCGGCGCGGCCTGCCCACGACCGTCGACGAGGTCATGGTCACCCTCGGCGCCCAGCACGCGATCTCACTCGTCGCCCGCACGCTCGTCGCGCGCGGCGACCGCGTGCTCGTCGAATCGCCCAGCTACCCGCACGCACTCGAAGCCTTCCAGCAGGTCGGCGCCCGACTCGTGACCGTGCCCGTCACGACAGAGAGCGGCTGGTACGACGAGGCCCTCGAGCAGGTCTTCCCCCGCACAGCCCCCGCGCTCGCGTACCTCATGCCCGACTTCCACAACCCCACGACGCGCACGATGCCCGCGGCCCAGCGCGCGCGGGTCGTCGCCCTCGCCGAGCGCCATGGCACGACGATCGTCGCCGACGAGACCATGAGCGACCTCGGCTTCGACACCGATGCGCCCCCGCCGCTCGGCGTGCACGGCACCGTCATCACGATCGGCTCCGTCGGCAAGAGCGTGTGGGGCGGCATCCGCCTCGGCTGGATCCGCGCCGAGCGCTCCACCATCACGCGTCTCGCCCTCGCCCGCACGTCGAACGACCTCGGCAACCCCACCCTTGAGCAGCTCATGCTCCTGCGGCTCCTGCAGCAGTACGACCGGGTGCTCGACTCCCGCCGCGAGCAGCTGCGCGCCGGCCACGCACTGCTCACCGGCCTGCTGCGCGAGCGGTTCCCGACCTGGCGCGTGCCCGAGGTGGCCGGCGGCCTCACCCTGTGGGTCAACATTGGCACCCCGCTCGCCTCGCAGCTCGCCCTCGCCGCACGCACGCACGGCGTGCTCATCGGGGCGGGCCCGCGCTTCGGCCTCGACGGCGCCTTCGAGCGATACCTGCGCCTGCCGTTCTGCTACCCCGAACCCGATACGCGCGCCGCCATCGACGGGCTCGAGCGGGCGTGGCACGACATCGCCGCGCACGAGCCTTCCCGACCCGTCGACGATCTGCTCGATACCGTCGTGTAGCGCGGGCCGAGCATCCCGCGCTCTGATACGGCTGGTGCATACCTGCCGCATGGGGAATGCCCAGTAATGTCTGGGATGCTCACCCTTGCCCGCGCGTCCCCGCACGTGCGCCACCCCTGCCCCCACGCCGCATGACGGCACACACTGCATCGGAGACCCACGTGCACCTGCTCTCGGTGTTCAGCCTGCGCAACCGCGCGCTCATCGCCCTCGTCACGATCGTCGTCGGTGTGTTCGGCGGCATCGCGCTCACGAGCCTCAAGCAAGAGCTCATCCCCTCGGTGAGCTTCCCGCAGGTCATCGTCATCACGCAGTACCCCGGGGCGGCGCCCGAAGTCGTCGAGGAAGACGTCTCGACGCCCATCGAGACCGCCATCCAAGGCGTGCCCGGGCTCGAGAGCTCCAACGCCTCCTCGAGCACCGGGTTCTCGCTCGTCAGCGCGAGTTTCGAGTTCGGCACCGACATCACGCGCGCCGAGCAGCGGGTTCAGCTCGCCGTCAACCGGATGCAGCTGCCCGCCGACGTCGACCCGCGCGTGCTCACCGGATCCATCGACGACCTGCCCGTCATCCAGATCGCCGTCACGAGCGATCTCGAGCCCGGCGAGCTCGCGGAAGCGCTCGAGACGCAGGCCGTGCCCGACCTCACCCAGCTCGAGGGGGTGCGCGAAGTCTCCGTGACCGGCGCCATCGGCGACCGCGTCACCATCACCGCCGACGACGCGGCACTCGCCGCCGCCGGGCTCCTCCGCAGCGACATCGTCGACGCTCTCGACGAGTACGGCGTGCTGCTGCCCGCCGGCACGATTACCGAGGACGGCCAGACCCTCGCCGTGCTTACCGGCGACCGCGTCGAATCGCTCGACGAGCTCGCCTCGCTGCCGCTCCTCGACGCGACGACCGACGACGTCACGACGATCGACGACGTCGCCGACCTCGCCGTCGTCGGCGACCCCATCCAGGGCTACTCGCGCGTCAACGGCGAGCCCTCCCTCACGCTCGCCGTCACGAAGACGCCCGACGGCAACACCGTCGAGGTCTCGCAGCTCGTGCAAGACGCTCTGCCTGCCCTCGCGACCGCGATCGGCTCAGGCACCGCCTTCACGGTCGTCTTCGACCAGGCGCCGTTCATCGAGAGCTCGATCGAAGCGCTCGCGATCGAGGGCTCGCTCGGCCTCGTCTTCGCCGTCGTCATCATCCTGCTCTTCCTGCTGTCGGTGCGCTCGACTCTCGTCATCGCGATCTCGATCCCCACGTCGATCCTGCTCACCTTCATCGGCATGCAGGCCTCCGGTTACAGCCTCAACATCCTCACCCTCGGCGCCATCACAATCTCCATCGGGCGCGTCGTCGACGACTCGATCGTCGTCGTCGAGAACATCAAGCGGCACCTCGCCCTCGGCGAGGAGAAGATGCAGGCGATCCTGCTCGGCGTCAAGGAGGTCGCGACGGCAGTCACGGCCGCGACCGTGACGACGATCGCCGTGTTCCTGCCGCTCGCGCTCGTCGGCGACATCACGGGCGAGCTGTTTAGGCCGTTCGCGCTCACGACCGCGATCGCCCTCGGCGCCTCGCTCTTCGTCTCGCTCACGATCGTGCCCGTGCTCTGCTACTGGTTCCTGCGCCCGCCGCAGGTCGGCTCGCACGCCGCGGCGATGTCGTTTGAGGAGGAGTCGGCGAGCCCGACGCGCCTGCAGAAGAGCTACCTACCGATCCTGCGCTGGACCCTGCGTCGCCCCGTCGCGACGATCCTGCTGTCGCTCCTCATCCTCGGCGGCACGGCGGGGCTCGCGACGAACCTCAAGACCAACTTCATCGGCGAGTCCGGCCAGAACACCCTCACGGTCACCCAGACGCTCGAGAACGGCACGAGCCTTGAGCAGCTCGACCAGGCCGCGATGGTCGTCGAGGACGAACTCATCGACGTCGAGGGCATCGAGACCGTGCAGGTCGCGATCGGCTCGGGCGACGGTTCGGTGCTCTCCCTCTTCGGCGGCGGCGGCGACATCACCTACTCGATCACGACGGACGAGGACGCCGATCAGACGGCGATCCAGGAGCGGGTGCGCGACGCGATCGCCGACCTCGACGGCGTCGGCGAGATCGCCCTCCAAGCGGCGGGCGCAGGCTTCGCCTCCTCGACGATCGACGTCGACATCAGCGCCGCGAGCGAGAGCGACCTGCAGGAGGCCGCGACCGCGATCCTCGACGCCGTCACCGAGCTCGACGTCACGGCAGAGGCGAGCAGCAACCTCGCCGCCACGCAGCCGTACCTCGCGATCGAGGTCGACCGGGAGCGCGCAGCCGAGCTCGGGCTCAGCGAGGTCGCCGTGGGCGGCATCGTCGCGCAGGCGATGTTCCCCGCCTCCGTCGGCTCCGTCATCATCGACGAGAAGACGCTCTCGATCTACCTCCCCAACGAGAACGCCCCGACCACGGTCGAGGAGCTGCGCGACTTCGAGCTGCCCACCGCGCTCGGGCCGCAGCCGCTCAGCGAGCTCGCCTCCGTCGAGGAGTCGTTCGGCCCTGCGACGATCACGACCATCCGCGGCATCCGCAGCGCGACCGTGAGCATCACGCCCGCGATCGACGACATCGGCTCCGCTTCGATCGCGATCCAGGAGGCCGTCGACGGCACGACACTGCCCGACAGTGCCCGCGCCACGCTCGGCGGCGTGACCGCGCAGCAGGCCGACGCCTTCAGCCAGCTCGGCCTCGCCCTCCTCGCCGCGATCCTCATCGTCTACGTCGTCATGGTCGCCACGTTCAAGAGCCTGCGCCAGCCGCTGCTGCTGCTCGTGTCGATCCCCTTCGCCGCGACCGGCGCGATCGCCCTCCAGCTCATCGCCGACATCCCGCTCGGTGTGCCTTCGCTCATCGGCGTGCTCATGCTCATCGGCATCGTCGTGACGAACGCGATCGTGCTCATCGACCTCGTGAACCAGTTCCGCGAGCGCGGCATGAAGGTCGGCGAGGCCGTCATCGAGGGCTCGTCGCGACGCCTGCGCCCGATTCTCATGACGGCGGCGGCGACGATCTTCGCGCTCGTGCCGCTCGGCCTCGGCCTCACCGGCAGCGGCGGGTTCATCTCGCAGCCGCTCGCGATCGTCGTCATCGGCGGTCTCGTCTCCTCGACGATCCTCACCCTCGTCGTGCTGCCGGCGCTGTACTACCTCGTCGAAGGAGCCAAGGAGCGCCGCGAGGCGCGCGCGGCCGAGCTCGAGGGCCGCACCGCCTAGCGTCGAGGCTTCTCGACGAGGCGCGCAGGGCGTTCGGCAGCTCGACTGCAGGGGTGCGACCGCCTCCACCGGGTAGCGTGGCGGTACCCGACCCCACTGCGAGCACCCGAGGCCACCGCATGAACGCGTCCCGACTCAACCCTGCACGGTTCCTGCGCGGGCAGCCCGTCGAGCTCGCCCCGTACCGCATCGGCTGGCTCGCCCGCCTCATGTACGGCACCATCTTCGAGATCCTCGTGATCACGGTCATCATCGCCAACGCCGTGGCGCTCGCGATTCTGACCTTCGATGGCGTTCCGGAAGGCGTGCGGGAGGTCGCGCGCAGCTTCGACGGCATCGCCGTCGTCTTCTACGCCGTGGAAGTGCTCCTGCGCATCATCTCCTACGGCTCGAAGCCGTGGATGTTCTTCCGCTCCGGCTGGAACGTCTTCGACTTCCTCATCGTCGTCTCCGTGCCGCTCGTCGACGGCAATGCCGTCATCTTCCGCCTCATCCGGCTGTTCCGCCTCATCCGGCTGTTCCGCTTCCTGCCCGAAGTGCGCATCCTGAGCGTCTCGATCCTCAAGAGCGTCGCACCGCTCGTGAGCATCTCCGTCCTCATCGGGTTCCTACTCTTCCTCTACGCGATGGCGGGTGTCTACCTCTTCGGCGATGACGACCCGCAGCAGTGGGGCGACCTCGGCGCCGCGATGGTGACGCTCGTGGTGCTGCTCACGCTCGAGAACTTCCCCGACGCGTTCATGGGCGGCATCGGGGTGACACCATTCGCGCTCGTGTACTTCCTCACGTACATGTTCTTCATCGTGTTCACGGTGCTCAACGTCCTCATCGGCATCGTGCTCAACGCCATGGATCAAGCCCGCGAAGAGGAGGTCGCGCACCAGCGCGACGAAGCGCGCGCGCACGCGCGAGACAATCCGGACCCCGAGCTCGACCCGTTGCAGACCGAACTGGAGGAGCTCGAGTCCGTGCACGAGGCGCGCGCCGAGCGCATCGCCCGGCTCCGGGCGGAGCTCAGCGCCCTCCGACGCGAGCAGTAGTGCTGGCGCGTCACCCCAGGTCGCGCGCCATGCACACGCTCGTCGCGCTGCCCACGTACGGCCCGAACGCGGGAATGCGCTCGTACCCGCGCCGGGCATAGAACCGCAGGGCGGCATCGCTTAGGGTGCCGGTCTCCAGACGCAGGGTGCGGATGCTGCACTCGCGCGCGGCCTGCTCGAGGGCATCCAGTAGCAGGTCGGCGACGCCCCGACCGCGTGCCGCATCGTCCACGAACAGGCGCTTGAGCTCGCCCATGCCGGCTTCCTGCTCGACGAGCGCGACCATGCCGAGCGCGGCCCCGGAGTCGTCACGGGCGACGAGCACGGTCGTGCCCGGTGCCGCGAGATGCTCGACCGGCAGCAGGAAGCACTCCTCGGCGCTGTAGAGACCGCGCGCGAACGCCTCACCAGCGCGCAGCATCGCCTCGACCTCCGGCTGGCGGGGGTCCTCCGGGCGCACGGTCGTGGCGAGGGGCGCCGTGGTCATGGCGGGTTCAGGATCATGGTGCGCTCAGAATACCGACGCGCCGGTCTGCGGGGGTGTTCAGGGTCGTCCGGTACTGTGAGGGGTCGGCTTGAGACGGGCGAAGACCTTCGCCACAGAACGTGTGCGTCTCCAGGGCCGGTACATCCCCGCCGATCGGCGGTGCGATGACACCTCGAGTTGTGACGGCCCCAGTCGAAGACTGCCTGGGATAGCGGCGCGTGAGCGCGCCGACGATGCTTCTTGCACTATCCGAAAGACGAACAGCCATGCCTCAGAACAAGAAGGCGCGCCCCGGGCGCGCCAGCACCTCCGCCCGCGGCGCCTCGGGAGCCGGACGTTCCGGCGGCCGCGCCGCCGCCGCGAGCGGTTCGCGCAGCCCCGGTCACCGCGGCTACCGCCCCGAGGAGGCCGACGCGCCCGCGAAGAAGGCGCGCTGGAGCCGTGAGGAGCGCGTCGACCGCGGCCACGCGCCGGAGCGCTCGCGCGGCGACCGCGAGGTGCGCGGCGAGCGTGCGGCGCGCGGCGGCCGCGACGACGCCGGTCGTCCTGCTCGCGACGATCGCGGGCGCCCGGCTCGCGCATCGCGCGACGACGCTGGTCGGCCCGCTCGCGACGACCGCGGCCACCCCGGCCGCCCCGCACGCGATGACCGCGTCGGACGCCCGTCCCGCGGCCAGGACGTGTCGGTGCAGCGCACGGGCACGGGCCGCACGGCGCACCGCCCCGAGTGGCGCCCGCAGAAGGATGCTGCCAACGAGCGGCCCGCGCGCCGGTTCGGTCGCGACACGCGTCCGCAGGACCGACAGTTGGACGACCGCGGCGGCGAGTCGCGCGGCACGCGCCGCGACGGCGGCCGAGGTGTCGGCGCAGCGGACACCCGTCGTCGGGATGACCGCCCCGCCCGCGCACCCCGCACCGAGAACCGCGCGCCCCGCTCCGAGAACCGCGATGCGGGCTTCTACCCGAGCAAGCCCGCCGCCGGACCGGTCAACGACGTCGTGCTCGAGCGTCTCGCGGCCGACGCCGTGCAGGCTCGCGACGTCGAGGGCGTGACCTTCACCGATCTCGGCCTCGGCGGCAACATCACGCGCACGCTCGAGGACCTCGGGGCCGTGACGCCGTTCCCCATCCAGGCGGCGACGATTCCCGACGTGCTCGCGGGCAAGGATGTGCTCGGCCGCGGTCGCACCGGCAGCGGCAAGACGATCGCCTTCGGGGCGCCCCTCGTCGAGCGGCTCATGGAGAACGGCGGCGGCAAGAACCGCAAGGAGGGCCGCGCCCCGCGCGCCCTCATCCTCGCGCCGACGCGCGAGCTCGCCCTGCAAATCGACCGCACCGTGCAGCCCATCGCCCGCAGCGTGGGCCTCTTCACGACGCAGATCTACGGCGGCGTGCCCCAGGCTCGCCAGGTCGGCGCGCTGCGCCGAGGTGTCGACATCATCATCGGCACGCCCGGCCGCATCGAAGACCTCGTCGAGCAGGGGCGGCTCGACCTGAGCCGCATCGAGATCGTCGTCCTCGACGAGGCCGACCACATGTGCGAGCTGGGCTTCCTCGAACCCGTGCAGCGCATCATCCGCCGCACGCGCACCGGCAACCAGAAGCTCCTGTTCTCGGCGACCCTCGACTCGGGCGTCGCGAGCCTCGTCACGGAGTTCCTGTCGAGCCCGAGCGTCTACGAGGTCGCGGGGGAGGACCAGGAGTCGTCGACGATCGACCACCGCGTGCTGCTCGTCGAGCAGCGCGAGAAGCGCGCCGTCATCGAGCAGCTCTCCGCCGGCCCGGGCAAGACGCTCGTCTTCGCGCGCACCCGAGCCTTCGCCGAGGAGCTCGCCGATCAGCTCGACGACGCGGGGATCCCCGCCGTGAGCCTGCACGGTGATCTCAACCAGGCGCGGCGCAGCCGCAACCTCGAGAAGCTCACGAGCGGCCGGGTGAGCGTGCTCGTGGCCACGGATGTCGCGGCCCGGGGCATCCACGTCGATGACATCTCGCTCGTCATCCAGGCCGACGCGCCCGACGAGTACAAGGCGTACCTGCACCGCTCGGGCCGCACGGGCCGCGCGGGCAAGGTCGGCACGGTCGTGACGCTCGTCACGCGCCAGCGCCGTCGTCGGCTCGACGAGCTGCTGGGACGCGCCGAGATCGACGCCGTCGTGCACGAGGTGCGCGCCGGCGACGCCCTGCTCGACGAGCTCGCCGCGCTGTAGCCGCGCTCACACCGCGCTCGGCACGGTGCCCGGGTCACGGTCGGTGGGGTGCAGCGTCAACGAGTGTGCTCGGTAATGGCAACTGTGCGCGTGCGCCCGAGCACAGTTGCCACTCAACGGCACAGTCGCGCTGGGGCGCGGGGGCACAGTCGCGCTGGGGCACAGCCGCGCGGGCGCGGGACGCGGTGCGGGATGCTCGGCTCAGGCGAGTGAGAGCATCGCGCTCGCCGCGAGCGCCAGCACGAGCCCGACCCACTGCAGCCGCGCGATGCGCTCACGCAGCACGACCGCGGCGAGCAGGATCGTGCCGGCCGGGTAGAGCGCGGTGAGCACCGAGACGACGGTGAGATCGCCGAGCCGCAGCCCGATGAGCACGATCGCGTTGGCGGCGGCGTCGAGCACTCCGCACCCGACGGCGAGCCAGAACCCGGCGCGCCACCCGCCGCGCAGGGCCGACGCACTCGCGCGCAGCAGAGTGGTGGCGGGAGGCGCGGTGCCGGGCGACGGTGCCGGTCGAGCCTCAGCGGGCCCGGCACCGACCGGCTCGCCGAGGGCGTGCGGGGCGCCGTGGGTTCCTTCGAGGATCGCGAGCGGAGCATCCCGAGCGGAGACGTGGCGCCGCCCCGCGATGACGGCCAGCACGACGATGACCGTGATCATGAGGGTCGCGTTGACGACGCGGTTGGCGACGAGCGGCACGAGCCCCGAGTCGTCGGGGGTCTGGTCGATGAGGATGTAGAAGGCGCCGATGAGGGCTCCCGACCCGGTCGCCATGAGCAGGCCGCGCAGGCTCGGCCGCACCGCGCCCTTCTCGGGGACGAAGCCGACGAGCACGACGGCGATGAGGGCGAGGCCGAGTGCGGGGTAGGCGATCGCGCCGAGCCGTTCGCCGGTGACGAGGCCCCACGTCATGGGCACGATCGCCGAGATCACGGCGGTGAGGGGCGAGAGGATGCTCATGGGCCCGATCGCGAGGCACGCGTACAGCAGGGCGATCGCCCCTGCACCGGTCACGCCCGAGAGTGCGCCCCAGAACAGAGCCTCGCGGCTCCACTCCCCACCGACGACGACCGCGGCGACGGCGAGCAGCACGACGCCGGAGAGTGCCGCGAGGGCGGTGACGCGCAGTGCCGAGATGCGCCGGGAGGCGAGACCGCCGAGGAAGTCGGCGGCGCCGTAGACGAGCGCACCGGCGAGGCCGAGTACCACTGTGAGCACGCGTGCACCTCCCGCAGTCGTCCGGCCCGTCGACGATTCTCGCACCCCGGGGGAATGCCTCGGTGCACGCGCCTGTTGAGGCGTGAGGGGCGAACGTCATGTTCGCGCGCGAGACGTGCGACTCTCGTAGCCTTGAGCTCCGCGGGTATGCGGCCTGTGCAGCGCGCAGCCTCCGCCCCCTACAGACTTCCACCGCCGACCCACCGAGGAGAGACCATCATGGCTCGCATCTACCAGGACATCACCGAGGCGTTCGGCAACACGCCCCTCGTCGCCCTCAACGCCGTTACCGACGGTGCGGAGGCGACCGTGCTCGCCAAGCTCGAGTTCTACAACCCCTCGGCGAGCGTCAAAGACCGCCTGGGCGTCGCGATCGTCGAGGCCGCCGAGAAGAGCGGAGAGCTCACGAAGGGCGGCACGATCGTCGAGGGCACGAGCGGCAACACGGGCATCGCCCTCGCGATGATCGGCGCGGCGCGCGGCTACCACGTCATCCTCACGATGCCCGAGACGATGAGCGAGGAGCGCAAGATGCTGCTCAAGGCGTACGGCGCCGAACTCGTCCTCACCCCCGGCTCGGAGGGCATGAAGGGTGCCGTATCGAAGGCGGCCGAGATCGTCGCCAACACCCCAGGGGCCGTGCTCGCGAAGCAGTTCGAGAACGAGGCGAACGCCGAGGTGCACCGCCGCACCACCGGCCCCGAGGTGTGGAACGACACCGACGGCGCGGTCGACATCTTCGTCTCCGGCATCGGCACGGGCGGCACGCTCACGGGCACCGGCCAGTTCCTCAAGGAGAACAAGCCCGGCGTGAAGATCGTCGGCGTCGAGCCGGAGGAGAGCCCCATCCTCAATGGCGGCGACCCCGGCCCGCACAAGATCGCCGGCATCGGCGCCAACTTCATCCCTGCGGTTCTCGACCGCGAGATCTACGACGAGATCATCGACGTCAACATCGGCCAGTCGGTGGCGATGGCGCGTCGCCTCGCCGCCGAAGAGGGCATCCTCGCCGGCATCTCGTCCGGCGCGACCGCGTACGCCGCGATCGAGCTTGCGAAGCGCCCCGAGAACGCCGGGAAGACGATCGTGGTGATACTCGCGAGCTACGGCGAGCGGTACCTCTCGAGCGTCCTGTACGAGGACCTGCGCTCCTAGATGCCGCTGCGGGAGGACATCGCGACGGCGCGACTTCGCGACCCGGCGGCGCGCAGCGGCCTCGAGGTCTTCCTGACCTCGGCGGGCCTGCACGCCATCTGGTGGCACCGCATCGCGCACCGGCTGTGGCGCTGGCGGCTACGGCTGCTCGCGCGCATGGTCGCGCAAGCGGCGCGCGCGTGGACGGGCGTCGAGATCCACCCGGCGGCGACGATCGGCCGACGCTTCTTCATCGACCACGGCATGGGCGTCGTGATCGGGGAGACGGCCGAGATCGGCGACGACGTCATGCTCTACCACGGCGTGACCCTCGGCGGCCGCACGCAGTCGACGGGTAAGCGCCACCCGACGGTGCAGGACGGCGTGCTCATCGGCGCGAACGCGACGGTGCTCGGGCCGGTCACGATCGGTGCCCGCTCGCAGGTGGGCGCGCTCGCGCTCGTGACGAAGGACGTGCCGCCCAACTCGGTCGCGACGGGCATTCCCGCGACCTCGCGGCCGCTCGACCGAGGCGCTGGCTCGGGCGCGGGGCCCGACGGCTTCTTCATCGACCCGGCCATCCACATCTAGCCATCCACACGTGGCGGGCGCACGGCGGATACGTCGGCGGCCGCGACTAGCCTGGGCGGGTGAGCATCGCGACCCGAACCCCCCAGCAGGTGCTCGAGACGGTCTTCGGCTACCCCGCCTTCCGCGGCGACCAGCAGCAGATCATCGACCACGTCGTCGGCGGCGGCGACGCCCTCGTGCTCATGCCCACGGGCGGCGGCAAGAGCCTCTGCTACCAGATTCCGGCTCTCGTGCGCGAGGGCGTCGGCGTCGTCATCTCGCCCCTCATCGCCCTCATGAAGGACCAGGTGGATGCTCTCGCCGCCGTCGGCGCGCGCGCCGAGTTCCTCAACTCCACGCAATCGCCTGACGAGCGGCGCCGTGTCGAGCAGGCTCTGCTCGCGGGCGAGGTGGATCTGCTCTACCTCGCGCCCGAGCGCGTGACCGTACCCGCCACGGGGCAGCTGCTCGACCGCCTGAACGTCGCACTGTTCGCAATCGACGAGGCGCACTGCGTGTCGCAGTGGGGGCACGACTTTCGGCCCGACTACCTTGCACTGTCGATGCTGCACGAGCGGTGGCCGAGCATCCCGCGCATCGCCCTGACGGCGACGGCGACGCAGGCGACCGCCGATGAGATCGTCGCGCGGCTCGACCTGGGGGCGGCACGACGCTTCACGGCGAGCTTCGACCGGCCGAACATCCAGTACCGCATCGAGGGCAAGAACCAGCCCGTGCAGCAGCTGCTGCAGCTGATCCGCTCGGAGCACCCGGGCGACGCGGGCATCGTGTACTGCCTCTCGCGCGCGAGCGTGGAGAAGACGGCGACGGCGCTCGCCGAGCAGGGCATCCCAGCCCTTCCATACCACGCGGGGCTCGACGCCCGCGTGCGGGCCGACCACCAGTCGCGGTTCCTGCGCGAGGAGGGCATCGTCATGGTCGCGACGATCGCCTTCGGCATGGGCATCGACAAGCCCGACGTGCGCTTCGTCGCCCACCTCGACCTGCCGAAAAGCGTCGAGGGCTACTACCAGGAGACGGGGCGTGCCGGGCGCGACGGCCTGCCGTCGACGGCGTGGCTCGCCTACGGCCTGCAGGATGTCGTGCAGCAGCGCCAGATGATCGACCGCAACGAGGGTGACGCCGCGCACAAGCGCCGGCAGTCGCAACTGCTCGACGCGATGCTCGCACTGTGCGAGACGGTCGAGTGCCGGCGCGTGCAGCTGCTCGCGTACTTCGGGCAGTCGCTGGGGGTTGAGCGCTGCGGCAACTGCGACACGTGCCTCGCACCGCCGGAGAGCTGGGATGGCACCGTGCCGGCGCAGAAGCTGCTCTCGACCGTCGTTCGGCTCGACCGCGAGCGTCGGCAGCGCTATGGCGCGGGGCAGCTCATCGACATCCTCACCGGCAAGCGCACGCCGCGCGTCGAGCAGCTGGGGCACGACTCGCTCTCGACGTTCGGCATCGGGGACGACCTGAGCGATCAAGAGTGGCGCGGCGTCGTGCGGCAGCTGCTGGCCCAGGGGCTGCTCGCGGTGCACGGCGACGGCTACGGCACGCTCGTCATCACCGAGGCGAGCGCCGCCGTGCTGAAGGGCGAGCGGGAGGTGCGGCTGCGCCGCGAGCCGAAGCGCGCGCCTCGCTCGTCGCGCCGCTCGGCGCCCGCCGATCTGCCGAGCGAAGCGGCCCCGCTGTTCGAGCGCTTGCGTGCCTGGCGCGCCGCGACGGCGCGCGAGCTGGGCGCGCCCGCGTACATCGTGTTCGGCGACGCGACCCTGCGCGGCATCGCCCTCACCGAGCCGGCTTCGCTCGGAGAGCTCGGGGAGATCAGCGGCGTGGGAGCGAAGAAGCTCGAGCAGTACGGCGAGGCCGTGCTCGCGATCGTGCGCGGCGAGGAGCCCGCACCCGCCGCCGCTCAGGCTGCTGTTGCTCAGGCGAGTGACGCCGAGGGTGCGGCGCACGGGCCCGTGAGTTCGGCGCAGCCTGAGCCGGGCATCCCGTTCTTCGACGAGCCGCCTCCCGATGACGAGCCGCCGCCCGAGTACTACTAGAGGCGGACTCTACGCTTCGGCCGCGCCCTGCTGCGCCTGCTGCTCGGCGAGCTGCTTGCGCACGTCGTCCATATCGAGGTCCTTCACCGCCGTGATGACCTGCTCGAGCGCGGGCGCGGGCAGCGCTCCGGGCTGCGCGAAGACGAGCACGCCGTCGCGGAACGCCATGAGTGTGGGGATGGAGCGGATGTTGGCGGCCGACGCGATCGCCTGCTCGGCCTCCGTGTCCACCTTCCCGAACGTCACATCCGGGTGCGTCTCGCTCGCCTGCTCGTAGACGGGAGCGAACTGGCGGCACGGCCCGCACCACTCGGCCCAGAAGTCGACGAGGGTGATCCCCTCGGCGGTGACGGTCTGCTCGAAGTCTGCTGTGGTCAGGTTCACGGTAGGCATCACCCCATTGTGCCAGAAGAGCGCTATACCCCATAGGGTATTCGCGCAGAGCGAAGCGGCGTCGATTAGAGAGGTTCCGCACAGGGCGAACGCTCAGCAATGTGCGAGAGTCCACAATCGGGGGCGGGATGCCCGGGCCGGCGTTCGTCGCCTGCTCACCATGAACTGCTGCTCGTGCGTCAGCCGCCCTACCGTCGAATCATGGCCACTCGTGAATCCTCCGTTCGTGAACCGCGCACCGGCGACGCTCCCGTCGCCGAGCACACCGAACCCGCCCAGCCCGCCCCCGCTGCTCCCGTCTCCGCGCAAAGAGTCGAAGAGGAGAAGACGGAGGGGTCGGCGCCGCAGCTCGACGTCGCCGCGCTCGGCGAGCAGCTCATGGGCCGGTGGGCGGAGAGCCGCCGCGCCTCGCGCGAGCTCATGCGCCGGGAGGAGTTCCACCGCATCCCGACCGACGACATGGACGCTCAGCGTGAGCGCGTTCTCGGCCAGCTCGGCCTGCTCGTCGACCAGGGTTCCGTGCACCGCGCGTTCCCGAAGGAGTTCGGAGGCGAGGACGACCACGGCGGGTTCATCGCGAGCTTCGAAGAACTGCTGCTCGGCGACCCGAGCATGCAGATCAAGTCGGGCGTGCAGTGGGGCCTCTACGCCTCGGCCATCCTGCACCTCGGCACCCAGCCGCACCACCGGGCCTGGCTCCCCGACGCCCTCGACCTCTCGACGCCTGGCGCGTTCGCCATGACGGAGACCGGGCACGGCAGCGACGTCTCGGCGGTCGGCACGACGGCGACCTACGACGAGTCGAGCGATGAGTGGATCATCCACACGCCGTTCCGCGCCGCGTGGAAGGACTACCTCGGCAACGCGGCCCTGCACGGCCGCGCCGCCGTGGTCTTCGCCCAGCTCATCACCCGCGGCGTCAACCACGGCGTGCACGCGTTCTACGTTCCGCTGCGCGACGAGAGCGGCACCTTCCTGCCCGGGATCGGTGGCGAGGATGACGGTCTCAAGGGTGGCCTGAACGGCATCGACAACGGCCGCCTGCACTTCACGCAGGTGCGCGTGCCCCGCACGAACCTGCTCAACCGCTACGGCTCGGTCGACGAGAACGGTGTGTACACCTCGCCCATCACGAGCCCGGGGCGCCGCTTCTTCACGATGCTCGGCACGCTCGTGCAGGGCCGCGTGTCGCTCGACGGCGCGTGCGTCGTGGCGAGCAAGCTCGCGACGACCATCGCGGTGCGCTACGGCTCGGAGCGTCGCCAGTTCGACGACGGCGACGACAACGAGGTCGTGCTGCTGGACTACCAGCGGCACCAGCGCCGCCTGCTGCCGCGTCTTGCGCAGACCTACGCGATGTCGTTCGCGCACGAGGTCTTCCTCGAGAAGTTCGACGGCGTGTTCTCGGGTCGCACCGACACCGACAGCGACCGGGAGGACCTCGAGACGCTCGCGGCGGCGCTCAAGCCGTTGAGCACGTGGGCGGCGCTCGACATCATCCAGGAGGCGCGTGAGGCCTGCGGCGGCCAGGGCTTCCTCGCCGCCAACCGCCTCACGCAGCTGCGCGCCGACCTCGACATCTACGCGACCTTCGAGGGCGACAACAATGTGCTGCTGCAGCTCGTGGCCAAGCGCCTGCTGACCGACTACTCGCGCACCTTCGCGAAGGCCGATGCTGGCGTCATGGCGCACTACGTCGCCGACCAGGTCAACGAGGCCGTCGTGCACCGCTCGGGGCTGCGTCGCCTCGTGCAGTCGGTGGCCGACTTCGGCTCGACGGCTCGATCGGTGGGCTACGTGCGCGACACGGCGTCGCAGCGGCAGCTGCTGACCGACCGGGTCGAGACGATGGTGGCTGAGCTCGCGGGCAAGCTGCGCAGTGCATCCAAGCTGCCGAAGAAGGACGCCGCGGCGCTCTTCAACCGCCACCAGAACGCGCTCATCGAGACGGCGAAGGCGCACGGCGAGCTGCTGCAGTGGGAGGCGTTCACGGAGGCGCTCGCCCGCGTCGAGCACGAGGGCAACCGCCAAGTCCTCACGTGGCTGCGCGACCTGTTCGGCCTGGGGCTCATCGAGAAGAACCTCGCCTGGTACGTCATCCACGGCCGGTTGAGCGACCACCGCGCGCAAGCGATCACCGACTACATCGACGACCGGCTGCTGCCGCGCCTGCGCCCGCACGCTCTCGAGCTGACGGACGCGTTCGAGCTGCGCGACGAGCACATTCGCGCTGACATCGCGACGGGCGAGGAGCGGGCTCGGCAGGAGGAGGCGCGCGAGTACTACGCCTCGCTGCGAGCACGCGGTCTCGCGCCGATCGACGAGAAGGATCTGCTCGCGGCGAAGAAGAAGCGCGCCGGCTAGTGTCGCGGCACTAGCGCTTCGCGGCCTTCGAGACGGCGTCAGAGCTCTCCATGCGGTTGCTCGCGGCCTTCTTGTCGGCCTTGGCGACGCGCTTCTCCTTGAGCGTCTTCGATGCTGCGGTCTTGGCGGTGTTCTTGCGTGCGGACTTCTCGCCCATGTGCTCGCTCGTCTCGTGTCGGGAGCCTCGATGACTCCGTCGTGCTGAGCGTACGCCCTCGCGCGATGCACGAGTGGCGGAGTAGCCAGCGCGCATGACTCCCGCTGCGCGATCGACCGCCGCTTGGACACTCGTGGCGATCCAGTTCGCCCTGCTCGCGGTGCTCGTGGTCGTGCCGCCCGGGTCGCTGTGGGTGCGGGACGGCGTGACGTTCCTCGTGGGCGGGGCGCTCGTCGTCGTCGGCCTCGTGATCGCGGTCATCGCCGGCGTCGGCCTCGGGCGCGCCCTCACGCCGAGCCCCGTGCCGCGCGCCGAGGCGGAGCTCGTCACGACGGGTGCCTTCGTGCTCACCCGGCACCCCATCTACTCGGGGCTGCTCGTGCTCGGCGCGGGTCTCGCCGTCATCGGGGCGTCACCGTGGCACCTCGGCGCGTGGGCCGCGCTGCTCATCACGCTCATGGTGAAGTCGCGGTTCGAGGAGCGCCTGCTGCTCGAGCGCTACGAGGCGTACGCGCAGTACGCCGCGCGCGTGGGGCGTTTGGTACCGGGCGTGGGGCGCATCCGGTAGAAGGGATGCGCGCCGCACGCCCGAGCGATGAGGCTGCGGCGGTCTAGAGGGCGCCGAGGGCGGCGAGCTTGTCGCGCACGGCGGCGTCGCTCGGCTCCACCTGGTGGCTGCCGTCGGTGAAGTGCACGACGGGGATGTTCATGCGCCCGCTGATGGCCTGCGCCTGCGCGGCCGCCTCGGCGGAGGCTTCGACGTCGATCTTCGTCCACTCGACGCCGAGGTCGTTGAGCAGGGCCTCGGTGCGGCGGCAGTCGCGGCACCAGTCGGCGCCGTACATGGTCACGCGGTCGGGAGCAGTCGTGTCAGTCATGTGCGGGTCAACAGCGTCTGGTGCCGTTCTGTTCCCGCCACGCGTGCGCGCCTTCGCGCCAACCCCGGCCGCGCGGGGCTCGCCGGCTCTAGCCTGGCGGCATGAGCACGAGTGCAGACCTCGCCCCGGGCATCCCGACATCGTCCCTGCTGGGGCCGTTCGCCGAGCCGTCGGCGACCGCCGCGCACTTCGCGGCGCGCCTCGCCGTCGAGACCGACCCGAGCGACGTGGCGGCGGCGATCGAGGCGGGCGAGCGGGTGCAGCTCGTGGATGTTCGGGGCCGGGCCGCCTGGAACCAGGGCCACGCCGCGAGCGCCGTGCACATTCCCCGCGCCGAGCTGCTCGACCGGCTCGACGAGCTCGACCCCGCCCTGCCCATCGTCGTCATGTGCTGGGGGCCGGCCTGCAACGGCGGCGCGAAAGCCGCCCACGCCCTCGCGAGTGCGGGCTGGCCGGTCAAGGAGCTGCTCGGCGGCTTCGAGTACTGGGCGCGCGAAGGACTGCCCGTCGAGTCGGCGGAGGGGCACGTGCACCGCGCGGTCGACCCGCTCACGGCGCCGGTGCCGGCCGCCGCAGCGGCGGTGGAGGGGATCCGCTGCGACTGCTGAGCCGCCTCTGCTGAGCGCGTGGCCGCGCGGGCTACAGTGCCGTCATGACCCTCAGCGACGTCGCGATCCCGCAGCCGGGCGACCGGCGTGCGGGTGAGCTGCGCGGGGTGCTCGGCGTTCCCGACGGCGAGGGCCCGTTCGTGCCGCTCGTCGTGCTGCACGAGGCCTTCGGCGTCGACGACGCGATGCGCGACCATCTCGAGCGCCTCACGCGCCTCGGCTACCTGGTGCTCATGCCCGACCTGTACAGCCGCGGCGGCGCCCGGCGGTGCCTGATCGCCACGTTTCGAGCGCTGAGACGCGGCACGGGTGCAGCGTTCGACGACATCGAGTCGGCCCGGGCGATGCTGCGGGCGCGCGCCGACACGACCGAGCACGTGGGGGTGGTGGGGTTCTGCATGGGCGGCGGCTTCGCCCTGCTGCTCGCGGGTCGCGGGGGCTTCGGCGCAGCATCCGTGAACTACGGGATGCTCCCGGCCGACCTCGACGACACGCTCGACGGTGCATGCCCCATCGTCGGCACTTTCGGTGGACGTGACCGCACTCTGCGCGGCGCCGCCCAGAAGCTGGATGCCGCCCTCACCGACCGCGGCATCGAGCACGACGTGGTGGAGTACCCGGGTGTCGGGCACGCGTTCCTCAACGAGCGACCGACAGGCCCGGCGCTCCTGCGCGTCATGTTGCGGCCCATCATGGGGCCCGGCCAGGGGCCGGCCGAGGCGGAGGACGCGTGGCAGCGCATCGACGCGTTCTTCCGGCGCACCCTCGCGTAGGGGCTGGGCTCAGCCGATGGCGCGCTGCACGAGCTCGGTGATCGCCTTCTGCTCGGCGGGGCCCAGCGAGGTGACGGCGAACGACGCCGGCCACATGGCGCCGTCGTCGAGCTGGGCCGTGTCGTTGAATCCGAGGGTCGTGTAGCGGGTGTCGAACTTGCTGGCCGGCTGTACGAAGCACAGCACTTTGCCGTCGAGCGCGTAGGCGGGCATGCCGTACCAGGTGCGCGGGGCGAGCTGCGGGGCCGCCTCGGTGATGACGACGTGCAGGCGCTCGGCGAGGGAGCGATCGGCGTCGTCGGGCAGCTTCGCGATCGCGTCGAGCAGGTCCTGCAGCTCGGCGGCCGCCTTCGCGGCGCCCTTCGTGCGACCCTTCTGCGCGCGCAGCTCTTCGGCGCGCTCCTTCATGGCGGCGCGCTCCTCGGCGGTGAAGCCGTCGGTGCTGGTGGATGCTCGGCTCTCGCTGCTCATGCGACCCAGGGTAGACCTGCTGGCGTATTGCAGCGCTAGTGCGTTACTCCGTAATGGTCGGCTGAAAGTAGTCGAAGATTCCTTGCGGAATCGGCTCGTCGAACCGGAGGGTGACCCGCACTACGGGGATCGGCTTTCCGTCCTTGTCGAGCATGTCGGTCTGGAAGTGCTGGTCAGCTCGTGCTCGGCCGAGATAGAAGAAGTCAGTCCCATCGCTGTCGTCCTTCTTGGCGAAGACGTCGATCGTCACCGCGTTGTTCACGATGGCCTTGACCTCTGCGCTCTCTAGCGTGCGGCGACTTCGCGTGAACCACGTGAGCGTCCTTGTATCTAGCAGCTCATCCTCGTATTGGGTGCTCGCGATCACGTCATCGGCCTTGTGGTAGGTGATGAAGATGGGGCACGTTTTCGTGGCCGAGTCGACCTTGTAACCGAAGATCGTGCCTTGCATGTTCGACCGCCAGCGGAGAAGTCGGGAAGCGTCCTTCCGCGAGTACTGACGGCCAATCGCGAATGGTGCGGAGCCGCCGTACTTTCGAGGGATGACCGAGAGGGCAGTCCAGAGCAGGTCGTTGACTTCGTTCGCGAAGTCTTGACTTGTGGCGATCGCCTCTCGGAACTCGTCGCTCAAGCGGTACATTCCGCCTGCGTCTTCACGAACGAGTGGGTCTCCGTAGCGTGTTCCTTCGGCTTCGGTGAGGAACTCGAAGGTGAGGGTACGAAGGGCGCTGAGGGTCAGGCTGCGATCCGACTCCTGTTCCGGATCCGCGATGGCCGTTTCGAGGTCCAACAGAGATACGGGTGTGCCGCCTAGGAGCTGTAAGAGGATTTCCGCTTCCGCCGGTCTCTTGGCCGCGAGCACTTCGTTCCCGAGGAAGTCCAGTGATTTCCCCTGGCGGCTCGTGATCGAGTTCTCTAGCTTGAGCGTTCTTCTCAGTAGTTCCGGGAAGTGGCGATAGCTTGTCGCGAGCACCACCGGATCAGTGGAGTCTGATTCGGCAAAGTCCATGAGTCGCGGAGTTCGGCCGAGTCGTGATCGCATCGCTTCAATCGCCGGCTTCAAGAGAGCAGCGCTGTTGAGCTTTGTTACCGCCACCGAATCGAGAACTCGCTTCTGAGCAATCTTGTCGAAGCGGATACTGGAGATGTTCGCGAGCACTCCGCGTTCTTCTGCCTCGATGAGTCTCCGGCGCAACGACTCCTTGTCTTGGGAGTGATCCCCGAACAGCGCGATCGGTATCAGGTAGTTATTGGCGTAGTTGCCGATGAAGTCAATGACGACCGTGTATTCCTTCACCGAGTGTTTCCGTAGTCCTCGACCCAGCTGCTGAACGAAGACGATGGCGGACTTCGTCTGTCGCAGCATGACGACCTGATTGACCGAAGGGATGTCCACGCCCTCGTTGAAGATGTCAACTGTGAGGATGTAGTCGATCTCTCCTCGGTCGAGTTGGGTAACGATTTCCAGTCGGCTCTCGACAGAGTCCATCCCGGAAAGTGCCACGGTCTTGAGTGGCCGGCCGTGAAGGGTGAGCTCGTTCAGTTGGGACGAAAGTTCGCGAGCTTCCTCGACCCGGCTGCAGAAGATCAGCCCCTTCGGAGGGGTTCCGACCTGCCCGTAGAGCTCCAGATTCTTCACGATGTGTTCCGCACGCAGTCGTGATGTCAGCCGTTCAACGCTGGTGGCGTCATCCGTTGTCGTGCCGTCTTCGAACTCGACATCTGCAATGCCGTAGTAGTGGAAGGGCGCCAACATGTCGGCCTCGAGTGCCGCTTGAAGGCGGATCTCGTAGGCGACGTTGTAGTCGAAGAGCTCGAAGACGTCGGACTCGTCTGAGCGTTCCGGCGTCGCGGTGAGCCCGATGGTGAACTCCGGCGTGAGGTGGTCCATCACCCGCCGGTACGTCGGAGCCCCGATGTGGTGCGACTCATCGACGACCACGTAGGCGAACTCATCCGGCCGCACGTGGTTCAAGACGTCGGGCTGAGAGAGGCTCTGAATCGTCGCGAAGACGAAACGCTTGCCGGATTCTTTCGTTCCGCCCGCGAGCTTGCCGACATCTTTGTCGTCGAGACCCAGAATCGTTCGAAACTCTTCGATCGCTCGATCCAGGATCTGCTCACGATGAACGATGAAGAGGAAGCGTGGCGGATCGACGAGGCCAACATGGAATGCCGCGAGGGCAGTCTTGCCGGTGCCGGTTGCGGAAATCACGAGGACGCGGCGAGCTCCCTTGCTACGCATCTTTTCGATTGCGGCGAGCGCTTCGCGTTGCATGGCGTTCGGGGTGAAGTGCGGCTCAAGCGCGAGCGGTGGCGTGGTTTCGTTCGATGGAGGTGCCTCGCGGGCCTTCCAGACGGTGGTCGGTCTGGGACGCGCCGCGTACTCCTCAATCCAGTCGCTCGACAGGTCAAGAGAGTTCTGCAGCTGCTCGATCTCCAATGCCTCCAGCTGGCGAGAGAGGTTGCTCTGCGGCAGGCCAGAGACCTTGATGTTCCACTCCAGGTTGGCAACCAGCGCTGACTCCGTGAGGTTTGCGCTTCCGAACAGCGCGATAGAGCGATCCGGACGGTGGAAGATGTAGCCCTTTGCGTGGAACGCGGCGCTCTTGTGGATGCGTGCCGAGACCCCGATCTTCTCAAGCGCCTTGAGCTCCTTGAACACACCGGGAGTGTTGAAGCCCAAGTAGTCAGAGGTCACGATCGTTCCTGTGCCGTCGAAGTCCACCAGCTCCTGCTTGAGCAGCGCGAGCGCTCTCGGGGTGACGAAGGCCACGGAGAAGAGGAACCGTTCGGCCTGCTTTAGTTCTCGACGCAGAACGCGCAAGACCGATGAGTTCTCGTTGTTGAGAACAACTTCAGGGTTGAGGTTGTGCGGGATGAGTGAGGACTCAAGCAGGTATCCGAATTCGGTTTCTCGGCCGAGTGGGGATCTCCAGAACTCGGTGGGGTCCTCAGGCACCTCGGGCTCGCAACGTCTCTACCGCAGGTATGTCGGCAGGAGCCCAATCCAGTTTCTGTAGTTCTCCCATCGGCAGCCAAGTCTCTTCAGCGTGCTCATTGGACCGTGGCTCTCCTGACACCAGCTCGCACAAGTAGGTGGCGAGAGTGATGACGGCGAAGTCGTACTCGTGCGTGGTTGTCTCGACAGGCTCGATGATGGAGATGTCGCAGCCCAGCTCCTCATCGATCTCTCGGACCAAGGCTTGTTCAAAGGACTCACCGGCCTCAACTTTTCCACCAGGAAACTCCCACAAGCCCGGCAAGGTTCCGTTGAGCCCGCGACGAGCGCAGTACACGAGCTCGTCGCGAACAATCACGGCGCCGACCACGGTGAAGTGCTTCTTCATGAGCTCACTTTCGTCGTCGCGTGTCTCAGTCTCGACGATAGGAGTGACATCGCGTTTCACGGTGGAGGACGCTCATGTTCGCCAATAACTAGTTGACCCTCGAGTTGTCCCGGCCGGCGCGCCGTTCATAGCCGCACGACACCTTTGGCGACGACTCGTTGAGGCCCTGAGTCGCGTTAACTCACGCTAGATGTTGCCACGATCGCTCAGGCGTCTAGCCGTGAGTGAGGAGGGTGCACATTCCTCAGTAGATCATTCAGGTCGATAGAGAGAGCCTTTGCGAGGAGGACCACCTTGAAGATGCCAGGTTCAGTCACTCGGCCGTCCTCTATAGCCCGCAGAGAAGAGAGCTTGACGCCCGATTGCACGGCTAGATCCTCCTGTGTGAGGCCCCGACCTTTCCGTGCCTGCCTCAGAGTTTGGGCTATCTTGATCGACTCGTCGCGCCACTCACTGTTCTCTCTTGAGCGGCGACCAGGCATCGCGACAACATAGCAATAATTTAGCGCTAAAAAAATAGCAGCAAGCTACGGTTTGCGCGTAGTATGAGTGTCAGATGACGCTCCGAGTTGAATCAGAACAACCCCAGAATGAAACTTCTGGAACGCTTCGTCACCCCGGACTGCAGGGCGGTGCGTCCAAACAGCCATCGATCGATGCTGATATAAACTCTTGATGTTTTGCTCGGCCTCTGGGCCGGCTCGGAGGATACCGTGCGATCAGTACTTGACAACCCCGCTTCAGCCAACGACGTCGAGGAAGCCTCCGTTGATGACTTCACCACCGGTCTCGTTGCAGCGCTTGCAGAGATTGGAGTGTCAGTCGTCAACATCCGGGGCCGGGTGTTCTACGAAGCTGTGGTGACCGCGTTCGAGATATTTAGGGAGCTTGCCGCGTCGGCAAACGTCGAGCCTAGGTTCGCGTTGAGAGTGAATCGTGTGTACGGAGACTCGCCTGCGGTTCGCGACGCCCTTACTCGGGCAGTACAGCGTGACCTCATCAGCCTGGACAATCCCGAGTACGTTGACATGCGACTCAAGCTTTCAAGGTCGGATGCCGAGCCGTACCTGAGTAAGCTTCCAGGAACGCCAGATCTCTACCGCGCATCTGCTGCGAAATTCCTGGCGTCATATCCCGCGTACTCATGATCTGGTAGGTGTCCTTGGGTGAGATCCTGGCAAGGTATGTCCAAGAGATCAACTCGTGGTGTGATGAACTCCTAGGCGACTACATCAAGGGACTGTCAACTCGCGCCGGTCGATCGGCCAGCGGCAAGGAGTTCAACGATCCCGTTTGGGGAACGATCTCCCTCTCCCCAGCGGAAGTCGTTGTGCTTGACAGCCCACTGCTCCAGCGTCTTCGTAGGATCCGTCAACTCGGCGTCGCTCACTATGTGTATCCAGGCACGAATCACACGCGACTCGAGCACAGTCTAGGCACATGTCAGCAGGTGTCTGTGTTGACCGAGTCGATCAACCGGCATGAAGACGGTGCCGACTTCGGACGCATAGATGACGACTGGGCGAAAACATTGCGTATGGCAGGCCTTTGTCATGATGTCGGCCACGGCCTTATGTCTCATGCTGTCGAGAACGCGCTCAAGCATGACCGCGACATCACAACACTGATACTCGAGTTCACCGAGACAATTGGCAGCGATGGTGACCCGCAGCTCTCTGAAATTGCTGCGCACTACATGCTGCTCTCGCCGGCGGTCAGCGAGCTTTTCGACCAAGCGTTTCGACTTGCTGGGGAGGCTGTGCCGACAGATATCGCTAGACGCATAGCCAACTGCATCGTGGGAAGGTCCGATGACCAGTCATATCCACTGATTCACGAGATGATCAGCGGGCCGTTCGACTGCGACAAGCTCGACTACATGACGCGAGACGCGATGATGTCAGGGGTGCCGGTGGTAACCGATGTCACTCGTCTCACCCAAAAGGCACGTGTGCTCGAGGTTCGAACTGATCGGCTGCCCCAAGAGCTCATGGACGTACTTCAAGACAGTGGCGGCACCCACAAGATCGTAGCGATCGCACGATCCGGGGCTAGCACACTTCATGAGGTAGCACTGAGCCGAAGCCTGATGCACGACAAGATCTATCGCCACCACAAGGTGCGCGCAGCAGAGAGCATGCTTCGAGCCTTCACGGACACGGCCAAGTCAGCGATTTCGAAGGCTTCGACGATCATGCCGTTGATGATCCACGACGATCGATTTCTCGGACTTACGCTTTCGGATCTGGAAGTTCTGGCCGCAGCCAATGACGCCCCGTCGGCCGAACTCACCGTCGCGGCCGATATCGTAAACCGATTTCGCACGCGCGACTTGTTTGTGCGGTCGTTCGCGTTCGCCCAGAAGATGCCTTTTGACGCATACAGAGATGAGAAGCAGCAACGAGAGGGCATCGAAGAGCTGATCCGCGATGCCGACAAGTTGGCCGGGCGTGTGCAACTCGCGAAGCAAGTTGCAGGTCTTGTTGCAGATTGGGTATCCAAAGTTGAGCCCGGGCTGGCTTTGCCGTCATCCCCAGATATGCTCCACCACTACATTCAGTTTGATCCGCCGAAGATCTTCACCGACGACTCCATGACCGATCAGAGTCGCGCATACATTATTGATGACGAACGTGAACTGGTGACCCTTGGGCAAGTCAGCGCAGAGACGCGAGGGTGGGCCGACGCTTACATCAACACGCGCGATGTGGGGTTCGTATTCGCGCCGCGCGAGATTGCGGCCTTCGTGCATCTAGCGACGCAAGTAGTACTAAGAACCTCGCGCCGGATCATGATTCCCGAGCGGATGCGCTCGTACGCCAAGATCGACAACGAACCTATCCGCGAGCTACACAAGCGGTTGGTGGCTGCCGGACTATATGACGACTACCCAGCAGACTTGCGCCCAGTGTCTGATTTTCTCTTGACTGCAGGTGCGAAGAAGAGAATCGAAGACTCAGCGAAGGCGCTGGCCGGATACATGGGACCAAGCCGGGCCGACGCAGCCGGCAAAGTCGAGACAGGAATTATGAATCCGACGAGAATCCAGAATTGGGTTGCTCAGTTTCCGGAGAAGTATCAGGCGGCGGCGTTAGCGGTAGTCGAGAGCGTTCTAGTGCTTGATCGTCAGCGAATTAACCAGACCCTTGAACGGTTTTTCTCCGAGAACCCGGAATTCGCAGGGGCCGGGCTCGTGCCGATTGGGGATCCAAAGGATGGATCTGCACTTCACACGTACTTCGCAGGGGACGCGGGCCGGAGACATGGCTCCGAACCTGCGCCTCTCCATCAGGCCGTTCTCGACGACAAGCCGATCGTGTTCATCGATGACATCGTTGGCAGAGGGTCATCGATTATCAGTATCTTCAGGTCGTACTTTGGAGGTGAGGATGCTGAGGGACTTGGCGAAGCTCGTCACCCGATCGCCCCCGAGCTACAGGAAAGGCTCGCGAGTGGCAAGAAGATTGCGATCGTCGCAGCCGCTGGGCGACGCAGTGGTCTAGAGCGCATCAATGTCGAGCTCACTTCTCTTGGGATGGACGTGACGACATTTACGCTTGTGAGCGACTCGGACCTTCCTCGGGTTTCCCAGCTGGATGGAGTCACCGAACTGGATGAGTTCATCGAATATTGCCGGCTCTTCGCAATCAAGCGGGTAGGTGGGGTCTGAATCCGCCGCTTTCGAGCAGGCTGCGGGCGATGTAGTTGCTGAGGTTGCGGAAGCCGAGCGCACTGCCGCGGAGGTGTTCGAGTCGGCCGTTGATCGCCTCGGTTGGACCGTTCGAGGTGCCGGGCAGGTCGAAATAGGCCAGCACGTCGCCGGCGCGGCGATGCAGGGTGCGGCCGAGCTTGCCCAGCTCGACGAGGACTTCGGGAACGCCGTGACGCAGCGAGTCGATCACCGCTTGCAGGGCTCGGCGCCCGGCGGCTCGGTCGGGGTGCCGGTAGGCGGCGACGATGCTCTGGTAGACGGCCCAGGTGGTCTCGACCTCGACATGCTCGTCGATGGCGAACACCGCCTCGATGCGGGCGCGCTGTCGGTCGGTGAGGAACGCTTCCCCGGTGTGCAGGGCGCGGCGAACACCATAGAGCGGATCGCCGGCGTGGCCGCGGTGGCCGAGGGTGCTGTTGGACGCGTTGCCGGGTGCGGTCGAGGGCGTCGCCGGCGAGCTGGACGACGTGGAACGGGTCCATCACCTCGATCGCGTCGGGGAGGGCTTCGGCGGCGGCGGTCTTGAAGCCGGTGAACCCATCCATCGCGACCACCTCGATCCCGGCCCGGAACGCCGGGGACTGCTGCTCGAGCCAGGTCTTGAACACCGGCTTCGATCGGCCCTCGACCATGTCCAGCAGCCGCGCCGGACCCGTCCCGTCACGCACCGGGGAGGTCGATGACCACGGTCACGTAGCGGTCCCCGAACCTCGTGTGCCGCCAGACGTGTTCATCGACACCGATCACGGTGACCCCATCGAAGCGGGCCGGATCGCCGATCAGCCTCCGACGGCCTTCCTCCAAAACAGCACTGTTGGCCGTGTGCCAGGACACCCCGAGCCGAGCTGCGACTCGGCTGATCGTGAGATGGTCCACGACGAGCGCGGTGAGCGCCCAGGTGAGCGCTCCACGGGACAGCTTCGACCTCGGCTCAGCCGCCGCGGTGCTGTCCTGCCGCCACGACCTGCCGCATCCCGAGCACCGGTAGCGGCGCACCCGCACCAGCAACGTCGTCGGCCGCTCGCCGAACGGGACATGCGCGAGCCGTCTCGCCTCGGTGCCGCGCGAGACACCCTCCGCCCCGCACCACCGGCACCACTGGTCCGGCTCCACGATCCGGCACTCCAACACCGCCCGATGTGCCTCGATCCGCTGCCCGGCGACCACGAGTCCGAGCTCCTCGAGACGGCAGAAGACAGTCAGATCGGCGGGGTCGAAGGTAGCGTTGAGCACGTCGAGGTCTTTCTCGGATGGTGAGCCTGAAGAACTTCCATCCTGGAAGACCTCGACCCTGTCTCCAGACCCCGACGCGCTACCGACCTACCCCCTCAACTGCGAAGAGCCATATTGCCGTGGGGTGGGACTCGCCTTAACCAGTGACAGCGAGCACTCTCAAGAGCGAGCGCTCGGCTATGGAAATGAGGGATTCCTCGTGATTTCTTCATTCAACACGCCGACGATGACACTGACCGCTCTGTGGGGCAGCGGACTCGTGAACGATGCCGAGTGGCGGCCACTCTTCGCCCGTCGAAAAAAGTTGTAGCCAAACAATCAGCCAGGACCGGGTCGCTCGCCCTGAGCAAGCCGTCCCGGCTTCAACGTGGCTGATGATTCGTGTCTATATGGCTGTTGAGCTCGAGAACACGTGTGTTGCCACTTTGCGACTTCATCGTCGGACCAGGCTCATTGCGTGCGCTTGGCCACGATCTGCTGTCGGAAATGAAGTCCGTCTCGCGCCACAAGGGGCCCGCCAGGGTGCAGGCGAAATTGATGCTCCCCAGCTCCTCGGCGCCTAGTTGAGAGGTAAACCGACGCTCTGAGCGTGTTGCGCATTTCGATGCCAGGTGATGCAGTGGTGGCTCCGACGGGCGTCGATCCCGTGACCTCACGATTTTCAGTCGTGCGCTCTACCAACTGAGCTACAGAGCCGTGCGGGTACATGACCCTAGCGAAAAAGCCCCACCTCGTACCCACATGCTCGGTACTTCAGCGAGGCTCTCACCGCGACCCTGACCGGACTTGAACCGGCGACCTCCGCCGTGACAGGGCGGCGCGCTAACCAACTGCGCTACAGGGCCTTGCGTATTCAGTTGTGTCGGTAGCTGAGTGACCCCAACGGGATTCGAACCCGTGCTGCCGCCGTGAAAGGGCGGTGTCCTAGGCCGCTAAACGATGGGGCCGTGACCGGAAGGAACTCTGCAGCAACCGAGGCACAAGCATACGGGTCGGATGCCGCAAATGCCAAACGCGCGGCAGGGGCCTATTCGCCGCCGATCCGCCCGGCCTCCCCGCCGCGCGGGGCAGCCCCGGTTAGCGTCGCACCAGGAACGCAGGGCGCGCCGGCGACGGTGCGCTCACCGCGCACGCCGTCGCACCTCTAGGCATGCGCGCAAACCGTTGGTAGTGTGGTCAATGGTGTTCGTGTGGAAGATGTGACATAACGCACGTACACCGGAATGGGTTCGAGAACATGCGCGGTACACCACGGCACGGGGACAGCCACAGGAGTGCACGAAGCGAAACAGCACGGGGCTCGGGGGGAGCAGCAATGAGGTCGTCGCACGGTACGACGCTGACCAGCGCCGTACCGTGCGACGACCAGCACCCTGCGACACCGCGTGCCAGTGCACCGCTGCCGGCAGCGCGCCCGCGCCGAGCATCCCTGCGTCGTCGCCTTCTCTCCGCCGTCGGCGGCCTCGCCACCATCGTCATGCTCGTCAGCGGCGTCGTCGCCGCGACCGAGCGCCCCGCCTACGCCGTCGACTACCCCTCGTGGGACGACGTGCTCGACGCGCGCCGCAGCGTCGCCGCCGCGCAGACGCAGGTCAAGCAGATTCGTGCCGCGATCGCCGCCATCACCGCCGAGGTCGAGCGCACGCAGGTCATCGCCGAAGAGGCCGGCGCCGCTTACTTCGAGGCTCAGACCGCATTCGACGAGGCCGCCTACACCGCCGACCAGCTGCAGGCCCAGGCCGACGAGGCCCAGGCGAGCGCCGAGGAGTCGCGCCTGCGCGCCGGGCAGTTCGTCGCCGAGCTCTCGCGCAGCGGCGGCGGCGACCTCTCCGCCTCCCTCCTCACCAATCCGGGGCAGGCGGATGCTCTGCTCTCGCGTCTCGGATTCGCCAGCAAGATCACGCAGCAGGCCGAAGGCATCTACGCCGCAGCCCTGCAGGACAAGAACGCCGCCCAGGCCCTCACCGACCAGGCGAACGTCGCCAAGGAGATTCGCGACGAACTGCGCCTCGAAGCCCAGGCCGCCTTCGAGACCGCGCAGGCCGCCGCGCAGGAGGCGCAGGACGCTCTCTTCGCGCAGCAGGAGAACCAGGCGCGCCTGGAAGCGCAGCTCGCCGTGCTCATCGAGAACCGCGAAGCCACCGAGGAGGACTACCAGGCCGGCATCGAGGCGCAGTACGGCGCGGGCGGCAGCCTCGACGCCGGTCAGATCGTCAACGGCTGGGCCAACCCTGTCAACGGGTGGATCACCTCCCACTACGGCTACCGCGTCCACCCCATCTACGGATACGTGCGCCTCCACACCGGCACCGACATCGCCGCAGGCTGCGGCACCAACATGTACGCGGCCTCGAGCGGCACCGTCACTTACGCGGGCCCCAACGGAACGTTCGGCAACTTCGTGCGCATCGACCACGGAGGCGGCCTCACCACCGCCTACGCGCACATTCAGAACGGCGGCATCCTCGTGCAGATGGGGCAGACCATCGTCGTCGGCCAGAACATCGCCAAGGTCGGCTCGACCGGCGCATCCACGGGGTGCCACACCCACATCGAAGTGCGCCGTAATGGAGTAACGGAGAACCCCGTGACGTTCTTCAGCAACATCGGGATTCAGCTTGGGTAGCGGCTGACGATGCGACGCCCCGGGCGCCGCGGTATCGCAGCCGTCACCCTCGTGACGGCTCTCACCGTTGCCCTCGGGGTGACCGCAGCCACCGCGGCGCCCGCCCCGCCCAGCTGGGACGACGTCGAGCAGGCGCGCGGCGACGTCCAGGCCACCCAGCTCGCCATCGCGCGCATCGAAGACGCCGCCCGAGCCGCCGAGCAGACGTACCTCGAGGCGGCGCGCAGCGCCGTGCTACTCGGCGAGGAGTACCACCTCGCCGAGCTCGCCCTCGAGCAGGCCGAAGCCGCCGCCGGCCGGCTCGAGCAGCGGCGCGACGCCGCCCTCGACCGAGCCGCCGAGTCGGGAGCGCGCGCTGCTCAGCTCGCGGCTCAGCTCGCACGATCCGGCAGTGGCGACCTCACCACGGCGCTGCTCACGGGCGACGCCGACGACGCCGACGACCTGCTCTACCGGCTCGGCGCGATGAGCTCCGTCGGCGCGCGCAGCCAGGCCGTCATGGCGCGAGCGATGCAGGACAAGAACACCGCAGAAGCGCTCACCGCCCAGGCCGAGCTCGCCCTCGCCGAGCGGGAGCGCCTCGCTGCGGAGGCGGCCGACTCACTCGCCGAGGCGATCACCGCCGCCGACCGCGCCGAGCAACGCCTCACCGCGCAGCAGACCATGATGGGCGAGCTCGCCGCGCAGCTCGCGAGCCTCACCGGCCGCAGCGAGCAGCTCGAGCGGGACTACCTCGCCGGCCTCGGCGGCGACGAGCCCGCGCCGGGCATCCCAGCGCCGGGCAGCCCTGCGCCCGGCGGCCCCGCCCCGAGCCCGAGCGCTCCGCCGAGCGGCCCCGCGCCGAGCCCGAGCAGCCCGCCGCCCGCACCGGGGCCCAGCCCGAGCATCCCGCCCCCGTCACCCAGCCCGTCGCCGAGCCAGCCGTCCTCACCGAACCCGCCCTCGGTGCCCGCCCCGAACGCGGGGGCCGTCGCGACCGCGATCTCCTTCGCAAGTGCACAGGTCGGCGAGCCGTACCAGTTTGGCGGCCGCGGCCCGAACGTGTGGGACTGCTCGGGCCTCACCATGCAGGCCTACGCGGCCGCGGGCGTCGCCATCGGCGGGCACTCCGCGACCCGGCAGTACTCGACGGCGGCGCAGCGCGACCGGCTCGTGCCCTACGCGCAGGCGCAGCCCGGCGACCTCATCTTCTACTCCACCGGCGGGGCGACCTCAGGGTCGAAGTACCACGTGACCCTCTACATCGGCGGCGGCCAGATGATCGAGGCGCCGTACCCGGGCAAGACGGTGCGCATCGTCGCCGTGCGCAGCTACGACCGCGTGCCGTACGTCGCGCGGCCGACCCCGTAGGGCCGGCGCGCGGGGCGCCCGAGTGCCAGGTGCGGGCACAGGGCCGTGACTGTGCCCGCTAGTGGTAACTGTGCTCGCCCGAGCGCGCGCACTTGCGACTGAAGGGCACAGTTGCGGCGCCGGGCGTCAGCGCCCGGCTAGTGGTCGGCGGGCGGGACGTACGCCGCGATGCCGGCCTGGATGACGGCCTCGGCGTCGGCGGCAGAGCCCCAGCCCTCCGTCTTGACCCACTTGCCGGGCTCGAGCGCCTTGTAGTTCTCGAAGAAGAACTCGATCTCCTTGCGCGTGTGCTCGGGAACATCCTCGAGGTCCTGGATGTGCGCCCAACGAGGGTCCTTCGCGGGCACGCACACGACCTTCGCGTCGCTGCCGCCGTCATCGGTCATGTTGAAGACGCCCACGGGGCGCACGTCGAGGCCCACGCCCGGGTAGAGCGGGAACTCGAGCAGCACGAGAGCGTCCACCGGGTCGCCGTCCAGGCCGAGCGTGTGCTCGAAGAAGCCGTAGTCGGTCGGGTACACGAAGGGCGTGAAGAGCACGCGGTCGAGAAAGACGCGGCCCGTCTCGTGGTCGATCTCGTACTTGTTCCGGCTGCCGCGGGGAACTTCGATGACGACGGGGTAGGCGCCCATGGGTGCTCCTTGAAAGATGCGAAGAGAGTCGAGAAATCTGCTGGCGGTCGTGCTCCAGGCCGGCCTTAACCTTAGTGGATGCCCACCACACCGCCCGGGGCGCCCGAGCGTCGACCGCGCCTCACCCCGGCGGTCGCCGACGCGCGCCGTGCTGTGCGCGAGAGCCTCGCCGGCCTGCCCGAGGGCTCGCTCGTGCTCGTGGCCCTCAGCGGGGGCCCCGACTCGCTCGCGCTCGCCGCGGCCGCAGCCTTCGAGGCGCCCCGGGCGGGGCTGCGCGCAGGTGCCGCAGTCATCGACCATGGCCTGCAGGGCGACTCGGCCGCCGTCGCCGAACGGGCTGCCGACGCGGCGCGCGCCCTCGGCCTCGAGCCCGTCGTCGTGCGGCGGGTCGACGTCGGCGCGGCGGGCGGCCCTGAAGCCGCGGCGCGCACGGCGCGCTACGCCGCGCTCGACGCGATCGCCGACGAGCTGCAGGCCGCTGCCGTGCTGCTCGGCCACTCGCGCGACGACCAGGCCGAGACCGTGCTGCTCGGGCTCGCGCGCGGCAGCGGCACGGCGAGCCTCGCCGGCATGGCGCCCGTCGTCGGCCGCTACCGCCGACCCCTGCTCGGGCTGCGCCGCGCGACGCTCGCCGCAGCCTGCACCGACCAGGGCCTCGAGCCGTGGCACGACCCCCACAACGGCGACGCGGCGTTCGCGCGCGTGCGGGTGCGGTCGAGCATCCTGCCCCTCATGGAATCCCAGCTGGATGCGGGCGTCGTCGACGCCCTCGCCCGCACCGCCGAGATCGCGCGCGAAGACTCCGACGCGCTCGACCATATGGTGGACGAGATCGCGGAGGAGCTCGTCGACCTCGCGGAGGGGGGATGCTCGCTGCCCGTCGCCGCGCTGCTCGCCAACCCGCCCGCACTGCGCCACCGACTCATCCGACTCGTCGCCGACGCCGAGTTCGGGCTCGCCCTCAGCCGCGCGCAGACCCTCGAGATCGCGCGGCTCGCGACCGACTGGCACGGGCAGGGCGCCGTGCACCTGAGCGGCATTAGGGTGGAGCGCGAAGGTGGTCGCATCGTGTTCCGCTCGAGCGCGCCAGAGCCGCCGGCCGACCCGCAGTCTGACTAGCACAGGCCCACCAGGACCGAGGAGAACTCTTGGACGTCGAGGACATTCGCTCCGACCTCACCGAGGTGCTCATCACCGAGGAGGAGATCCACGCCAAGCTCGCCGAGCTCGCGCGACGGGTCGAGGCCGACTACCCCGACGAGCCGCCGCTGCTCGTCGGCGTGCTCAAGGGCGCCGTCATGGTCATGGCCGACTTCGCGCGCGAGCTGCGCATCCACGTCGAGATGGACTGGATGGCCGTGAGCTCGTACGGCGCGAGCACGCAGTCGAGCGGCGTCGTGCGCATCCTCAAGGATCTCGACACCGAGATCGCCGGGCGCGACGTGCTCATCGTCGAAGACATCATCGACTCGGGGCTCACGCTCTCCTGGTTGCGCGGCAACCTCGAATCGCGCGGGGCGAAGAGCGTGAAGATTCTCACCCTGCTGCGCAAGCCCGAGGCCGCCAAGGTCGAGGTCGAGGTCGAGTACGTCGGCTTCGAGATCCCTCCCGCCTTCGTCGTCGGCTACGGCCTCGACTACGCCGAGAAGTACCGCAACCTGCGCGCCATCGGAGTGCTCGCGCCGCACGTCTACCAGGGCGAGTAGAAACCGGCGTCGCCTCCCGTCAGACGGTGCGCCCGGGGCGAACATCGGGGGGCTGCGAAGGCGCCGCGGGGTAGCCTGTGGGGACGTCTCACCGGCAGAAAGGCGCGGGCGCACGCCCACACCATGAACGTTAAGAAACTCCTCCGCGGGCCCTTCCTCTACATCATCGCCGGAGCGATCGTGCTCTGGATCGGCTTCACCCTGCTCGCGGGCCTCGGCGGCTTCCGCCCCATCAGCACGCAGGAGGGGCTCGAGCTGCTCGAGAGCGGCCCCGTCGTCTCGGCGAAGATCGTCGACGGCGAGCAGCGCGTCGACCTCGTGCTCGAGGCCGAGACCGAGCAGGCCGAGGAGTTCGGCACGCAAGTGCAGTTCTACTACGTGACGCCGCGCGGCGACGAGGTCATCGCGGCGCTCAACGCCGCCGACCTGGAGTCGTTCGACGACGAGGTGCCGCAGACGAACTTCTTCGTGAGCATCCTCGGGCTCATCATCCCGTTCCTCATCATCGGCGTCATCTTCTACTTCATCCTCACGCGCCTGCAGGGCGGTGGCGGTCGGGTTATGCAGTTCGGCAAGTCGAAGGCGAAGCTCGTCAACAAGGAGGCCCCGCAGGTCACCTTCGACGACGTCGCCGGTGCCGAGGAGGCCATCGAGGAGCTGCACGAGATCAAGGACTTCCTGCAGGACCCGACCAAGTTCCAGGCGGTCGGGGCGCGCATTCCCAAGGGGGTGCTGCTGTACGGCCCTCCCGGCACCGGCAAGACCCTCCTCGCGCGCTCCGTCGCCGGCGAGGCGGGCGTGCCGTTCTACTCGATCTCCGGCTCCGACTTCGTCGAGATGTTCGTCGGCGTCGGCGCGAGCCGCGTGCGCGACCTCTTCACGCAGGCCAAGGAGAACTCGCCTGCCATCATCTTCGTCGACGAGATCGACGCCGTCGGCCGCCACCGCGGCGCCGGCATGGGCGGCGGCCACGACGAGCGCGAGCAGACCCTCAACCAGATGCTCGTCGAGATGGACGGCTTCGACCCCAACACGAACGTCATCATGATCGCGGCCACCAACCGCCCCGACATCCTCGACCCCGCGCTGCTGCGCCCCGGCCGCTTCGACCGGCAGATTCAGGTCGATGCGCCCGACATGAAGGGCCGCGAGAAGATTCTGCAGGTGCACGCCAAGGGCAAGCCCATGGCCGAGGGTGTCGACTTCGCCGTCCTCGCCCGCAAGACTCCGGGCTTCACGGGTGCCGACCTCGCCAATGTGCTCAACGAGGCCGCACTGCTCACCGCGCGCCAGGGAGGCGAGCAGCTTACCGACGTGACACTCGACGAGGCCGTCGACCGCGTGATGGCCGGGCCGCAGCGGCGCACGCGCGTCATGCGCGACCACGAGAAGCTCATCACCGCCTACCACGAGGGCGGGCACGCGCTCGCGGCCGCGGCCATGCGCAACACCGACCCGGTGACGAAGGTGACGATCCTCCCGCGCGGCCGCGCCCTCGGCTACACGATGGTGCTGCCGCTAGACGACCGCTACTCGGTCACGCGCAATGAGCTGCTCGACCAGCTCACCTACGCGATGGGCGGCCGTGTCGCCGAGGAGATCGTCTTCCACGACCCCACCACGGGCGCCTCCAACGACATCGAGAAGGCCACGAGCATCGCGCGCCGCATGGTCACCGAGTACGGCATGAGCGCGACCGTCGGCGCCATCAAGCTCGGCCAGTCGAGCGGCGAGGTCTTCCTCGGCCGCGACATGGGCCACCAGCGCGACTACTCGGAGCGGCTCGCCGAGAAGGTCGACCAGGAGGTGCGCGCGCTCATCGAGCAGGCTCACGACGAGGCCTGGCGCGTGCTCAACGACAACCGCGACATTCTCGACCGGCTCGCGACCGAGCTGCTCGAGAAGGAGACCCTCGACCACGTGGCGCTCGCCGAGATCTTCCAGGACGTGGACAAGCTGCCCGAGCGCCCCCAGTGGCTCTCGAGCGAGGACCGCCCGCTGCCCGACCTGCCGCCCGTGCCGATGCCGGCCAAGCCCGCGATCGAGGACCTCGACACGGGAGCCAGCGAGCCCGTCGGCGCGGGAGCCGGGTCGGCCCGCTCGCAGGCGCACGACGCCTCGGCTCGGGCGGGCGAGGGTTCCGCGTCGAGCGACCCCGAGCAGTCGCCGCGGCGCGAGTAGGCTCCCGTCGTGCCGCCCATCGACTCCCGCCGCATCGAGGCCGCGGTCGCCGAACTGCTCGTCGCGATCGGAGAAGACCCCTCGCGCCCGGGCCTCGCGACCACGCCGCAGCGCGTCGCCGAGTCCTACGGCGAGTTCTTCGCGGGCGTCGGCGTCGACCCTGCACCGCACCTGCACGACGATGTCGAACTGCAGTCAGACCCGGGTGAGCGCGGCGAGATCGTGCTGCTGCGCGACATCGCCCTGCGCTCCATGTGCGAGCACCACCTGCTGCCTTTCACGGGCGTCGCGCACGTCGCCTACCTGCCCGCCGAGCGCCTGACCGGCCTCGGCAGCATCGCCCGCGTCGTCGAGACGGTGGCCTCCCGGCCGCAGCTGCAGGAGCGCCTCGGCGAGGACGTCGCCGCCACGCTCGAGAGCGCCCTCGCGCCGCACGGCGTGCTCGTCGTCGTCGACGCCCAGCACGGCTGCGTGACCGCCCGCGGCACGCGGCAGAGCGGCAGCACGACCGTCACCGTCGCCTCCCGCGGCGCCCTCGCCGACCCCGTACGCCGCGCCGAGGTGATGGCGCTCCTCGGGCGGGGCACGGCATGAGCGCGGCGACGGCGCACGACGCGAGCGGCGCGCAGTCGTTGCCCGCGGCACCGGAGGTGTGGGGCATCCTCAATGTCACCCCCGACTCCTTCAGCGACGGCGGCGCGTACCTCGACCCGCAGCGCGCCGTCGACCGCGCGCGCAGCCTCGCCGCCGACGGCGCCCACGTGATCGACGTCGGGGGCGAATCGACGCGCCCCGGGTCGCAGCCTGTGACGCCCGCCGTCGAGCAGAGCCGCGTGCTGCCCGTCATCGCGGCGCTCGCCGCCGACGGACTGCGCGTCTCGATCGACACCATGCACGCCTCCACGGCCGCGGCGAGCGTCGAGGCGGGCGCCGCGACCGTCAACGACGTGAGCGGGGGCCTCGCCGACCCGGCCATGCTCGAGACCGTCGCGGGGCTCGACGTCGACTATGTGGCGATGCACTGGCGCGGCCCGGCCGCCGTCTGGGATGCCGTGAGCGACTACCGCGACGTCGTCACCGAGGTGCGCAACGAGCTGCAATCGCGGCTCGAGGCCGCGCTCGCGGCCGGCATCCCGGCCGAGCGGCTCTGGCTCGACCCGGGGCTCGGCTTCGCCAAGCGGCACGACGACTCCTGGGCGCTCCTGCGCGCGCTGCCCGCACTGGCAGACCTTGGCTGCCGCGTGCTTGTGGGCGCCTCGCGCAAGAGGTTCCTCGGCGAGCTGCTGCCGCCCGACCACGACGTCGAGGAGCGCGACCTGCCGACCGCCGTCGTGAGCGTGCTCGCCGCCGAGGGCGGCGCCGCAGCCGTGCGCGTGCACGACGCCCGCTCGACCGTGCTCGCGCTCGCGACGCGCTCCGCGTGGCGGGGTGCGGGCGCGGCGGCGTCGTCGGCGTCGTCGGCGGAGCCGGCGCGCAGCGAGGTGCCGGCATGAGCGGCGCAGCGCGCGACACCATCACGCTCACGGGGGTGCGTGCTCGCGGCCACCACGGCGTGCTCGCCGACGAGCGCCGCGACGGGCAGGAGTTCGTCGTCGACGTGGCGCTCACTCTCGACCTCGCACGGGCTGCCGCGAGTGACGACGTCGCCGACACCGTGCACTACGGCGAGCTGGCCGAGGCGATCGTCGCCGCGATCGAGCGCGACCCCGTCGACCTCATCGAGACGCTCGCCGAGCGCATCGCCGCGCTCGTGCTCGAGCACGTCGCGGTGCACGAGGTCGTCGTGACCGTCCACAAGCCGCACGCGCCCATCCCGGTGCCGTTCGACGACGTGGCCGTCACGATCACGCGGGGTCGACCGTGAGGGTCGACGCTGCGCGCGACGTCGGCGACGATGGCGAGGGTGAGGAGGACGCGGAGACGGTCGAGGCCGTCGTCGCGCTCGGCGCGAACCTCGGCGATCGCGCCGCCACGCTCGACACCGCCGTCGCCGAGCTCGACGGGCTGCCCGACACCGCGCTCGTCGTCGCCTCGCGCTGGCACGACTCGGTCGCCCTCACGCCCGAGGGCCTCGACCCCGAGAAGCCTCCGTACCTCAACGGCGTCGCCGTGCTGCGCACGCGCCTGGCACCGCACGCTCTGCTGCACGAGCTGCGCCGGCTCGAGCTCGCGCACGGTCGCGACCGCTCGGCAGCAGCGCCGCGCTGGGGCGACCGCACGCTCGACCTCGACCTCATCGTGCACGGTGACGCGCGCCTCGATACTCCGGCGCTCACGCTGCCCCACCCCCGAGCGCACGAGCGCGACTTCGTGCTGCGCCCGTGGCTCGAGGTGCGCCCCGACGCCGTCCTGCCGGGCAAGGGAGCGGTCGCCGATCTCCTGGCCCGCGTGACCGCCGCCAGTGGGGCCCGGCCGTGACGCGCACGCGCCCACTGCCGCTCCTAGCCCTCGCTGCACTCGGGCTCGTGCTCGGCTTTCTTCTCAACACGGTGCTCGCGGCACAAGGCTTGGCCGTCGTCGTGCCTCCGCTCTCCCTCGCGCTCGCACTCGTCCTCATCGCGGCCGTGCTCCTCCTGCTCGCGTGGCCCGTGCGCGCGGCAGCTCGGGGCGAGAAGCGCATCGACCCGTTCTACGCCACGCGCGTGGTCGTGCTCGCGAAGGCGAGTGCGCTCTCCGCGGCGATCCTTGCGGGAGCCGCCGCGGGCATCCTCGCCTACCTGCTCAGCCGTGCGGTCGTGCCGTTAGGCTCGACGCTGGCGTCGGGGGCTACGCTCGTGGCGGCGGTGATCCTCGTGGTCGTCGCACTCGTGGCCGAGCACCTCTGCTCGCTGCCGCCGCAGGACGATGAGCTCGACGAGGCCGCCGCGTCTTCGACCTGAGCGCACCGTGGATCGAGAGGAGGCACCCGTGAGTGTCCAGGATCAGACCGACAGCACCGACACCCCGGTCAGGCGCCTCGAGCGCGCCGAGACCGAGTGGCAGCGGGTCTCGCCCAAGTACATCGTCGTCGACGTCGTCGGCTACGTGATCTTCGGCGCCCTCATGACCGCGGCCGCGTTCGTGCCCTTCTGGGTGGGCTGGGAGTACGGGTGGATTCTCGGCGTCGGTATGGCCGTCCTCTTCCTCCTCGTCATCGCCTTCACCCCTCGCCGGGTCCGCTCCATCGGATACCTCCTGCGCGAGGACGACCTGCTCTTCCGCCGCGGCATCATGTTCCAGCGCTTCGTCGCGGTGCCCTACGGGCGCATGCAGCTCGTCGACATCACGCGCGGCCCCGTCGCCCGCGCGCTCGGCCTCGCCGAGCTCAAGTTCGTCACCGCCGCCGCCTCGAGCGGCGTGCTCATCCCCGGCCTGCCGCTCGAGACAGCCGAGCAGCTGCGCGACCACCTCGTCGCGGTCGCCGAGACGCGCCGAGCGGGCCTGTGAGCGAGCAGCGCGACGAGCACCAGGGCGAGCCGGGCTCGCAGCCTGACCCGACGACCGATCCCGAGGCCGCGCCCGCCGCCACCCACGGCATCTCCACGAGCACCGACCTCGCCGACGGCGAGTGGCACCGGCTGCACCCCGCGACGCCGCTGTTCCGCGGCGGCATCGCCTTCATCGTCGTGCTCGGCATCGTGATCTCGAACTTCCGCGACCGCGCGATCGACTTCTTCTTCGGCGGCGACGGCGACTTCGACGGCGAGGGCGACCCGATCGACTTCATCGTCGAGCAGGAGCTCGTGCTCGTCGCCCTGCTCGCGCTCATCGGCGTGCTGCTGCTGTTCATCGCCGGCTTCTGGCTGTCCTGGCGCATGCACACCTTCCGCATCACCGACGAGGTCGTGGAGGTGCGGTCGGGCATCCTGTTCCGCACCAATCGCAAGGGCCGCCTCGACCGCATTCAGGGCGTCAACGTGGGGCGCCCGTTCGTTCCGCGGGTGTTCGGCGCGGCGAAGCTCGAAGTGTCGGTCGCCGGCAACGACGCGAACGTGCAGCTCTCGTACCTGCACTCGCGCACGGCGGACGCACTGCGCGCCGACATCCTGCGCCTCGCATCCGGCGCGCGCCGCGAGGCCTCGGGCGGTGCGGGTACGGCGGGCGGTGCGGGCTCGGCGGGCGCGCACGATCTGGGCGGGATGCTCGACGAGCGCGTCTCGGAGTTCCTGGCCCCCGAGCTCGACCCGGCACTCGCCGAGCCGGAGGCCGTGCTGCGCATGAACCCGGGTCGCCTCGTCGGCTCGACGGTGCTGAGCGAGACGACGATCGTCTTCGTGCTGCTCATCATCGGCCTCTCGGTTGGCATCGCGGTGAGCGGCGAGCTCTTCCTCTTCGTCGGCTTCCTGCCCGCGATCCTCGGTCTCGGCGGCTACCTCGTCTCGCGCATCACGCGCTCGCTGCGCTACTCGATCGCCTCGACGCCCGACGGCGTGCGCGTCGGCTTCGGGCTGCTCTCGACGACGAACGAGACGCTGCCGCCCGGGCGCATCCACTCGGTGCGCGTCAGCCAGCCCCTGCTGTGGCGGCCGTCGGGCTGGTGGCAGATCGCCGTCAACCGCGCTGCGCGCTCCTCGCAGAGCGGCGCGGCCGGCCAGCAGCAGACCACGATCCTGCCCGTCGGCAACCTAGACGACGTGCGCACCGTGCTGCGGCTGCTGCTGCCCGACGTCGCGACCGACGACGTCATGCCCGTGCTCGAGCGCGGCCTCACCTCGAGCGGCCGCAACGAAGAGGGCGCCGCTCCCGACGGATTCGTGAACTCGCCGCCGCGCGCGCGCATCCTGCGCTGGTTCTCGCAGCCCCGCAACGGGTTCGCGGTGAGCGACGGCGCCGTCATGCTGCGCCGCGGCGCGATCTGGCGCGACCTCACCATCGTGCCCTTCCCGCGCATGCAGTCGGTCTCGGTGCGCCAGGGCCCGCTCCTGCGCTCGCTGCGCCTCGCCGCGATCCAGGTGCACACTGTCGCCGGACCCATCACCCCGAGCCTCGGAGCTCTCGACGTGACGCAGGCGATGGAGCTCTTCGACACCGTGGCGGGCGCCGCGATCCGCAGCGCGCAGTCCGACCGCACGCACCGCTGGCGCTCCGGCTCGGGCGAAGCCTCAAGTTCGGGCGGGGCCGGGGAGTGACGCAGAAGGACGGCCGCCTCGGCATCGGCGTCATCGGGGCGGGTCGCGTCGGCCCCGTCCTCGCCGCCGCCCTCGCCGGTGCGGGTCACGCGATCGTCGGCATCTCCGCCCACTCCGAGGATGCCCGTGACCGGGTCGATTCGATGCTGCCCGGTGTGCCCGTGCTCGAGGTGCCGCAGGTCGTCGAACGCAGCGAACTCGTCATCATCGCCGTGCCCGACGACCAGCTGCCCGACCTCGTGAGCGGCCTCGCGGCCGTCGACGCGTGGCTGCCCGGCCAGCTCGTGCTGCACACCTCGGCCCGGTACGGCGTGCGCGTGCTCGACCCCGCGCGACCCGCGGGCATCATTCCGCTCGCCGTGCATCCCGCTCTCACCTTCACGGGCACCTCCCTCGACCTCGCCCGCCTGCGCGAGGCGTGGTGCGCTGTCACCGCCCCCGGCCCCGTGCTTCCCATCGCGCAAGCGCTCATCGTCGAGATGGGCGCCGAGCCCGTCGTCGTCGCCGAAGAGCACCGCGAGGCCTACGCTGACGCGATCGGCGCCGCGAGCGAGTTCTCCACCGCGATCGTCGGGCAGGCCATCGAGGCCTTGCGCGACATCGGCATCGACGAGCCGGGGCGCGTGCTGAGCGCCGTCGTGCGCTCCGCCGTCGACAACGCGCTGCGCGGTGCAGGCGCCGATAGCATCGACCTCGCAGGGCTCGACGACACGACGTCGGCCCCGCGCAAGGAGAACGGTGACTGACACGACGACCGTGCCCGACCTCGTCACGAGCATCGCGGGGCTGCGTGCGCGACTCGACGCCGCGCGCGCCGACGGCCGGGGCGTCGCCCTCGTGCCGACCATGGGCTCGCTGCACGACGGCCACCTCGCGCTCGTCGACCGGGCGAGGGAGCTCGCCGACGTCGTCGTGGTGTCGATCTTCGTCAACCCGCTGCAGTTCGGGCCGAGTGAAGACTTCGAGCAGTACCCGCGCACGCTCGACGACGACCGCGCGGCGCTCGCCGGCCACGGGGTCGACGTCGTGTTCGCCCCCGCCGTCGACGAGATGTACCCGAGCGGAGCATCCGCGACGACCGTCACGGCGGGCGCGGTCGGCGGGCTCTTCGAAGGACGGTCGCGGCCCGGGCACTTCGACGGCGTGCTCACCGTCGTCGCCAAGCTGCTCGGCATCGCCCAGCCCCACCACGTGCTCTTCGGGCAGAAGGACGCCCAGCAGGTCTTCCTCGTGCAGCGGATGGTGCGCGACCTCGACATCCGCACGCGCGTCGAGGTCGTCGAGACCGTGCGCGACGACGACGGGCTGGCACTCTCGAGCCGCAACGTCTTCCTCGACGAGCGCAATCGTGAGGCTGCGCGTGCCCTGCCTCGTGCGCTCGAAGCCGCCCAGTCGGCCGCCGACCTCGGCATCGACGCGGTCGTCGCCGCCGCGCAGAGCGTGCTCTCGGGAGCCACCGGCGTCGAGCTCGACTACTTCGCGGTCGTCGACCCGAGCACCTTCGAGCCCGTGCCCGACGAGCACCACGGGCCAGCCCGCGCGCTCATCGCCGCGCGCCTGGGCGACACCCGGCTCATCGACACCGAGCTGCTCACCCTCGGGTAGCGCGCGCCGAGCATCCCGCCCGTGGTCTGCACCAGCAGACGAGCACCACCTGCGTTCGCTCATTCGGACGCACCGCCGTTTCACACGGCGCGTCGACCGGCGACACGCCGTTCCAGGGTCATGCGCCCGAATGAGCGAACAGGGCTCGCGCGGGGCGTGCTCGGGCCGCCGTTAGGCTTGAGCGGCCACACACGAGGAGACCAGCAGATGAGCGAGACCCCCGCTTCCGACAGCGCCGAGAGCGCCGAGCCGACGATCGAGGAGATCGCCGAGCAGAAGCAGGTGCGCCTCGACAAGCGGGCGAGGATGCTCGCGGCCGGCCTGGACCCGTACGCGATCGGTCTCGAGATCACCGATTCGATCCCGGCGGTGCGCGCGCGCCATGGCGAGCTCGACCCCGACATCGCCACGGGCGAGCATGTGGCCCTCGCGGGCCGCGTCGTGCTCTCCCGCAACACGGGAAAGCTGTGCTTCGCCACCCTGCAGTCTGGTGACGGGGAGCGGCTGCAGGTCATGCTGAGCCTCGCCGTCGTCGGCGAGGAGAGCCTCGACCGGTGGAAGGAGTTCGTCGACCTCGGCGACCACGTGCACGTGACGGGCGAGGTCATCACGAGCCGCCGGGGCGAGCTGAGCATCATGGTGTCGACGTGGGCGATCGCGGCGAAGGCGATCCTGCCGCTGCCGACGCTGCACAAGGACCTCAACGAGGAGACGCGCGTACGCCAGCGCTACCTCGACCTCATCGTGCGCGAGCAGGCGCGGCGCACGGTGCGCGCCCGCGCCGCCGCCGTCGCGAGCCTGCGGGCGACCTTCGCCGAGCACGGATACCTCGAGGTCGAGACGCCCATGCTGCAGACGATGCACGGCGGAGCATCCGCTCGCCCCTTCATCACCCACTCCAATGCCTTCGACATGGAGCTGTTCCTGCGCATCGCGCCCGAGCTGTTCCTCAAGCGCGCCGTCGTCGGCGGCATCGACCGCGTCTTCGAGATCAACCGCAACTTCCGCAACGAGGGCGCCGACTCCACGCACAGCCCCGAGTTCGCGATGCTCGAGGCGTACCAGGCGTACGGCGACTACCACCAGATGGCCGACCTGACGCAGGAGATGATCCAGAAGGCTGCCGTCGCCGTGTCGGGGTCGCACGTCGTCACGTGGGCCGACGGCACCGAGTACGACCTCGGCGGCACGTGGGACCGCCTGAGCATGTACGACTCGCTCAGCGCCGCTATCGGCGTCGAGATCACGCCGCAGACACCCATGGCCGAGCTGAAGAAGCTCGCCGACGCCGTCGACATCGAGATCACGCACCCCCTGCCCGGCAAGTACGTCGAGGAGCTGTGGGAGCACCACGTCAAGGGCGACCTCGTGCGGCCGACCTTCGTCATGGACTTCCCGGTCGACACGAGCCCGCTCGTGCGCGAGCACCGCAGCCGGCCCGGCATGGTCGAGAAGTGGGACCTGTACGTGCGCGGCTTCGAGCTCGCCACGGCGTACTCCGAGCTCGTCGACCCGGTGGTGCAGCGCGAGCGCTTCGTCGAGCAGGCGAAGCTCGCCGCTGGCGGAGACCTCGAGGCGATGCGGCTCGACGAGGCGTTCCTCACGGCGCTCGAGCACGGCATGCCGCCGTCGGGCGGCATGGGCATGGGCATCGACCGTCTACTCATGGCGCTCACCGGCCTCGGCATTCGCGAGACGATCCTCTTCCCGCTCGTCAAGTGACGAGCGGGCGCGGGCATGCGGCGCGGGTCGTGCGGCGCGGTCACGTAGTCTGAGCGCATGAAGAAGGACGACGAGGACCTCTCGCTGCCGGGCGACAAGAAGCCCGCGTACACGATGAACCGCCTCGCGCTGTGGATCGTCGTGGGCGCGTTCGGCGCGTACCTGCTGCTCTCCGGCATCTTCGGGATGCTCGGCCGGGCCTGAGCCGCCCCTCCCGTCACCCGGCATCACGGAGGGGATAGACCCGCCTTTCTATCCCCCCACACTGGGGACTGATGCGCGCCGCCCCGGCGCGCCTATTCTCAAGACAGTTCCCGCAGTCTGCGACCGGCCCACCCCGCCGGAAACCCGCGCCGGCGGCGAGGACCGCACCCGAACACGCACGTCACCCGATACCCGTACGACGTCGATCGAGCCCCGGCCCGGTCGCGCGTTCGCCCGACCCGAACGGCGAACCCCATGCTCAGCACCCGCCTGCGCCGCCTCCTCCCGGCTGTGCCCTTCGTCGCCCTGACGATCGCGCTCGCCGCCGCGGCACCGAGCTTCGCCGTCGACTCGATGCGCATCCTGTCGCCGCTGTCGGGCGAGGTCGTCAGCGGCGAGCTGCTCATCGAAGGGTCGATCACGACGAGCGGCCCCACCGATCTGACGGTGGGCCTCGCCGAGCAGCGGCTGGGCGAGTGCGGCCCGTTCGTCATCGAGCGCAGCACGACGGTCGCCGCGTCGACGGCGTTCTCGTTCACGGTGCCGACCCAGCGTTTCTCCGACGGCGTCTACTGCGTCATCGCGCTCGCCGCCGACGGGGCGCTCTCGCACGTCGTCGGCGACGTGACCCTCGTCAACGGGATCGACGACTTCGGCGACCTGCAACTGCCGACCCTGGGGTCCGACTCCGAGGAGACCCCCGCTGAGGAGGAGGTCGTCGAGGCGGGCGGACCCTTCGCGGGCATCTCCGCGCTCGCTCCGGTCGTGTTCGCCGCGACGGCGGCACTCGGGATGCTCGTGCTCGTGTTCCTCTACGTCGCACGCCGCCGGCTCATCGAGTAGCCGCCTGCTCATCGAGTCAGTCGAGCGGGCCCACGGGCGCTCGCGGCGACCTCGAAGGGTGAGGCGACGTATCCTGGAGCCATGCCGGAAGAATTCTGGAGCAACGCGCTCTTCTCGGTCACGCCGACGATCCTGCTCGGCCTGATCTTCTGGCTCGTCATGCGCGCGATCATCCGCGCCGATCGCGCCGAGCGCAGCGCCTACTCGAAGGTCGAGGCCGAGGAGCGCGCCAGGCTCGAGAAGCTCACCGCGGACCCGCACGAGTAGCGCGGGGACGAGCATCCCGCCCCCGTCTCGCGGGGTCGCGAGGGTGACCTACTCGCGGGGCTTGAGCCGCACGCCTGGCAGGTCGGGCGCGGGCAGCGGCGCGCCGTCGTAGCCCTCGACGCGGCCGAACCGGCCGGTGGCCGTGCCGCCCTCGATGACGTCGCCCTGCCACTGCGCGCGGTACGCCTCGATCTCGTCGTGGCTGCGGCCGATGAAGTTCCACCACATGACGATCGGCTCGCCGAGGGGCACGCCGCCGAGCAGCAGCGCCCGCACGGGGTGCTCACCCGCCGTCACGCGCAGGGTCGTACGACCGGGGCCGCGGTAACCGAGGTGCGCGACGGGCACGTCATGGCCGTCGAGCGTGGCCGGGCCGGCGTCGACGAGCAGGCCGTGCTCGAACTCGGGGTCGACCGGTAGCTCGACGACGCCGCCCGCGGGCAGGTCGAGCTGCGCGCCGAGCAGGGGGCTGAACAGGCGCAGGGGGCTCGCGGCGTCCTTGCCGAGCGCTCCCATGAACACCCGCACGGTCGCGTCGCCGATGGTGCGCGGCTCGGCGGGCGCGTGCTCGAAGAACGGCGCCGTGTGGCGGTCGCTGTCGGGCAGGGCGACCCACAGCTGGGCGCCGTGCAGGCGGCGGGTGGCGGCCGTCGACACCTCCGAATGCTGGATGCCCGAGCCCGCGGTCATGAGATTCACCTCGCCCGGCCGCACCATGGCGTGGGCCCCGCTCGAGTCGCGGTGCTCGACCTCGCCCTCGAACAGCCAGCTGACGGTCTGCAGGCCCGTGTGCGGATGCGGCGGCACGACCATGCCGGCCTCGCGGTCGGTCACGTCGTCGGGGCCGTAGTGGTCGACGAAGCACCACGCGCCGATGAGGCTGCGGGCCCGCTGGGGGAGGGTGCGGCGCACGGTCATCGCGCGCGGGCCGCCGAGCGGCACCTCGCGCGGTTCGAGCAGTTCGAAGACGCCGTTGTCGTGCGCGGTGCCGGCGCCGGGCCGTTCGTCGCACACGAGCTCGTCGGGCTCGGTCTCGAGGTTGCTCACACGATCACCCTACGTCGGGCGCGCGCCGAGCATCCGTCGTGCGGTGCCCACCTCGCCACCCGCATCCGCCGAGGCCGCTGCTACCCGCCCCCCGTTGCGCGTTCAGGATGCGATGCCCGGCGGGTGCTCGATGGACCGCGACACACCGGTGCCCGAGGGTGTCGATGCACGTTCTCCTGAACGCGCAACAGTCGGGGTCGGCCGGCGGGTGGGGGTGCAGCGCGGTCAGGAGCGGTCGAGCACGAGGAGGTCGCCGACCTCGCAGTCGAGCACCTCGCAGATCGCGCGCAACGTCGAGAAGCGAACGGCCCGCGCCCGGTCGTTCTTGAGCACCGAGAGGTTGACGAGGCTCACGCCGACGAGCTCGCTCAACCGGGTGAGCGTCATGCCGCGGTCGGCGAGCAGCTCGTCGAGCCTGCAGTGGATGCCCGACTCCTCCTCGTCGGAGGCCGCCGGCGGCATCAGACCAGCCCCGCGGTGTCGCGCTGCAGGCGCTCGCCGCCTCGCATCAGCCGAGCGATCACGATGAGCACGAGACCGACGCCGATCGGCCACACCTCAATCATCCAGGTGGGCGGAGTGTTCGCGACTCCCTCGATCGCGCCGTCGCGCAGAAAGTACAGCTGCTCATGCGCACGCACTCCGGCGAGAAGGCCGGCGAACTGGGCGGCCATCGCCCCGATTGCGACAGCGCCTCCACTCACCAGGAAGAGCGGGCTGAGCTTCGAGGCGAAAGGAGTGTGCGAAATCGACTGACGAGCGAGCTTGGCGATCATGATGAGCACCGTGATCACCACGGCCGCGGTCAATGCGCTCTGCAGTGCCACGAGCACGAGCGTGAACGTGTCGAGCCCCGAGACCGCGAGGTGGAGCGACGTCTGCTGCGTCGCACCGCTCACGACACTCGCCTCCGTCGAGGCTCGAAGGTCGATCGGCACTGTCTCGGTGGCGGCGACTACCGGAACGGAGAGGGTCACCCGATCCCCGACGAAGGTCAGCACGATGGCAACGATGGCGACGAGCGCGGTGATCGCTGCTCCCAGCAACGCCGCGCCCGCGACGAGTCTCGGCAGTAGGGGAGGTCGGTCGGCACCCGGCAGCCTGCGCCTGCCGATGCCCGCGACGAGCAGCACCGCGAAGCCGAGCATGGCCAGGAGGACGATCGTGAACGGATCCATCAGACGAGCCCTTCCGTGTCGCGCTGCAGGCGCTGGCCGAGCTCGAAGGCCCCGGCGACGACGATGAGGGCCATGCCCCACGCGAAGGGCGCGAGATCGAGGTTGAGGCCGAAGCCCACGAAGCCCTCGTAGCTCGGGTTGTCTGCGTTCCCCCCGGCGGTGATCTCGCGGCTGCCGAGGAAGTCGACGACTTCAGCGCGCGCGATCGCCGCCGCGGCCTGCTCGAGCAGTCCGCTGGCGGTGACGAGGATCGCCGAACTGCCGAGGGCGATCGTCGCCGATCGCACGAACGGGCGCCCCGCGGCGAGACGGGTCGCGACCCACGCGACGACGAGGCCGAGGCCGACGGTCAGCAGCGCCGCGGAGAGGTGCTCGGTCACGAGCCACGCGCGGGCCTCGCCGCTGAGTTCGGTGACCTCGATGCTGACGCTGTCGTACCGCGCCTCGGCGATCGCGTCACTCTTCTCGGTGAACTCCGGCGTCTCGGCGTTGCCGATGAGCATGCCGGGCACGGCGACGCGCTCGTCGGTCGCGAGTGACACCGTGCCGAGAACGGCTCCGACGAGGGCGAGCGCGGCGACGAGCAGCGCGCCGCCCGCGATGATGCGCAGCACGACGCGCTCGGTGCGGGTGGGAGGGGTGGGTGACGAGGGCACGAGCATCCTTATCGTTGATCGTTATTATTGAACATCGTTAACGTACGGATGCGCGCCGCCGAGCGCAAGCCCTGCCCCGACAGCGGGACGCGTGAGAATCGGGGTCACGCCTAGGGCGAACAGGGGCAGTTAACCCAGGGTGCGCTGGTTACCCTCGATGTACTGGTAGCGATTCGACCCGCTGTCGTGAGGAGAGTGCGAGATGTTCGAACGGTTCACCGACCGTGCCCGTCGTGTGGTGGTGCTGGCCCAGGAAGAGGCCAAGATGCTCAACCACAACTACATCGGCACAGAGCACATCCTGCTCGGCCTCATCCACGAGGGCGAAGGGGTCGCCGCGAAGGCGCTCGAGTCGCTCAACATCTCGCTCGATGCCGTGCGCGAGCAGGTGCAGGACATCATCGGCCAGGGGCAGCAGCAGCCGACCGGGCACATCCCGTTCACGCCGCGCGCCAAGAAGGTGCTCGAGCTCTCGCTGCGCGAGGCGCTCCAGCTCGGCCACAACTACATCGGCACCGAGCACATCCTGCTCGGCCTCATCCGCGAGGGCGAAGGCGTCGCCGCGCAGGTGCTCGTCAAGCTCGGCGCCGACCTCAACCGCGTGCGCCAGCAGGTCATCCAGCTGCTCTCCGGCTACCAGGGCAAGGAGGCCGTCGCCGTCGGCGGCGACAGCCCCAACCCCGACAAGGGCTCGCAGGTGCTCGACCAGTTCGGCCGCAACCTCACCGCCGCCGCGCGCGAGGGCAAGCTCGACCCCGTCATCGGGCGCGAGAAGGAGGCGGAGCGGGTCATGCAGATCCTCTCCCGCCGCTCCAAGAACAACCCCGTCCTCATCGGCGAGCCCGGCGTCGGCAAGACCGCCGTCGTCGAGGGCCTCGCCCAGGCGATCGTGAAGGGCGAAGTGCCCGAGACGCTCAAGGACAAGCAGCTGTACTCGCTCGACCTCGGCTCGCTCATCGCCGGCAGCCGCTACCGCGGCGACTTCGAAGAGCGCCTCAAGAAGGTCACCAAAGAGATTCGCACTCGCGGCGACATCATCGTCTTCATCGACGAGATCCACACGCTCGTGGGGGCGGGAGCTGCCGAGGGCGCCATAGATGCCGCGAGCATCCTCAAGCCGCTCCTCGCTCGCGGCGAGCTGCAGACGATCGGTGCCACGACGCTCGACGAGTACCGCAAGCACTTCGAGAAGGATGCCGCGCTCGAGCGCCGTTTCCAGCCCGTCATGGTCAACGAGCCCTCGCTGCCGCACTCCATCAACATCCTGAAGGGGCTGCGCGACAAGTACGAGGCCTTCCACAAGGTGTCGATCACCGACGGTGCGATCGTCTCGGCCGTCAATCTCGCCGACCGCTACGTGCAGGACCGCTTCCTGCCCGACAAGGCGATCGACCTGATCGACGAGGCCGGCGCCCGCCTGCGCCTCTCGATCCTCTCGGCACCGCCCGAGTTGCGCGAGTTCGACGAGAAGATCGCCTCCGTGCGCGCCGACAAGGAGCTCGCGATCGAGAACCAGGACTTCGAGAAGGCCGCCTCCCTGCGTGATGACGAGAAGAAGTTGCTCGGTGAGCGTCTGCGTCTCGAGAAGCAGTGGCGCGCCGGCGAGGTCGCCGCGGGCGGCACCGTCGACGAGGGCGTCATCGCCGAAGTGCTCGCGCAGGCGACCGGCATCCCCGTCTTCAAGCTCACGGAAGAAGAATCCAGCCGCCTCATCTTCATGGAGAAGGCGCTGCACGAGCGCGTCATCGGCCAGGAAGAGGCCATCAGCGTGCTCGCGAAGACGATCCGCCGCACGCGCGCCGGCCTCAAAGACCCGAAGCGCCCCAGCGGCTCGTTCATCTTCGCCGGCCCGACCGGTGTGGGAAAGACCGAGCTCGCCAAGGCGCTCGCCGAATTCCTCTTCGACGACGAGGGCGCACTGATCTCCCTCGACATGTCGGAGTACGGCGAGAAGCACACCGTCTCGCGCCTGTTCGGAGCCCCTCCCGGCTTCGTCGGCTTCGAGGAGGGCGGCCAGCTCACCGAGAAGGTGCGCCGCAAGCCGTTCAGCGTCGTGCTCTTCGACGAGATCGAGAAGGCGCACCCCGACATCTTCAACTCGCTGCTGCAGGTGCTCGAAGAGGGTCGCCTGACCGACGGTCAGGGTCGCGTGGTCGACTTCAAGAACACGGTCATCATCATGACGACCAACCTCGGCACGAAGGACATCACGGGCGGCCCGGTCGGCTTCACGATCGAGGGCGACTCCGCCGCGTCCTACACGGCGATGCGCTCGAAGGTGGTCGAGGAGCTCAAGAAGCACTTCAAGCCCGAGTTCCTCAACCGCGTCGACGAGACCATCGTCTTCCCGCAGCTGAGCCAGGAAGAGCTCATGCAGGTCGTGGCGCTCTTCATCAGGCGCCTGCGCGAGCGCCTGATGGATCAGGACATGACGCTCGAGGTGAGCGAAGCCGCGAAGGCGCAACTCATCAAGATCGGCTGGGACCCGACGCTCGGCGCCAGGCCGCTGCGTCGCGCCGTGCAGCACGAGATCGAGGATGCGCTGAGCGAGCGCATCCTGCACGGAGAACTCAACGGCGGCGACCACGTCGCGGTCGACTTCGTCGATGGCCAGTTCACCTTCACGACCACGCAGAAGGAGCTCGCCGCGGTCGACGCGGGCCCCGCACCGTCGGCCGGGGAGCTGCCCGCCGGCGAGTAGCAGCGCTCGAGCATCCCGCTCATGGCCGGGTCTGCCCTTCGGGGCGGGCCCGGCCGTCGTTCTGAGCGGGCGGGTCGGCTCTAGGCTGAGGGAGTGACGGAACAGGGTTCTCTGGGGCGCCGGGGGTTCAGCGTGCGGCAGGCGCGCACCGCCGACGTGCGCGGCATCCACGCACTGGTCGAGCCGCTCGTGCAGGAGCGCATTCTGCTCGGCAAGGAGCTCGTCGTGTTCTTCGAGTCGGTGCAGGAGTTCTCCGTCGCCATCGACGACGACAGCGGCGAGGTCATCGGCTGCGGGGCGCTGCACGTGCTGTGGGAGGACCTCGGCGAAGTGCGCACCCTGGCCGTGCAGGAGCGCTGGCGCGGCACGGGCGTCGGCCATGAGATCTACGAGCGGCTCGAGCAGCAGGCGCGCGAGCTCGGCCTGCGGCGACTGTTCTGCCTCACCTTCGAGACCGAGTTCTTCGGCCGGCACGGCTTCGTCTCCATCGGGGAGGAGCTGCTCGTCGACCCCGAGGTGTACAGCGAGCTCGTGCGCTCGCCCGACGAGGGTGTCGCCGAGTTCCTCGACCTCTCGCGCGTCAAGCCGAACACGCTCGGCAACAGCCGATTGCTCAAGGAGCTGTAGGCCGCGCGCGGCGGGGTGGGGCACGGCGCGGTGGGGCACGGCGGGGCGCCTCGTCCGGCGCGGCCGGGCTGGGAGTTCTGCGCACACGCCGGGTGGCGACACGCCCGGCGCCCGTGACGGCCCTACTCTGAGCGCATGTCGACGCTGCGTCACCCTGTGGGCCCGCAGCCGCCGCAGGTGTACTGGCGGCGGCGCCTCGTCGTGGGCCTCGGCCTGCTCGCCGTCATCGTCATCATCATCCTCATCGTCGTGCGGCCCGGCACGGGCGACCCCGCGACCGACCCCGGTGCGGGCGCTGACCCCGAGGTGAGCGAGACCGACGAGGCCGAGACCGACCCCGACGCGCAGGGCACCGGTGGTGGGCCAGCACCGTGCACGCCCGATCAGGTGGTCGTCACGCCCGTGACCGACTCGAACAGCTACGGGCCCGAGCAGCAGCCGATGCTCTCCCTCACCCTCCTCAACACGGGCGCGGCTCCGTGCACGATGGAGGCGGGCAGCGACGTGCAGGAATATGTGATCGTCTCCGGGCCCGACCGCATCTGGGCATCGACCGACTGCCAAGACCCGGGTGTCGCGGCGCCGACCGTGCTCGAACCCGGCGAAGAGAAGTCGACGACGCCCTTCTCGTGGAGCCGCACCCGCTCGAGCCCCGGCGACTGCGACGCCGACCGCGAGCAGGTCACCGCTGGAGGCGCGACCTACCGCTTGAGTGTGAGCGTCGGCGAGTTCGAGAGCGAGGGCGACGTGCCCTTCCTGCTCAACTAGAGCGGAGCATCCGCATCGCAGCGCCCGCATCGCCTGCGTAGGCTGGTAGCGATGTCGAAGAAGAAGCGCCCCGCTCAGCCCGCCCTGCCGCCCTCGAGCCTGCCGCCCGAGCAGCAGCTCGCCGCCGCCCTCGAGAAGCAGGATGCCGCGGCCGTCGCCTTCGCGCTGCGCAACGATCACGTCATCGTGCCGCTGCTGCCCGTCGACGGGCCGCCGCAGGTGCGCGTCTTTCGGCGCGGGGAGAGCGACAAGTACATGCTGCTGCTGTTCTCGAGCCCCGAGACGTACGTGGCGATGGTGCCGCAGGAGACCGACCACCGGGTGCTGCCGTACGACGCGGCGACGCTTCTCGAGTTTCTCGAGCAGAACCTCGGCGTGCTCGAAGCCGTGTGGTTCGACGTGGCCGGCCCGCACGCAATGCAGGCCGAGCCGCAGGACGTGCTCGACGCGCTGCGCGTCTGAGCCTACTGTGACTGAGCCGAGCAGGACTGAGCCGAGCAGGACTGAGCGGGCCCTCAGAACTCGGGGATGTCCGCGGGCTCGTCGGCGGCGCTCGCGAACGCGAGCCGCACAGCTTCGCGCACGTGCACGGCGCTCGCGTCGACGATGCTCGTGTAGCCGAGCCGTGCGCCTTCGGCGGCGCGCTGCGGTGCCCCGGCGACCGCGCGGATCTCGCCCGCGAGGCTGATCTCGCCGATCGCGGCGAGGTGCGGGTCGAGCGCCTTCTCGCGGCGGGCGCTCGCGATGGCGAGAGCGATCGCAAGGTCGGCGCCGGGCTCGGTGAGGCGAATGCCGCCGACGGTGGACACGTACACGTCGAAGCCGCTGAGCGGCATGCCGCAGCGGCGCTCGAGCACGGCGAGCAGCATGGCGACGCGCGAGGAGTCGACGCCGTTGACGACCCGCCGCGGCTGCGGAGCGTTCGAGGCGACGATGAGCGCCTGCACTTCGACGGGCAGGGCGCGGCGCCCCTCCATCGCGATCGCGACGCACGTGCCGCTCACCGGTGTGGTCGACCCCGAGCGGAACAGGATCGACGGGTCGGCGACCTCCGCGATGCCGTCGCCCGTCATCTCGAAGCAGCCCACCTCGTCGGTCGGTCCGTAGCGGTTCTTGAGCGCGCGCACGAAGCGCAGCGCCGTCTGGCGGTCGCCCTCGAACTGGCACACGACGTCGACGAGGTGCTCGAGCAGGCGCGGCCCGGCGATCGTGCCGTCCTTCGTCACGTGCCCGACGAGCACGACGGGCAGGTCGCGGTCCTTCGCGACGCGGATGAGCGTCGCCGCGACCTCCCGCACCTGCGAGACACCTCCGGCGAGCCCGTCCACGAGGGAGGACGCGACCGTCTGCACGGAGTCGACGATGAGCAGCTCGGGCCGTACCTCGTCGAGCTGGCCGAGGATCGTGGCCAGGTCGGTCTCCGCCGCCAGGAACAGTTCGGGGCTGAGCGCGCCCGTGCGACCCGCCCGCAAGCGCACCTGGGCCACCGACTCCTCCGCGCTCACGTACAGCACCCGCTGACCCCGCTTCGCCGCGCGAGCGGCGACCTCGAGCAGCAGCGTCGACTTGCCGACGCCGGGCTCACCGGAGAGCAGGATGGCGGCGCCCGGCACGATGCCGCCGCCGAGCACCCGGTCGAGTTCGAGGATGCCCGTGGGCGTGTGACTCTCATCCCGAGGAGCGATGTCGGTGATGGGGCGGGCAGCCCGGCCCTCGGCGACCCGGGCCGGCGCGGTGTGCCGCGTCGGCGCATCCTTCTCGATCACGGTGCCCCACTGCTGGCACTCGCCGCAGCGGCCCGCCCACTTGAGGGTCGTCCAGCCGCACTCCGTGCAGACGAAGTTCGCGGTCGGTCGGGCCATGGCACCAGAGTACGGCCGAGCGCCGACGTCGGCCGCTCAGACGAGGCTGAGCACGGTGAGCGACAGCGCACCGAAGGCGATGATGAGCACGATGTCGGGCACGCGCGCGAGCTTGTGCACGAGGGGCACGAGGAGAGCGAGGGCCACGCTGCCGACGATGGCGGCGACGGCTGGCACACCCGCGCCCTCGGCGATGCCCGCCGAGGCGTGCAGCAGCGACAGCGCTGTGGCGGCGAGCAGCCCGCAGATCACCGGGAGGATGTAGGCCGAGGTGTTGCGCACGAAGAGCGAGTTTCGCGCGCGGTCGTAGCCGGCGAGCACGAGCAGGGCGATTGCCGAGCAGCTGCCGACCGTGATGAGGAAGGCCGCGATCGCGAACACGACTCCCGCGAGCACCGACCCGGTGGCGGCCCCCACCCCGTAGGCCACCCCTGCCGCGATCTTGACGAGGATCGGCCCGGGCAGGGCATTGGCGACGGGAACGATCTGACCGTAGAACAGCGTTGAATCGACGAGCCCGGTGGCGACGAAGAAGCCGTCGGCGACCCCCACGTAGGCTTCGCCACCGCCGAACGACGACACGGTCGAGACGAGGATGAGACCCAGGAACGACAGCGTCGATGGAGCAGGCACGACGACGAAGGCGGCCACGAATCCCACGGCGGTGAGGATACTCATGACGAGGGCCGCCCGCAGGGCACGACGAGCTCCGACGGGCACCGCTTCGCCCTCCTGCACGTCGGAAACGACGGCCCGGCCCCCGCGCAGCAGCTGCCAGACGGAGACGATCGCGATGCCGGCCAGAGAGATGAGCACGAGGCCGAGCGCCGAGAGTTCGGGCAGGCTCACGGGCTGCTCGCCGCCGGCCGCATCGACGATGAGCGTGACTGCGCGACCCGCGCCCGACAGCAGGAAAGCGATCACGGCGATGGCCACGCCCGTCCACTGCACGCGGCCTCCGGGGGCCAGCACCTTGAGGGTGTAGTGCCCGAGCAGGTACAGGATGAACGCCGAGATGCCGAGGGAGGCGAACTCCACGACGCTGATCGCGCCGGGGCCGAGCGCCGAGAACAGTGCGAGAAGGGCGACCGTGGCCAGTGCCCCCGGCATGGCGACGGCGACGGCGCCGCCCGTCGCGGCCGCGGTGCCGCTCAACTGCGTTCCCGAGACAGTCGCGATCTTGACGGGGAGAGCTCCAGGGGTGACGTTGGCGATCACCGTGTCTTGCGTGAACTCGCGAGTCGTCAGCTTCTTAGGGTGGACGAGTTCGCGCTCCATAACGGGAATGAGCGCACTGCCGCCGCCGAAGCCGATGACGCCGACCTTCGCCATCGAGAGCATGTGCGTCAGCGGCGTGCGGCGGCGGGGGGCGGGTTCAGATCTGGGGGTGTCGTCGCCTCTCATTACGTCACCCTGTCGGATCGTGAGACGGGTTGACGGGGGGCAGGCGGGAGGCACGGCGAGTGACCGCCCCCGCGAATGCCGACTCCCACACGCGATAGCCGCGCGCACTCGGATGGAATTGATCCCACGAGAAGTCGGGCACGCTGCCCCAGCCGCGACGAACCTCGGTGACTCGGTGCAAGGGCGCGAGCGCCTGTCCCTGGGCGCGCACGAGGTTGGCGATCAGACGGGAGGCGATGACGGCATCCAACTCTCGGGCGCCGCTGTAGAAGCAGGGGATGTCGGAGACGATCGCGTGCGAGGGGAGTGCGCCCAACAGGGCCTCGAAGGCGGCACCGAACTCGTCGCGATCGAAGCGACGCATGTCGTTGGCCCCCACGCCCAGGGTCACGAGGTCGGGTCTCAGGTCCGCGAGGAGGGGGAGCTGCTCGGCGTTGACGTTGCGCACTCGCGCGCCGTAGCGGCTGAGGTTGACGATGCGCACGCTGCGTCCGGTGTTCCGTTGCAGCCGGGCCGCGAGTAGCCCGACATAGCTCGCGTCGAGGTCGCTCGTGCCCACGCCCTGCGCGGCCGAATCGCCGAGCGCCACGTACAGCAACTCGCCCGGCTGCTGCGCGCGCCGCCGCCACGCGGCACGGCGCGCTTCCAGCCACGGCGTGCGCAGAGAGGCGGTCACGATACGAATCGTATCGATCACCGGATGCCCGCCCGCACCCCGCGCTCAGTTCGACCCGCGCAGGCCCCTGTACTACACTCTCCCGCGGTGACGTGTCCGAGCGGCCGAAGGTGCAACTCTCGAAAAGTTGTGTAGGGTAACCCCCTACCGTGGGTTCAAATCCCACCGTCACCGCCAGCGAGAGCCCCGAGATTCCGCGGAATTCCGGGGCTCTTTCTTCGTTCTAGACCTGTTTCCCCCACGAATCCCCCACAACTGTCCGAGCGCGCAGCTCGTCGAGGGCATCCGAAACGGCGTCGAAGTCGGCGTCGAACAGGTCGGCGTAGGTGTCGAGGGTCATCGCTGCGGAGGCGTGCCCGAGCATCCTCTGCACAGCCTTGACGTGCGCGCCAGCGCTCACTGCGAGGCCCGCGGCCGTGTGGCGGAGGTCGTGCAGAGTCACCTTCGGGAAGTCAGGGTCGATCGCCTGGGCGCGACGTACGGCGGACGTTCAGCCTTTGGAGGGTGACCATGGCTCGGCGTCGTAGTTACGTGCCGGGGTCGGAGGTCGTGCCGGCTGAGTTGCTGTCGAAGGCTGACCCTGTGTGGAGGTCGGAGGAGTCGACGCGGCGGTGGCTGGACGCTCATGGGCTCGAGTGGCATGACCGTATGCAGGCGCGGCCGCTGAATCGGCACGAGTACGCGACGCATGCGTGGGCGCGAGCCAACGGGTTCACGCGGCAGATTGGGGGCGGTTTCCCCTCGGTGGACTTGAAGCGACTGCGGGACGCGGGGGTGCCGGGTTCGGACGGCGCTGAGGTGTCGGAGTGGATGAGGCACATGGGTATGGAGGGCCGTCGATGACGGCAGGTGTCCCGACTCTCGGGGCGAATCGATTTGGAGGATAGACATGGCTGGTGGTTACACGGTGCCGTCGATGGGCTGACTGGATGAGTTCACGCGCACGATTGGTGATCTTGAGCGGCGCGTGCGTGAGTTGGAGATGCCTACGGGAACGCAGACGGCGCAGGCGGTGGCTCAGATCAAGACTCTCGTCGATGGCCTCGCGGAGACGGTGAATGAGCTCGCGGCGTCTGGTGTGGAGTGGGAGGGGCCGGTCAGCACGTCGGGTGATGGTGTGTTCGACGCTGGTCTGCGGTCGACCGGTGCGGCCCTATTGGATCTGTCGACGATCGCTGGGCCTCGACAGCCGGCATGGCAGCACATTGCGTCTGGTCGGTACGGTTACGCGCCGTCGACGTTGGCTGAGAAGCGGAATGTGCGCCCGGTGCCGTTCTCGGCTGCGGACATGCTGAAGGTCGCCCCGCGAATCTTCGAGTATCGGGGGCAGCTCGACATTCGAGACAACCCGGAGAACCCGGCATACAACCCCGACTACGAAGTGCCGGATGAGGTGGGGCTGATCGCTGAGGATCTGATCGCGGCAGGGTTGGAGTTGTTCGTCATGTTTGACGAGGAAGGCAAACCGCGCGGCGTTCACTATGAACTGTTCGGCGCGGTGGCTGCTCTGGTGGTCGGGTCGGATCTCGACGCACGGTTGACGGCGACAAACGAGCGGATTGACTCGCTAGTGTCGGCGCTCAATCTGCGCCTATAGGTCGGCACTGACCGCCACCGTGTCAAGATCATTACGTGCAAAGTGACGGCGGGAGAAACTTCGGCACCATGCGAAACGCGTGGGTTCACCTGAACCTCGATCACCCGATGGCGGCTTGGCACGCATACCGGGGTGTCATCAAGACTCCTCATCGAGTGAAGCGAGAGCTCTTGTCTCCATGGCTCGTTGACTTCCTGCACGCAAGCACTCGACAGCTCCGCGAGCAGCGCTTTCAGCGCGAACTTCTGCTTGAGAAAACCAGGGCACGCGTCAGTCCCGACGCCAATTCCAGACTCACGTCCTTCTTCGCATTCGACGACTACGACATCGCAATCGATCGCGCTCGGGCTTGGGGTTGGCGAGCTGAGAACCTCGTTGAGATTCGTATTCAGAACGGATCGACCCTCTCGCGTCACGACTCGCAATGGATCGACGAAATGGGTGCTAGCCCAGCGATTCAGCAGGCCGAGTCCTATGCGCGGGGAGATGCGTTCAATTCCACGCCCAAATGGGAACTCTTGGTCGACGGTGAAGCGAGGATCGTGGGCACAGCCGTTCGTCTCCGCGCGCTCCATGAGATCGAGTCTCGGTGGCCGCAGAGCCTATGGCTACTGGAGCAAGCGCGGATCGCGGCCCTCCTCGGCAATGATCTCGGCTACGTCGGAGGATTCGCACACCTCGTCGATAACGACCTCATCAGAATTAGGTGGATCACGGTTGCCGAGGCGCTCAAAGACCCTGGATACGCGGCGCGTGTCGAGCAGTTCTTCAAAGACACACCGCCAACAGAGATACTGGGACGCGCCTTTCGCAGGGACGGTCAGCCAAACGACATCGTATTGCCAGATTGGTCACCGATTGACTTTGATGTTCCCGCGAGCATTTGGACCTCACTCTTCGGGCCCCCTCGGAATAGTCGTTCATGAACCACTAACCGTTCCTGAGATCCGGGTAGCCGACGAACTCGCCGGGGCCGTGCGCTGTGAGATAGTGCCGGTGCGCGGCCGCACATGCCGCTCTGAGTGTCTGCCAGTAGCCGACGAGCTGGCGATCCTCTGACCGTTCCGCCCAGGTCACGACCCGGTAGCCGTGTTCCCCGCCGACCTCGAGCGCGCGGACTACCGCGTAGGGCCTGGCGGCGGGGTCGACCATGATCCATTCACCGGGCGCGAATTCGTGCGCGGCAAGGATGGGGTGCCAGTGGCGGGCCATGATGCTCCTGAGTGGTGGAGCGCACCGGCCCGCGCGTGGGCAAATGTACAACCGCGCTCCGTCAGCCCGCTTGAACGCGGGCCTGCATTGTGCGTCATGATGAGGGAATGACAGCGAAGCCGACCGCGCTAGTTTACGTCGATGGCTTCAACCTGTATCGGAGGTGCCTCGACTCTGCTCCGAGCCTCAAGTGGCTCGACCTCTTCGAACTAGCGAAGGAACTACTTCCCGAATTCGAGGTTGTCCGGGTGCACTACTTCACAGCCTTGCTTCGGCAGGGACTACTTGCCGACGTTCGAGCGCCGGTTGGGTCTGCTGCACGGATAGGTGACATCTGACATGGCTTGCCCGAGGGGGTGGGCCTGGAAGGATGCCATCGTGCCTAAGCCCTATCCGAAAGAGTTCCGCGATGACGTTGTGCGCGTAGTGGAGTCCCACATAGTGGTGTAACGCACGGTGGTCGCGCACGTCGTTGCTGACGTGGACGCGGTCACCGTGTGATCCTTCGAGAAGTCTCTTACCTCCACTCGAAAGGCATCAACACGATGACCGCTCCACACATTGTCGACCCTGCGACCGTTCTGGGTGAAGCCCTCTCGGAGGCGTCGCCGGATTTGATGAGGCATTTGCTGCAGACCATGATCAACGCCCTGCTGTCCGCTGATGCCGACGCTGTGGTCGGCGCCGAGTGGGGCAAGCCCAGCCCTGATCGGGTGACGCACCGCAACGGCTACCGGCACCGTGACCTGGACACTCGCATCGGCACGATCGATGTCGCGATCCCGAAACTACGATCGGGCACCTACTTTCCGGAGTGGCTGCTGGAGCGCAGGAAACGCTCCGAGGCGGCTCTGATCACCGTGATTGCCGACTGCTACCTCGCCGGGGTGAGCACCCGGCGGATGGACAAGCTGGTGAAGACTCTCGGCATCAACGCTCTATCGAAGTCGCAGGTCTCGCGGATGGCTGCCGAGCTCGACGAGCAGGTTGCCGACTTCCGGCACCGGTCTTTGGTCGAGGCGGGCCCGTTCACGTTCGTGGCTGCCGACGCTCTCACGATGAAGGTTCGCGAGGGCGGCCGGGTGGTGAACACGGTCGTGCTGATCGCCACCGGGGTCAACGGCGACGGCCGCCGGGAAGTCCTCGGCCTGCAGACGGCCACGAGCGAGACCGGGTCGGCGTGGAATGCGTTCTTCGCCGACCTCGTCGCCCGCGGGCTCACCGGCGTGCAGCTCGTCACCAGTGACGCGCACGCCGGCTTAAAGGACGCGATCGCAGCGAACCTGCCCGGCGCCACCTGGCAACGCTGCCGCACCCACTACGCGGCGAACCTGATGAGCGTGACCCCGAAGAGCATGTGGCCGGCGGTGAAGGCGATGCTGCACTCCGTCTATGACCAGCCCACCGCCTCCGACGTCCACGCCCAGTTCGATCGGACCCTGGATTACGTCGCCGAGAAGCTCCCCGCGGTCGCCGAGCACCTCGATACCGCTCGGGCCGACATTCTCGCCTTCACCGAGTTCCCCAAAGATGTCTGGTCGCAGATCTGGTCGAACAATCCCAACGAGCGCCTCAACCGCGAGATCCGCCGCCGCACCGACTCCGTGGGCATCTTCCCCAACCGCGACAGCGTCATCCGCCTGGTCGGCGGCGTTCTGGCCGAGCAGACCGATGAGTGGGCAGAGGGGCGCCGCTACTTGGGCCTGGAGGTCCTGGCACGCTCCCGCATGCGGGTGCTGCCCAACAACGGAGACGAGGTGGTCGCCGACACCTTCATCCCTCTCAGCGCCTAAAGCGAAGGATCAGCCGTTACACCACTTCCAGGGACTTGACCGTGCGCGTCGCGGAGAATCGCGAACTGGGAGTGACGGTCGAGCAGATCGCGAACGATTTCGGGGTTCACCCGATGACGCTCACGAAGTGGCTCGCCCGCTCCCGCGCTACCCGGCAGGCTGCCGAGTCGGGGGCGCTGTCTCCGGGCGATCGTGATGCCGAGTTGCGGGAGCTGCGTCAGCGTAATCGGCTGCTCGAGCAGGAGGTCGAGGTGCTGCGCCGCGCGGCGGCGTATTTGGGGCAGGCCCATCTGCCGGGAAAAGGTTCTACCCGCTCGTGACAGAGCTCGCCGCTGACGGGATACCCGTGACGGTGACGTGCCGGGTTCTCAAGCTCTCCCGCCAGCCCTACTACCGATGGCTGAAGCAGCCGATCACGAACGCTGATCGGGTGGAGGCGTATCGCGCGAACGCGCTGTTCGATGCTCACCAGGATGACGCGGAATTCGGGCATCGGCTGCTGGCCGATGAAGCTCGCGACGCCGGAGAGTCGATGGCTGATCGGACGGCGTGGCGGATCTGCCGCGACAACGGCTGGTGGAGCGCGTTCGGAAAGAAGCGCGGCAGGAACGGCAAGAAGGCAGGCCCGCCAGTCCACGACGACCTTTGCGCGGTCGTGGACGAGACCGGACGCATCCGGCATGAGTTCACCGCCGATGGCCCGAACCGGCTCTGGCTGACCGACATCACCGAACATCGCACCGGTGAGGGCAAGCTCTACCTCTGCGCGGTCAAGGACGTGTTCGCCAACAAGATCGTCGGCTACTCGATCGACTCACGGATGAAGTCGAGCTTGGCAGTCAGAGCGCTGGAGAACGCCGTTCAGATGCGCGGCGACGTCGCCGGCTGCGTGATCCACAGCGACCGAGGCAGCCAATCTCGAAGCCGGAAATTCCTCCGAGCGATCAGCCGCCACCGCATGGTGGGATCGATGGGCAGAGTCGGCGCTGCGGGAGACAACGCCGCGATGGAATCGTTCTTCTCGCTGTTGCAGAAGAACGTCCTCAACCGCCGCTCCTGGGCCACCCGCGACGAGCTGCGCATCGCGATCGTCACCTGGATCGAACGCACCTACAACCGGCGACGCCGGCAAGCCGCTCTCGGCCGTTTGACCCCGGTCGAGTTCGAGGCCATCATGAGCACGCCAGCCGCACTGGCGGCGTGACTACAACCTGTCACCTATCCGTGCAGCAGACCCCTTCCTAGCGGCGGCTGTTGGCTTGTCGAACAAGCCCGGGGACAAGGAACAAGTCGACGATGATCCAGACCCACACAACGCCGACGAACAAGAACCCAATAGCGAACGCGGCAGTAGCCCATCCGATAATCGTCAGGAGCAGTAGCGTGACGCCCACGGCGGTGTCTCCGAGGTAGAAGCGGTGAACGCCGAACCCGCCGAGAAAGATCAGAAGGACGTACGCGAGCCACGTTTCTCTTGTGGGGCGCGTGGCGACTGGTGCGGCCGCGGCGGGTGCACGTTGCTCCGTCCACACGGTACCGGTCCAGTAGCGGAGGGTGGCCGCTTGTTCGGGGTCGGGGTACCAACCAGGCGCTGCACTCATGTGAGCGAACCTAGCATCGGGCACCGACGCGCGGTTCAACTCGCCGGGCACCCTTTCGATGGTCGATCAGATCGACCTAGTCTGATCGGACAACCCTCCCGACAGATGGGCAAGTTCATGACTAACCCGACCCCAAACTGTGCAAGCTGCGGCGAGCCCGTCCGAGTGGTACTCACGCCCGACCGCGGTCGCGGTCGCAGTTTCGGCCCGCCTACGTACATCGACGAGCGAGTCTGCGATAACCCGGAGTGCGAGACGAACTCGGGAGATCCGTCGCTCGCGGCGAAGGTCTAGACAGACGCCCATTGCGCAAGGGGGTCAGGGCGCCCGCAAGATCGCGTCGACCGCTCCGTTGTGCCTTCGAGCACCGAAGTAGTGTGACGTCATGACAGAGATTCGATACGAGTTGACCGATGCCGAGTACGCGGAGGCGTTGCGCGCGGCGATGGATGCCTCCCATCGTGCCCGTTTCGACGAAGGGATGCCTGACGAAGCCGCCGAGATCGGTGTCGAGGCGGGGCGAGCAAAAGCGATCGAGATCGTACGACGACGCATGGGCATGTAGGTGCTCGGAGGCCAACGGTCACACCGTCGCGCTTGACAGGACCGGGAGGGGTCGCCTCACGCGGGCCAGGCGGGCGGATCGGGCAGACTGTGTGAGTGTTGTTTGCCTTCGTTGACGAGTCCTATACGCGTGACCGCTATTACATCGCCGCGTTCGTCGTCAACGAGTCGCAGCTCCTCGACCTCAGGGCCGCCAACCGCCGAGCCCTGGAATACGCGGCAGGTTTCGGCGTCGACCCCGACTCCGCTGAACTCCACGGGTACGAGATCATGTCGGGCGACAAAGAGTGGTCGCCTCTACGTGGAAAGCACCGTGCAGCACACGCCATCTACTCACGTGCACTTCGGGAGATGGGCACTCTTCCCCGAGCTCGCGCCTTCGTCGAGGGTGTCGACGTCGCGCGCCTCAACGCCAGATACAGCTACCCCGAACCCCCACACCGTGTCGTGCTTCGACATCTACTGGAAGTGCTCAACAGTCACGCACGACTCACTAGGGAAGAGGTCCTTGTCATCGCCGACGAAGTCCCCGATCAAGAAGATCACGCGCGTCGGATGGCGGCCTACCAGACCGTCACCACTGGCGGCTACAAGCCGAGCAAGCTACAGCACGTTCAGTTCCCAATCACGTTCGGCCGGTCCGTCGAGTCTCCTGGCCTGCAAGCTGCGGACTTGATCGCGTACCTATACAGGCGCCTCGACGCGCACAAGTCTTCCGGCCCGAAGGCTGAACGAACTGCACGGGCGTTGTGGGCAGACGTCGCTCCGCTGAAGCCGCGCTGCCGCCGATGGGACCCGTAAAGCACTGAAACCCTGCACAAGGCAGGGTTCCAGGCGAACAACGCTCCGGTAGCCGGCTCGTCGTGACTCCATTCTACCGAGGTAAGACGCGATACGCCATGACCAATGCGGGCTTGTGGACACCGCCTCGCAGACTGTAGCCGTGAGGGAGCCGCAGCCCTATTGCCCCACAAAAAACCCACAAGCGTGCACAATCGAAGGTGTCTGCGGTAACCGAACGTGACCCCAAAACCGGCTCTTCGCAGTTGAGGGGGTAGGTCGGTAGCGCGTCGGGGTCTGGAGACAGGGTCGAGGTCTTCCAGGATGGAAGTTCTTCAGGCTCACCATCCGAGAAAGACCTCGACGTGCTCAACGCTACCTTCGACCCCGCCGATCTGACTGTCTTCTGCCGTCTCGAGGAGCTCGGACTCGTGGTCGCCGGGCAGCGGATCGAGGCACATCGGGCGGTGTTGGAGTGCCGGATCGTGGAGCCGGACCAGTGGTGCCGGTGGTGCGGGGCGGAGGGTGTCTCGCGCGGCACCGAGGCGAGACGGCTCGCGCATGTCCCGTTCGGCGAGCGGCCGACGACGTTGCTGGTGCGGGTGCGCCGCTACCGGTGCTCGGGATGCGGCAGGTCGTGGCGGCAGGACAGCACCGCGGCGGCTGAGCCGAGGTCGAAGCTGTCCCGTGGAGCGCTCACCTGGGCGCTCACCGCGCTCGTCGTGGACCATCTCACGATCAGCCGAGTCGCAGCTCGGCTCGGGGTGTCCTGGCACACGGCCAACAGTGCTGTTTTGGAGGAAGGCCGTCGGAGGCTGATCGGCGATCCGGCCCGCTTCGATGGGGTCACCGTGATCGGTGTCGATGAACACGTCTGGCGGCACACGAGGTTCGGGGACCGCTACGTGACCGTGGTCATCGACCTGACCCCGGTGCGTGACGGGACGGGTCCGGCGCGGCTGCTGGACATGGTCGAGGGCCGATCGAAGCCGGTGTTCAAGACCTGGCTCGAGCAGCAGTCCCCGGCGTTCCGGGCCGGGATCGAGGTGGTCGCGATGGATGGGTTCACCGGCTTCAAGACCGCCGCCGCCGAAGCCCTCCCCGACGCGATCGAGGTGATGGACCCGTTCCACGTCGTCCAGCTCGCCGGCGACGCCCTCGACCGCACCCGGCAACGCGTCCAACAGCACACCCTCGGCCACCGCGGCCACGCCGGCGATCCGCTCTATGGTGTTCGCCGCGCCCTGCACACCGGGGAAGCGTTCCTCACCGACCGACAGCGCGCCCGCATCGAGGCGGTGTTCGCCATCGACGAGCATGTCGAGGTCGAGACCACCTGGGCCGTCTACCAGAGCATCGTCGCCGCCTACCGGCACCCCGACCGAGCCGCCGGGCGCCGAGCCCTGCAAGCGGTGATCGACTCGCTGCGTCACGGCGTTCCCGAAGTCCTCGTCGAGCTGGGCAAGCTCGGCCGCACCCTGCATCGCCGCGCCGGCGACGTGCTGGCCTATTTCGACCTGCCCGGCACCTCGAACGGTCCAACCGAGGCGATCAACGGCCGACTCGAACACCTCCGCGGCAGTGCGCTCGGCTTCCGCAACCTCAGCAACTACATCGCCCGCAGCCTGCTCGAAAGCGGCGGATTCAGACCCCACCTACCCGCTTGATTGCGAAGAGCCCCAAAACCCCGGAAATCCGGGGGATTTGACCAGCACAACAGCATCCGGGCGGGCAGGCATGGGGTTCAAATCCCACCGTCACCGCTCTTGCCCGCAGGGCAGTGGAGACCCTCGAACCTCGCAGGTTCGGGGTTTTCTGCGTTCTCGCCCCGAGCGAGTGGCGCCGCGCACCCTAGCGCGCCCTGAGTGCTCTCGCCAGACCCTGGCGTTATGGGTGCGCGCATGTCTGACTGGATGGTGTGGGGCGCGCCAGCCACGGCAAGACTGTGCGCGCGCAGTGGGCGTGCTCCGATGAACACCGACACGACCCCGACAGGAATCGGAGCCGAGACTCATGCACGAGCATCCCGACAGCCGCGACGACGCACCCGAGCCCGATGACAAGCGCAAGCCCTCCTCGCCGACCGATCTGCGGCCGCGCACCGCGACGTATGTCGCGAAGCGCGCCGGGCGCGAGTTCATCGCCCACCAGAGCTTCGACATCGCCGCCTCGCTGACCTTCTTCTCGGTGCTCGCGCTGTTCCCCGCGCTCATCGCGGTGTTCTCGATTCTCGGGCTCGTCGGGCAGGGCACGCGGTCGGCCGACGCCGTGCTCGACATCGCAGGGGCTGTGGCGCCTGAGCAGATCATCGAGGTGCTGCGCGGGCCCATCGAGCAGTTCGCCACCTCGCCTGGCGCAGGCCTCGCCCTCGCGGTCGGCCTGCTGCTCGCGCTCTGGTCGGCCTCCGGGTACGTCTCCGCGTTCAGCCGGGCCATGAACCGCATCTACGGCATCGAGGAGGGGCGACCGATCTGGAAGCTCAAGCCCCTGCAGCTGCTCATCACGCTCCTCGGCCTCTCGATCATCGTCGTCATGGTCGTCGGCCTCCTCGTCTCCGGGCCGCTCGCGCAGGCGATCGGTGATGCGCTGGGCATCGGCGCGACCGCGCAGACGGCGTGGAGCATCGCGCGCTGGCCCGTGCTCGCCGTGCTGCTCGTGCTCATGGTCGCGGTGCTCTACTACGCGACCCCCAACGCGCGGCAGCCGAGATTCCGCTGGTTGAGCCCTGGGGCGGCGATCGCGATCGTGGCGCTCGTCATCGTGTCGCTCGGCTTCGGCTTCTACGTGTCGAACGTCGCGAACTACTCGGCGACCTACGGCGCTCTGGGAGGCGTCGTCGTGTTCTTGCTCTGGCTGTGGCTCGCCAACATGGCGCTGCTGTTCGGCGCCGAAGTCGACGCGGAGCTCGAGCGGGCGCGCGAGCTCCAGGCGGGCCTGCCGGCCGAGGAGGTCATCCAGCTGCCCCCGCGCGACGACACCATGATCGAGAAGCGTGCCGAGGCAGAACGTGAGGCCATCGAGGAAGGGCGCCGCATCCGCCAGCGCGCCGAGCACCAGACGCAAGACTGACGCTCGCACACGACTCGGCGCGCGCAGGGTCGTCAGGGGCGGCTCTCAGCGCGTTCATACCCCCGGGGGTATTATGGGAGCTCTCCGGGAAGGAGCTCACCATGAGGCTCGAAGGCACTGCACACCCTGTCCGCTTCGCCATCGGGACGGGTGCCGTCGGGCTCGGCCTGGTGGTCGCCCTCACCCTCGCCGGCTGCGCACCCGCTCCCGAGGCCGTGCCTGCCCGCGATGCGACGCTCACGCCCGCGGACTCGAGCACGAGTGCCCCCGAAGCCGACCCGGGCATCGCTGCGCCGACGGCGCCCGCCGCGACGGCCCTGCCCGCCGACGTCGACCCCGACAGTGATGCTGCCCTCGCGTGGGACGCCCTGATGTCGCCCGTCGGGGAGTACGCCGCCGCAGCGTCGTACCTCGCCGTGCTCGACCGGTTCGGCGAGGTCGAGCCGTACGCGACGATCCTCGAGGGCGAGCTGCGGCACATCGACGCGCTGACCCGCCAGCTCGACCGTGCCGGCATCGAGGTTCCCGAGAACCCCTACATCGGGCAGGTCGTCGCACCGACCGACCTGCAGGCGGCGGCCGAAGCGTGGGCGGAGGGCGAGATCAGCAACGTCGCACTCTACGACGAGCTGCTCGCCCAGGCCGATGATGCGCGACTCGTGACGGTGCTGGGCAACCTGCGCCGGGCATCCCTCGAATCTCACCTGCCGCTGTTCGAGGCGGCGGCAGCGGCCGGGGGAACGCTCGACGAGATGCCGGCGCACACTCCGTAGCCACAGAGCGGGTGCACCGTGTGCGCTCAGCAAACGCTCCTATCGTCGGGGCATGACCTCCCTCACGGATGCTCCGCTCACGATGCTCGACGGCCGCGAGACGACCTTCGCCGAGTTCGCCGACCACGTCGTGCTCGTCGTCAACGTGGCCTCACGCTGCGGGCTCGCGCCGCAGTACGAGCAGCTCGAGGAGCTGCAGAAGCGCTACGCCGACCGCGGGTTCACGGTGCTCGGCGTGCCTTCGAACCAGTTTCTGCAGGAGCTGTCGAGCGAGGAGAAGATCGCCGAGTACTGCAGAACCACGTGGGGCGTCACCTTCCCCATGACCGAGAAGGCGAAGGTCAACGGCTCGAAGCGGCACCCGCTCTACACGCAGCTGGTCGAGACGCCCGATGGCGGCGGCAAGGCCGGGCCGATCATGTGGAACTTCGAGAAGTTCCTCGTGCTGCCGAGCGGCGAGGTGCATCGCTTCCGGCCCACCGTGCTGCCGGACGCTCGCCCCATCGTCGAGCTCATCGAGGCGAACCTGCCCCGCTGACGCGCGGAGAGCCTCCCGGATCGCGGGGCGGTGCTGTACCGCTCAATCTCAGCGGGAATTGTCGGGACCTTTGGCACTGCCCGGGGGCCGCCGAGCGGGCCACTCTGGGGTCATCACCGCTCAGGCCCGCGATCGTCGTGGGACGAGTTCACCTCGAGGAGACGAAGATGACCGCCACCACCATCGATCCGAACGCCCCCGACCAGACCGACGCGCCCGGGATGCCCACAGCAGGCCTTGGCCGACGCTCCCTCGCCGTCCTGCGCCTGGCAACCGGGTTCATTTTCCTGTGGGCGTTTCTCGACAAGACGTTCGGGCTCGGCTACGCGACGCCGCTCGAGCGGGCCTGGATCAACGGCGGCACGCCGGCCCAGGGCTTCCTCAGGAGCGACACGGTCACCGGACCGCTCAAGGACTTCTTCCTCACCCTCGCCAACCCGGTCACCGACGTGCTGTTCATGCTCGGGATGCTCGGCATCGGCGTCGCCGTCATGCTGGGTATCGGCCTTCGCGTGAGCGCTGTGGCCGGCACCATCCTCATGGTCTTCATGCACCTCGCCGAGTGGCCCTTCACGCCGCTGACCGCCTCGAACAACCCCCTCGTCGACTACCACATCATCTACGCGCTCGCCCTGATCGTGATCGCGACGACGTTCGCCGGAGACACCTGGGGCATCGGCAAGGCGTGGAGGAGCATCCCGCTCGTGCAGAAACAGCGCTGGCTGATCTGAGCGCGGGCGACCGCGCCCGGGTCGCGGAAGGCTAGACCTGCGTGAGCGAATCCTTTGCCGCCGCCACGACCGCGTCTGCGGTCATGCCGTAGCGCTCGAACAGCTCGGGGCCGGAGGCCGACGCGCCGAAGTGCTCGATGGAGACGCTGCGGCCCGCGTCGCCGACGACGTCGCGCCAACTCAGCGCGACACCGGCTTCGACCGAGACGCGGGCCCGCACTGCCGAGGGCAGCACCGACTCGCGGTAGTCGTCATCCTGCTCGGCGAACCACTCGAGTGATGGCGCCGACACGACGCGAGCTTGAATGCCGTCTTGCGCCAGCGTGTCTCGCGCTGCGAGCGCGAGTTGCACCTCAGACCCGGTGGCGATGAGGATGACCTCGGGCGCACCGTCAGGGGCCTCGGCGAGAACATAGGCGCCACGGGCCGCCAGCGTTGCTGAGGCGAGAACGGCGCCGGAGGCCTCGCCCTCGCCTCGGTCGAGCACGGGAACGTTCTGTCGGGTCAGGGCGATGCCGGTGGGTCCGCCTCGGCGACGCAGCACCTCCAGCCACACGGCCGCCGTCTCCGCGGCGTCGCAGGGGCGGGCCACCGTCATGTTGGGGATGGCGCGCAGCGTGGCGAGTTGTTCGATCGGCTGATGCGTGGGGCCGTCCTCTCCCAGGGCGACTGAGTCGTGAGTCCAGACGAAAATGCTCGGGATGTTCATGAGTGCGGCGAGGCGGACGGCGGGCCGCATGTAGTCGCTGAAGATGAGGAAGGTGCCCCCGAAGGCGCGGGTGGGCCCGTGCAGGAGGATGCCGTTGATGATGGCGCCCATCGCGTGCTCGCGGATGCCGAAGTGCAGCACTCGCCCATACGGCTCGGCCGTCCATTCGTGCGTCGATCGCTCGGCGGGCGCAAACGATGCCGCACTCTTGATGGTCGTCAGGTTCGATTCGGCCAGGTCGGCAGACCCACCCCAGAGCTCGGGCAGGTGAGCGGCGAGCGCATTGATGACGGCGCCCGACGCGGCCCGGGTCGACATCGCCGTGCCGGGTTCCCCGTGCGGCAGCGCCGCGTCCAGGCCGTCGGGCAGCTCGCCGGTCTGCAGGCGATCCCAGAGCTGCTTGCGTTCCGGGTTCGCCGCCGCCCAGGTCTCGAACCGCTGCTGCCACTCGGCATGGGCGGCAGCCCCACGATCGGCGAGGGCTCGCGTGTGAGCGATGACGTCGTCATCGATGGTGAAGAACTGCTCGGGGTCGAACCCGAGGGCACGCTTCGTCGCCGCGAGCTCGTTCGCTCCGAGGGCCGAGCCGTGCACGGCACCCGTGTTCTGCTTGCCGGGGGAGGGCCACCCGATGATGGTCTTCAGGATGATCAGGGAGGGCCGGGAGGTCTCGGCTTTCGCCGCCTCGATCGCCGCGTACAGCTCGTGGATGTCTTCCTGGTAGGCGCCGGTTTTTTTCCAGTCGACGGTCTGCACGTGCCAGCCGTAGGACGCATAGCGGGCGGCGACATCTTCGGTGAAGGCGATGGTGGTGTCGTCTTCGATCGAGATCTGGTTGGAGTCGTAGATGGCGATCAGGTTGCCCAGCTCTTGGTGACCGGCGAGACTGCCAGCCTCTGACGTCACGCCCTCCTGGATGTCGCCATCACCGGCGACGACGTAGATCGTGTGATCGAAGGGCGACTCGCCGGCGGGGGCGTCGGGGTCGAAGAGGCCGCGCTCATAGCGTGTCGCGTAGGCGAAACCGACGGCGGAGGCGAGACCCTGGCCGAGCGGCCCCGTCGTGATTTCCACGCCCGGCGTGTGACCGTATTCGGGGTGGCCGGGGGTGAGGGAGCCCCACGTGCGCAGCGCCTTCAGGTCGTCGAGTTCGAGACCGAAGCCGCCGAGGTACAGCTGCACGTACTGCGTGAGAGACGAATGGCCGACCGACAGGATGAAGCGGTCGCGACCGGCCCAGGTCGGGTCGGCGGGGTCGTGGCGCAGCACGCGCTGGTACAGCAGGTACGCGAGTGGCGCGAGACTCATGGCCGTTCCCGGATGCCCGTTGCCCACCTTCTCGACCGCGTCAGCCGCGAGAACTCGCGCCGTGTCGACTGCCCGCTGGTCGATGTCGTCCCATCGCACTTCGGTCATGACCTGTCTCCTCACCGTTGACGGAAAACCACTGTTGACAGGTACCGTATCGCAATCTATGGTGAATCTAACATCGCCAGGTTGATAAATAACATGGCGCGGCGTCGTACCTAACATGGTCACGGACCGCCAAGACGGTGACGCAACTCGTCCAGCGCGAGGTCGCGCTGAGCGAGACGGCGAACCGGCTTGAGGAACACACGCGGTCTCAACGATGAACGCACAAACAACGGGAGCAAAGATGCGCGCAGTTGTATTCACGTCGGAAGGCGAATTGGCCCTCGAGGAGCGCCCTCAGCCGAAGCCCGGCCACAAGGAAATCCTCATCGAGACCGCCGCGGTCGGACTCTGTGGCACGGATACTCACGTGCTGGATGGCGAGTTCGAGGGAACTGTCTTTCCCCTCGTACCCGGCCACGAGGCATCCGGCACCATCGTCGAGCTCGGAGAGGGCGTCAATGACGGTGTCTTCGACTTCGCGGTCGGCGACCACGTCGTCGTCAACCCGAGCACCACCTGCGGCGAGTGCGAGTTCTGCCTCAACGGCCACCAGAACCTCTGCCGCTTCTGGAACGGGCTCGGAGTGGTCGCCTCCGACGGTGCGGCGCAGCAATTCTTCACGGCGCCCGCGAGCAACGTCTACAAGCTCAAGCCCGTGACCGACCTCTTCGAGGCCGCCCTCATCGAGCCGCTCGCTTGCGCCATTCGTGGCTGGGACGTGCTTCCCCGTCGCATGGGCGACCACGTGCTCGTCTACGGCTCCGGCACGATGGGGCTGCTCATGGCCCAGCTCGCGACCCGCGCCGGAGCGGCATCGGTCACGATCGTCGACCTCAACGAAGACCGCTTGAACACCGCCGCCGAGTGTGGCATTGAGCTGCGCTACACGAGCGCCGACGATGCAGACCGCGAGAAGTGGGATGTCGTGATCGACTGCACCGGCAACATCCGGGCGATCGAGGATGGCCTGACGCGCGTGAAGCCCGCCGGATTCTTCCAAGACTTCGGAGTCGCGCCCGCCGACAAGAAGGCAGAGTTCTCGCCCTTCCGCGTCTACCGCGACGAGATCTCGATCGTCGGAACGATGGCCGTGCTCAACTCCTTTGGTCGCGCGGTGGAGATGTTCGAAGCCGGCGCGGTCAACGCCACGGCCATGATCAGCCACAGCTTCGTCCTCGACGACTACGAGCAGGCCCTCGACCAGTTCCGTCGAGGCGAAGGGCGCAAGCTGCAGATCCGCCCCAACGACGACCAGTCACGGGTGCTGATCGCATGAGCGCCCCCACGACGTCGGCGACCGCGCCGCGGACGCGCACCCGTCTCTCCCGCACTGCCAAGCGCGGCATCACTGCCGGAGTGATCGCGGCGGTGCTGGTCGGAATGGCCCTCGGAACGAGGGTCGTGCCACTCGACGATCCGCTCGCGCAAGGGATCGTCGAGTTCAACGCCGCAGACTTCGGCGCGGAGCAGTTCGAGATCGTGCAAGAAGGAATCATCGACCGCTCCGCAGATGCCACAGTGGTGGCCGCCGCCATTGCTGATGACCCTGAGGCTGCCGCTGACCAGTACGCGGTTCCCAGCTCCGGCGGCCCCGTGTTCAGCGTGAGCTTCACCGGAGTCGTCGGCGACGGCCAGTCAGGCATCTACGAGATCCAGGTCGACGGGTTGCCCGATGACCTGCTGGTGCGCCTGCAGACCGGGCCGGCGATCAACGGAACAGAGCTGCGTGACGCCACTGGCGCGTACGAGTTCGGCGAGTTCACCAACCAGATCGCCTTCCAGAATGCCGCCGCCGCTCTCAACGATGAGCTCAAGACTCGGGTGCTCGAGTCGGTCGACACCGACAACCTGTCGGGCCAGACCGTCACCGTGGTCGGCGCCTTCACGCTCGTGAATCCCGCCGCCTGGCTGGTCACGCCGGTGGAGGTGACGGTGCTGTGAACGCCTCATTCGACGATGTGATGCTCGAGGCGCGCGACATCGTCAAGAACTATGGCGGCGTTCGCGCTCTGCGAGGGGTCAACTTCGACATCCGTTCCGGAACGGTCACCACGCTGTTTGGGGAGAACGGAGCCGGCAAGTCGACGCTCATGAAGATCCTCTCGGGAGTCGAGCAGCCGACCTCCGGCCAAATCCTCCTCGACGGCAAGCCGGTCACCTTTCACTCCACGACGGATGCTCGCGAGCGAGGAATCTCGATCATTCACCAGGAGCTGAGCCTGGCCCCGAACCTCTCCGTGCGCGACAACATCTTCCTCGGCCGTGAGATTCCGGGCCGGACGGGTGTCGACTACGCGGAAGAGGATCGTCAGACGCGGGAACTGCTGCAGGAGATGCAGTTGCCGATCGAGCCGGACACCATGGTGGCCGACCTTCGCGTGGGGCAGCAGCAGATCATCGAGATTGCTCGCGCGCTGTCGGTCAACTCGCGCATTCTCATCATGGATGAGCCGACGTCGGCCCTCGCGGCATCGGAAGTGCAGGTGCTGTTCGGCATCATCAACGACCTGACCTCACGCGGCGTGGCGATCGTCTACATCTCCCACCACCTCGAAGAGGCGCTCGAAGTCACCGACCACGCGGTCGTGTTGCGGGACGGCTCCATGACGGCCCGGGGTGAGCGCGCCGACATCGACCTCGAGTGGATCGTGCGCAACATGGTCGGCGACAACTATGACCTCGGTGCGCCGCCGACGGGGTACGACTTCGGCGACCCGGCCCTGAGCATCCGCAACCTCACCGTGCTCGACCCCGAGAACCCGGAGCGCGCGATCGTCAACGGGCTCAGCCTCGACGTGAAGGCAGGCGAGATCGTCTGCCTCTATGGGCTCATGGGTTCGGGCCGGACCGAATTGCTGGAGGCCATCGCGGGCCGCGGCGCCGTGTCCAGCGGCACCGTGCTGCTCGAAGGTCAGAAGTTGGATCGCCAGACCCTCGCAGAGCGCATCGAGATGGGCATCGGCCTGGTGCCCGAGGATCGCCAGCGCGACGGACTCGTGCAGACCATGTCGGTCGGCAAGAACCTCACCCTCTCCAGCCTGCGGGACTGTCTCGTCAACGGAGTGCTCTCCCGTCGAGCAGAGCGGACCCACGCCGACCAGCTCATCGCCGACGTGACGGTCAAGACGGATGGCCCCGATATCGAGATTGGGGCGCTGTCAGGAGGTAACCAGCAAAAGGTCGTGATCGGCAAGGTGCTGGGAACGCGTCCCCGAGTCATGCTGCTCGACGAGCCGAGTCGCGGTATCGATGTCGGCGCGAAAGGTGAGGTGTTTCGCCTCCTCGCCGCGCGTGCTGCCGAAGGACTCACGGTTGTCTACTCGACCTCCGAGGTGGGCGAGTGCCTCAGCATCGCCCACCGCATCATCGTGCTGAACCGCGGCCGCATCTCAGCCGAATTCGGACCGGATGCGACCAAAGAAATGATCATGGCCGCCTCTGGCGAGGCCGTGGCCGCCTAACCGGGCCCAAGGAATGGATCGGACAATGACGACGACAACCACCACAACCACCGCGATCATCACGCAGCGGAAGACACGATCGATCGGCAAGATCCTCATCGAGGGCCGGGCGTTTCTCGCGCTGATTCTCATCATCGCCGTGTTCTCGATGCTGTCGCCCAACTACCTCACCGTCAGCAACCTCCTCATCATGGCCTCGCACGTGGCGATCTTTGCGATTCTGGGGCTGGGGATGCTCATGGTGATCCTCAACGGAGGCATCGACCTCTCGGTGGGATCCACCTTGAGCTTCTCGGCGATCATCGGAGGCTTCCTCATTCAAGACGGGTTGTCGCTCACCATCTTCGGAGTGGTGCTCTACCCGAGCATCCCCGTCGTTGTCATCATCTCCTGTGCCATGGGAGCCCTGGTGGGGTTGGTCAACGGAATCCTGGTGGCCAAATTCAAGGTCGCGCCCTTCGTCGCGACCCTCGGCATGCTCTACGTCGTCCGCGGCATCGCGCTCCTGATGACCAACGGACTCACGGTCAACAACCTTTCGGGCAACCCTGAGCTGGGGAACACCGGGTTCGACTGGCTCGGGTTCAACCGACTGCTCGGCATTCCGATCGGCGTCATCATCATGGGCATCATCGCCCTGATTCTCGGATTCGTGCTCAGCCGTTCCACCTTCGGGCGCTGGCTGTACGCCTCCGGAGGCAACGAGCGCGCAGCCGAACTCTCCGGAGTGCCGGTCAAGGCCGTCACCGTGTGGGTGTATGTCATCTCCGGCATCTGCGCCTCGGTCGCCGGGCTCATCCTCTCCTCGACCCTCACGAGCGCAAGCCCGACGGCGGGCAACACCTACGAGCTCACCGCCATCGCGGTCGTCGTCATCGGCGGTGCGGCCCTCACGGGTGGACGCGGAACGGTGCGCGGAACCCTGCTCGGGGCGTTCGTCATCGGCTTCCTCTCCGATGGGCTCGTGATCGTCGGCGTCTCCGCCTACTGGCAGATGGTCTTCATGGGCGCGGTGATCGTCATCGCCGTGATGCTCAACACGCTCCAGTACGGCCGTCGGCCCCGTCCCGCCGCCTCGAGCACTCCGCCACCATCGTCGACGCCAGGCGACGGGCCGACCGAGCCCCACTCCCCCGAAACGTCGGGTCAGAAGACGCCAGTCACCACCGGCACCACCACCTGACCCGCCCCCCGCATCGCCCCAGTCGATGCACATCACATCCCGATGAAAGGAAACCACCATGGTTCGCAAGAAGGCGCTCACTGCGCTGGCAGCCGCTGCAGCACTGGCCCTGGGTCTCACCGCCTGCGCCGGAGGAGACACCGACACACCCGCGGAGTCGGCGGGGGGCGGTGAGGCCGGCGGCCTCATCACCATCATCGTCAACGACCCGGCCAACCCCTACTGGAAGACCGAGGGCGATGTTGCCGCGGCCGCAGCAGAGGAGCTCGGCTACGAGGCCGTTGTTGGCGCTCACCTGGGTGACACCAACACCGAGAACACGCTGATCGACACGGCCATCACCAACCAGTCGGTTGCGCTCATCCTCGACCCGGCCAACGCGGACGGCTCGATCGCGGCCGTCCAGAAGGCCACGGATGCGGGCATCCCGGTCTTCCTGATCAACGCTGAGATCAACGAGACAGGCATCGCGTTGGCTCAGCTGGTCTCGAACAACGCTCAGGGCGCTGCTCTGGGTGCCCAGGAGTTTGTGCGCCAGATGGAGGAAAACGGCAACTACATCGAGCTCTTCGGCGCACCGTCCGACAACAACGCGCAGACTCGCTCGAACGGCTTCGACACCGTGATCTCGCAGTACCCGGATCTGGTTCAGGTCGGGGAAGAGGTTGCTAACTGGGACCGCACCGAAGGTCGCAACGCGACACAGACACTGTTGCAGGCCAACCCCGACATCAGTGGGGTCATCGCCGGCAATGACGAGATGGCCCTGGGCGCCATCGCCGCTCTGAAGGAGTCGGGCGCGTTCGACGGCGTCGTCATCGGAGGCTTCGATGGCAACCCTGACGCGGTCGAGTCGGTCAAGGCGGGCGAGATGGCCTACACGGTTCTTCAGCCCGTCGCGGTCTTCGCCGCGGAGGCGATCGCCTTGGCTGACGACTACATCCGCAACGGCACCGTGCCGGAGACCGAGAAGCAGTCCTTCGACTGCATTCTCATCACGCAGGAGAACGTCGACCTCATGACGGGACCGTTCACCTACTCCGGCTAAGCCGGAGCACAGCGACCGTGCGCTCCCGCGCGGTCAGCGCGGGAGCGGCGCCCCTCAGCGGCTCCGCTCCCGCGTGAACCCCTCATCTCCACCGCGACACGACGAAAGACTTCACATGAGCCACGTTGCGAACGATCCGGCTGACTTTGCCGACGACTCCACGACAGGATTCGTCGCGGCGCACCGCGGCCTCGTGCGTCGCGTTCCCGGGGGAGTAGCCCGATCCGCCGCGACGCCCCCGGACCAGGTCGCCCTCGTGATCGGGGGAGGCTCGGGTCACTATCCTGCGTTCGCCGGGCTTGTCGGGCCAGGGCTCGCCCACGCCGCGGCCATGGGCAACGTCTTCGCCTCGCCCAGTGCCCAGCAGGTCTACACCGTCGCTAAGTCTGTCGCGACGACCGCTGGCGTGCTGCTGAGCTACGGAAACTACGCGGGCGATGTGCTCAACTTCGACGCCGCTCAAGAACGCCTCATCGCAGAGGGCATTCCCTGCCGCACCGTGCGTGTCACCGACGACATCTACAGCGCCCCTCCGGCTGAGTGGCAGAAGCGCCGCGGCGTCGCCGGCGATCTCGCGGTCTTCCGCGCTGCGGCGTGGGCCGCCGAACGGGGGTCCTCCCTCGAAGAGGTCGCCGCTCTCGCCGAGCGGGCCAACGAGCGCACGCGGTCCATCGGTATCGCGTTCTCCGGCTGCACTCTTCCCGGTGCGACGGAACCGCTCTTCACCGTGCCGCCCGGTCAGATGGCGGTGGGCATGGGCATTCACGGTGAGCCCGGCATCGACATCAGGCCGGTGCCGAGCGCCCGAGAGATGGCAGAGCAGTGCGTGGACGCGCTTCTCGCCGAGCGCCCCGACTCCGTCTCGACGACACCGGGCTCTCGGGTTGCCGTCATCATCAACGGGCTCGGATCCGTCAAGGGTGAAGAGCTGTTCGTGATGTACGGCGCGGTCAGTGAGAAGCTCGAGAGCGCCGGGCTCACCATCGTGGAGCCCGAGATCGGGGAGTACGCGACGAGTTTCGACATGGCCGGCCTGTCGGTGACGCTCCTCTGGCTCGACGACGAACTCGAGACAGTTTGGCGATCGCCGGCCTACACGCCGGCCTACCGCAAGGGCTCCGTCGGGGCGGCGGCCGAGTCCGAAGCGGCGGAGGCTGCGCCCGACGCCGCAGAGCAAGAGGCGATCCCGGTCGCATCGGATGCGTCCCGGAACGCTGGCCGCGTCGCTCAGGCTGCAATCGACTCCATCCGTGCCGTCATCGATCGTGACGTCGACGAGCTCGGTCGTCTCGACGCCATCGCGGGCGACGGCGACCACGGCATCGGCATGCAGCGCGGCGTACACGCGGCCGCGGCTGCGGCCCAGGAACTCTCGGCCGCCGGCGCCGGAGCGGGAACAGTGCTCGCTCGCGCCGGTGATGCGTGGGCTGACAAAGCCGGTGGCACCTCGGGCGCACTGTGGGGTGCTGCCCTTCGCGCCGCGGGAGAGCGTCTCGGGGACGAGCACCATCCCGATGCTCAGGCCGTCGCCGACGCGATCCAGAACGCCCGCGCGACGGTGCAGCGCATGGGCAAGGCCGAGCTGGGTGACAAGACGATGGTGGACGCGATCGTGCCGTTCACCGATGAACTGACCGCGAAGGTGGGCGAGGGCCAGCGGCTCTCCGCTGCCTGGTCGAGAGCGGCCGAGCGCGCCACAGCGGCCGCCGCCGACACCGCGGAGATGCTCCCACGGCTGGGTCGAGCCCGGCCTCACGCGGAGAAGAGCCTCGGCACGCCCGACCCCGGCGCCGTCTCGTTCGCGCTCGCCATGACCGCAGTCGCCCACGTGCTGACCGCGAACGCTGAGGAACAAGGAGAACAGTCATGACTCACCCCATGCGCATCGTCGTCGGATCTGACGAAGCAGGATTCCAGTACAAGGAGGCTCTCAAGGCTGACCTGGAGAGCGACCCGCGGGTCAGCGAGGTCATCGATCTCGGAGTCGACGCCACCGGAACGACCCCCTACCCGGTCGTCGCCATTGCCGCGGCAGAGAAGGTGCGGGACGGTCAGGCCGATCGTGCCCTACTCGTGTGCGGCACGGGTCTGGGCGTGGCCATCGCCGCCAACAAGGTCTCCGGCGTCCGCGCCGTGACTGCTCACGACAGCTTCAGCGTCGAACGCAGCGTGCTCAGCAACAACGCGCAGGTGCTGACCTTCGGTCAGCGGGTCATCGGCCTGGAGCTCGCTCGACGCCTGGCTCGAGAGTGGCTCGGCTACGAGTTCGATACCGGCTCCGCCTCGGCGGGAAAGGTTGACGTCATCACCGACTATGAGACGACGGGCATCAATGGGTGACAGGACGGACGGCGTCGAAGACGGGCCCGTGACGTGACCCCCATACTCACGATCGGTGTCAGCCTCAAGCTCTACCTCGATCTGAAGGCCTCAGTCGACTGGGCGGCGCAGGTCGCGCAGCTCGCCCGCGCGCATCCGTCGATTACGACGAGCTCGGTTCGGCTCTTCGTGCTGCCGAGCCTGCCCTCGCTGTGCGCGGTCTCTGCCGAACTCGACAACCTGCCCGTCGCCGTGGGCGCGCAAGACCTGTTCTGGAAGGAATCCGGCGCCTATACCGGTGGCGTCAGCGGAGCCGACCTGGTCGCGCTCGGGTGCCAGTTCGTCGAGGTGGGACACGTCGAGCGCCGCACAGTGTTCGGTGAGGACGACCTCACCACGCGACGCAAACTCGCCGCCGCGGTGCGCTCAGGGCTGACCCCTGTGCTGTGCGTCGGCGAGCAGGCCGAGGGAGACCCGAGCCGAGGGGTGGAGACCTGCATCGCGCAGATCGAATCCGCCCTTGCTGACGTTGCGAGTGAGACTGTTCCCGAACTGGTGATCGCCTACGAGCCCGAGTGGGCGATCGGGCGAGCGGAGCCCGCGGGGAGAGAGCACATCCACGAGGTCGTGGGCGCGATCCGCGACCATCTGTCCCATCATCCGCGTCTGCAGTCAACGACGGTCCTCTACGGCGGAAGCGCGAAACCGGGCCTCCTGACCCGGCTCGACGGCAGTGTCGACGGACTGTTTCTGGGGCGCTTCGCCCACGACCCGCGCTCACTGGCACTCATTCTGGACGAAGCTTTCGCGATAGCGTGACATCCAGGAGGGTGGGAAATGTCGTACACCGACCCGGAGTCTTTGTCGCGAGGGAGTCGCCAGCAGGCTCGACAGCGCGCCATCAGCGAAGCCGTCATGGAGGAAGGCTCCGTGCGCATCGAAGCGCTCGCCGAGCGGTTCGACATCAGTGTGATGACGGTGCATCGCGATCTCGACGAGCTGGAAGACCGCGGGCTGTTGCGCAAAAGCCGCGGCGTCGCGACGGCCACCTCGACCTCGCTCGTGGAGTCGAGCGACGTCTACCGATCAGGTCGTCAGATCGCTCAGAAGAAGGCGATCGCTCGGGCCGCTCTGGAGTTCATCGAGCCCGGTCAGGCGCTCATGCTCGACGACTCGACCACGACTCTGCACCTGCTGCCGCACCTCAGTGACAAGACGCCTCTCACTGTCATTACCAACACCCTGACGATCATGAACGAGCTCAGAAACACTCGCGGCACGACCATGATCGGCCTGGGGGGTGACTACTACAACTGGTGCAGCTCGTTCATGGGCCGCATGACGGTACGCGAGATCGCTGAGCTTCGAGCCGACCTGTTCTTCATGTCGACCTCCGCCATCGTCGACGACGTGTGCTTTCACCAGACCCTAGAGACGGTGGACGTCAAGCGTGCAATGTTCGAATCCGCGCGCCGTCGGGTGCTCCTGGTCGACGGCACAAAGTTCGAGAAGAGGGCACTGCACGCGATGCTCCCTCTCGCCGACTTTGATGCCGTGATCGTCGACTCCGCGACTGCGCCTGAGCACGTCGATCGACTGCGTGAGCACGGCATCACTGTCGTGATCGCCCCCGCCTCCAGCTCAGGCTGAGGGCTGCGCGAAGTCCATGCCTGCGCAGGTGCGCGGTTCGCTACGGGCTGCTGTGCGGCCTGTTCGCGAACAGTCCTGGACCACGCACATAGTGACGTGGCCTACTCGCGCGCGATCACGTAGTCGCTCACGGCGACCCAGCCCTCGCGCGGTTCACCCTCGGGGAGGCCCTGCGGGTAGAACTCGTAGTCGCCGCCGCCAGTGAGGCTCACGGACGTGACGGTGTTGCCGCCGCCGCAACCCACGACCCAGCCTGAGGGATCGTTCACCGGGGCGACGATGAGGCAGATGCCGCGGTCGACCTCCTCGCGCGCCGCCCATACCTCGACCGCGTCGGTCGAACCCTGGTACCGAACCGTCGAGGCCTCGACGCTGTCGCGGGCGTCCTCACTGATCGCGCCGGGCAGCTCATCGGCCACCGCACTGCCTTCCTCGAAGGGCAACGGAGGAGGCGTGGCTGAACACCCGGTGACCGCGAGCGCGCCAGCGACAAGCGCTCCTGTCAGACGTCGACGCATGTTCCCCGCTCCCGTCCGTAGTAATCCTCACTCTTGGGCTGTACGCCACGGTACGCCGCTGGAGCTGCTACTTCAACCCGGCGAGCCACTCCTGCGCGGCGGCCAGCTCACCCTGGTCGATGCCGTGGCCGCCGGAGCGGCGGCGCCGCGTCACGGATGCTCCGCGCGCGCTTGCGAACTCCTCGAGCCGCGCGACGCTCGCCGCGGGCGCCATCGGGTCCTGGTCGCCGTTGAGCAGCAGCAGCTCGACTCCGGCCGCCGAGATCTCTGGCTCGCGGTCGCCGAAGGGGTACATGCCGCTGAATGCGACGACCCGGTCGACGGCGCCCGGGTGCAGGAGAGCGGTCGCGAGCGCGATGTTGGCACCGTTGGAGAATCCGGCGGCGATGAGCGGAGCATCCTCGATGCTGTACTCGGTGCGCGCCGCGGCGATGAAGGCGGCGAGCTCGCCCGCGCGCGCGATGACGTCGTCGACGTCGAAGACGCCCTCGCCGAGGCGGCGGAACCAGCGGTTCGCGGCGCCTTCGCTCACGCGGCCGCGCGGGGAGAGCACGCTCGCCCGCGGGTCGAGGTGCGTCGAGAGGGCGGTGATCTCTCGCTCGTCGCCACCCGTGCCGTGCAGGGTCAGCAGCACGGGCGCGCCCGGCTCGCCCAGGGTGTAGAGGTGCGGCCACGAGGCGAGTCCGCCCTCGGGCAGCTGGTCGGTGATCGCGCTCACGCGGCCACCTCCGGGTTGTTCTCCTCCGGCACTCGGATCGGGATGACCGCGTGCTCGATCGCCTCGCGCGAGGGCTCGAGCCATGGCGGCAGCTTGAGCGCCCGGCCCAGTTCGAGCAGCGGCTCGTCGATGTCGAAGCCGGGGGTGTCGGTCGCGATCTCGAACAGCACGCCGCCCGGCTCGCGGAAGTAGATGCTCGTGAAGTACTGCCGGTCGAGGATCTCGGTCACCTGGTGGCCGCGCGAGACGAGCTCGTCGCGCCACTGCTGCTGCGTCGCCTGGTCGGGCACGCGGAAGGCGATGTGGTGCACCGTGCCGCCCGCCGTCAGGCCGGGTTGCACGAGGTTCGAGGCGTGCACGTCGACGAGCGCGCCCGGCCCTCCGGCGCCGGCGGCGAGGCGCGTGCGGTTGCCCTGCTGCTCGACCACGTGCATCCCGAGATCGTTCGTCATGAGCGCGAGGGTGCGCTCGGCGTCGCGCACCGTCAGGACGCTCGAGTGCTGGCCTCGGATCGCGTACTCGGCGGGGACTCTCGCGGAGTCCCAGGGGTCGCGCGGGTCGTCCTCGTGCGTCGCGACGAGCTCGATCTGCAGGCCGTCGGGGTCGGCAACGAGCAGGCGCTCCTCGCTCGAGCTCGTCGAGGTGATGCGGGCCTCGGCCCCGACCGACGCGAAGTGGTCGACCCACCAGCCGAGCGAACCCGCGGGCACCGAGAACGCTGTCGAGGTCGACTGGCCGGCGCCGATTCGACCCGGCTGGATGCCCCGCCACGGGAAGAACGTCATGAGCGAGCCGGGCCGCCCTGAGGCGTCGCCGTAGTACAGGTGGTAGGTGCCCGGGTCGTCGAAGTTGACGGTCTTCTTCACGAGCCGCAGGCCGAGGCCGGTGATGTAGAAGTCGATGTTCTTCTGCGGGTCCCCGGCGATCGCGGTGACGTGGTGCAGGCCTTGCGTCTCGGCTGCTGCCTGGTCGGTCATGGGTGCGCTCCTCGTGTCGCGGTGAATCTCATACTATCCATGCAAACGCATAGAAATGCGAAGTATTCCCTTGTGGGGATCGCGGCGGGTCTGAAACGCTCGACCTGCACCCCGCCGACCGGCAGGCGCGCAGCGTGGAGGGAACGCGATGATCGACCTGACGGCGCCGACGGCTCGGCCCTGGGCATCCGACCCACCTCGCTACTGGGGTGGCCTCGACGCGGCGACGCGCGCGCTCGACGCACCGCTCGCCGCCCTGCACCGCGGGTCGCTCGCCGCCAACGCGCACGATCTGCTCGCGCGAGCGGCGGGACTGCCGATTCGGGTCGCGAGCAAGTCGGTGCGTGTGCGATCCGTGCTGGATGCCGTGCTCGCCCTGCCCGGATACGCGGGGATCCTCGCCTACACGCTGCCCGAGGCGCTCTGGCTCGCGCGCGAGCACGACGACGTCGTCGTGGGATACCCGAGCGTCGATCGCACCGCCCTCGCCGCCCTCGGCGCGGACGCGCAGCTCGCGAGCCGCGTGACGCTCATGGTCGACGACGCCGCCCAGCTCGACCTCGTCGACGCCGTCGTCGCGCCGGCCGCGCGCGCGAGCATCCGCGTCGCGCTCGAGCTCGACGCCTCGTACCACTCGCCCACGATGGGGCACATCGGTGTGCGGCGCTCGCCGCTGCGCACGCACGATCAGGTGCGGGCGCTCGCCGAGCACGTCGTCTCGAGGCCCGGGTTCGACCTCGTCGGGCTCATGGCGTACGAGGCGCAGATCGCGGGCGTCGGCAACGCCGGGCGCGGGCGCGGCGCGATCATCCGCGTGCTGCAGCGCGCCTCGGCCGAGGAGCTGCGCGAGCGGCGCGCCGCCGTCGTCGCGGCCGTGCGCGAGATCGCCGAGATCGAGTTCGTCAACGGCGGCGGCACCGGGTCGATCGAGTCGACGCACGACGACGCCTCCGTGACCGAGGTCGCCGCGGGCTCGGGCCTGTTCGGGCCGCACCTCTTCGATCACTACACGCACTTCGCGCCCGCGCCGGCGGCGGCCTTCGCACTGCCCGTCGTGCGCCGCCCGACCCCGGAGATCGCCACGCTGCTGGGCGGCGGATGGATCGCCTCGGGGCCCGCGGGCCAGGACCGTCTGCCGCTGCCCGTGCACCCGGCCGGCCTGCGCTTCCTGCCCCGCGAGGGGGCGGGCGAAGTGCAGTCGCCCGTCACGGGTGCCGCCGCGCGCAACCTAGCCGTCGGCGACCGGGTCTGGTTGCGGCACACCAAGGCTGGCGAGCTCAGTGAGCACGTCGACGCATTCGCGCTCGTCGACGGGGGCGAGGTCGTCGCCGAGCTGCCGACGTACCGCGGTGAGGGGAAGGCCTTCCTGTGAGCACGATCGGCGCGCCGGGCAGCACGCGCGCACTCGGCGCGGCGGAGCGCGTGCGCACCTGGGGCCGCACCGCGAGCGCCGTGCCCGTGGGCGTCGCCCGGCCGACGACTATCGACGCGGTCGCGGCCGCCGTGCGTGCCGCGCGTGACCGCGGGCTGACCGTCAAGGCGATCGGCTCGGCGCACTCCTTCACCGACATCGCGCTCACGGAGGGGGTGATGCTCGACCTCGCGGGGCTCAGCGGCGTCGTGCGGGTCGACGCCGAGCAGCAGCGCGTCACGGTGCTCGCCGGCACCCCCCTGCACGCGCTCTCACCTCTCCTCGCGGCGCACGGCCTCGCCCTGCAGAACATGGGCGACATCGACCGGCAGACGGTTGCGGGGGCCACGAGCACGGGCACGCACGGCACGGGGCTCGGCTTCCGCGGGCTCGCGACCCAGATCACGGCCGCCGCACTCGTGACCGCACACGGTCAGGTGCTGCGGTTGAGTGAGGCGGAGCATCCCGAATTGCTGCCCGCCGTCCAGCTGGGCCTCGGCGCCCTCGGCGTGCTCGTCGAGGTCGAGCTGCAGTGCGTGCCCGCGTTCCTGCTGCACGCCGAGGAGCGAGGTGAGCCCTTCGCGGTCGTCGACGAGTTTCTCGACCGGGCCGCGGCCGTCGACCACTTCGAGGCGTACTGGTGGCCGCACACCGAGCGACTCTCGACCAAGTCGAACACGCGCCTGCCCCTCGAGACGCCGTACCGCCCGCTCGGCCGCCTCGCCGAGTGGTGGGAGGACGAGTTCTTCGGCAACGGCCTGCACTGGGCGATCTGCCAGCTGGGCCGCGCCGCGCCGCCGCTCACGCCCGGCATCAACCGCCTCGCCGCGGCGCTCTACGGCCAGCGCAGCTACACGGCGCCCTCGCACGAGGTCTTCACGAGCCCGCGCCGCGTGCATTTCCAAGAGATGGAGTACGCGATCCCCGCCGAGGCGCTCGCGCCCGCCATCCGCGAGGTCAAACGCCTCGTCGAGCGGGAGGGCTGGCGCATCTCGTTCCCCGTCGAGCTGCGCGTCGCGTCCGCCGACGACACGTGGCTGTCGACGGCGCACGGTCGGCAGAGCGCCTACATCGCCGTGCATCGCTACTGGCGCGAGGATGCCCGGCCCTACTTCACCGCCGTCGAGCACATCATGCGCGCCCACGACGGGCGGCCGCACTGGGGCAAGCTGCACGGGCGCACGGCCGCCGACCTCGCGCCCGCGTACCCGCGCTTCGGCGACTTCCTCACTGCGCGCGACCGCCTCGATCCCGACCGGGTCTTCGCGAACGCGTACACGCGGCGCGTGCTCGGCGAGTAGGCCGCCTCAGTCCGCCACGACGACGTACTCGCCGATCGCGCTCCAGCCTTCCTCAGGTTCCCCACCCGGGATGCCCTGCGGGTAGTACTCGAAGTCGCCGACATCGCGCAGGTAGGTGCCGACGAACGGTGAGAGCGGACCCGAGCATCCGATAGTCCACAGCGTCGGATCGCCCTTCGCGTCGACAACAAGACAGTTGCCACCGTCGGCGTGACGCGCGATCCAGACGTCGGCGTCCTTCGCGGTGCCCGCGTACCGCACCGATTCGAGTTCGGCCCGGTCCTCCGGCGTGTTGCCGACGTGGTCGGGCAGTTCGTCGGCCGCCGTCGGCTCGCCGTCGAACGGGGAGGGCGGTGCCGTGCACCCGGCGAGGGCGAGCACCATCATGGCGGCGACGGCGGTGACGCCTGCACGCTTCTGCATGGGCGCACCTCCTAGCCTTCGCACGCGATCTTCGCTCACGGTATCAAGACGCCCCGCGGGAATCGAGGGCGGTCGGCCAGCTATCGCCGGGCATCCGCTCAGATTTTGCCCCTAGCGTCGTGGTGTGATGCAACCCGCTCGCGACTTCCTCGCCTCTCGCTTCGGAGGCCGCCGCGACCCGGTCGAGTACTGCGCGACGATCGTCGTACGCAGCGCCGTCACCAAACTGGATGCTCTCGCCATCGTCGCTCTCGCCGTCGACGCACCCGTGCAGCAGCAGCGCACCACGCGACCCTACGTCGACCTCGCGGAAGGCGCATGGGTCGAGATCGAGATTCCCAAGTTCGGCGAGCCGCCACCCCTCGCGATCGATGTCTACTCGACCGTGAGCGACGACCACGCGCGACTGCAGGCGCTCACGCTCCTGGCGACGCTCGAGGCGTATACCGGGTGGAGCATCCGTCCCGATTTCACGGTCTGAGCCGCGCGGTACCGCCCTACGGCAGCAGGCGCGTGGGCCCGCGGAACAGGTACGTCGTCTCGCGGATCGACCCGAGGTCGAGCATAAGCATGAGCACGCGCGCGAGGCCCATGCCGAACCCGCCGTGCGGGGGCACGCCGTAGCGGAAGAAGTCGAGGTAGAACTCGAGCTCCTCCGGCTCGATGCCCTTCTCGCGCGCCTGCTCGACGAGCACGTCCACCCGGTGCTCGCGCTGCGCACCGGTCGAGATCTCGGTGCCGTTGTAGAGCAGGTCGTAGCTGTTGGTGATCGACCCGTCGCCCTCGCGGCGCATGTGGTAGAACGGGCGGATCCCGGTCGCGTAGTCGGTCACGAACACGAAGTCGTGGCCGTGGTTCGCCTTCACCCAGGCACTGAGGCGGCGCTCGCCCTCGGGGTCGAGGTCGCCGTCGGTGCGGGGAATCTCGTAGCCGCCATCGGCGACGATCTGCCGTGCTTCGGCGAGCGGGATGCGCGGGAACGGCAGCGAGGGCACGCTCAACGACACGTCGAACGCGGCCTCGATCGCGGCACCGTGCTTCTCGACGACCGCAGTGAACGCGGCGACCAAGGCCTCCTCATGCATAGCCATGACATCTTCGTGCGAGTCGATCCAGCTGACCTCCGCGTCGATCGACGTGAACTCGGTCGCGTGGCGCGAGGTGAAGGAGGGGTCGGCGCGGAAGGCAGGGGCGATCTCGAAGACCTTGCCGAAGCCGGCCGGCTGCGCCATCTGCTTGAAGAACTGCGGGCTCTGGGCGAGATACGCCTTCGTCTCGAAGTACTCCATCTCGAAGAGCTCGGCACGCGATTCCGAGGCGCTCGCCATGAGCTTGGGCGTGTGGATCTCGACGTAGTCGCGCTCGACCCAGTAGCTGCGCAGCGCGTGCTCGAACGTCGTCTGCACGCGGAAGAGCAGGTTCGCCTCGGGGCGGCGCAGGTCGAGGAACCGCCAGTCGAGGCGCTTGTCGAGGCTCGAATCCTCGGCGATGGGCGTCTCGGCGATCGCCTCGCTCACGACCTCGAGCGTGCCGACCTTGACCTCGAGCCCGCCGAGCTTGACCCGCTCGTCGTGCTTGAGCTCGCCCGAGACGCGCACCATGGTGCCGTGCGCGAGCGCTCCGATCGTCTCGGTGAGCTCGGCGGCCGCCTGCTGCTCGGCTGTCGCGCCCTCCTCGAGATCCCTAGTGGCAGGGTTCACGAGCTGAACGGCGCCCGTCTCATCGCGCAGGATGACGAACTGCACCTTCTTCTGGTCGCGAACCGTCTCGACCCATCCGGCCACCGTCACGGGGCCGTCGGGGAGCGGGCTGAGCTGGGATACCACGGTGCGAGTCACGAGGCACGAGTCTACCGGCGGGCCTCAATACACTGGAGACCATGCCTGCCGACGTCATCCACCTCGTGCGGCACGGCGAGGTCCACAACCCCACGCGCGTGCTCTACGGGCGACTGCCGGGGTTCCGGCTCAGCGAGCTCGGGCAGCGCATGGCCGCGGCGGCCGTGGGGGCACTGGCCGGGCATCCCGTCACCGCGCTGTATGCCTCGCCTCTGCAGCGCGTGCAGGAGTCGGCGGCGCCGTGGGCGGAGGCCTTCGGTCTCGACATCCACACCGAGGAGCGCCTCATCGAGCCGACCAACCGCTTCGAGGGCAAGCGCCTGAACCGGCGCACGCTCGCCGACCCGCGCCACTGGCACCTGCTGCGCAATCCCCGCACGCCCAGCTGGGGTGAGCCCTTCACCTCGATAGCGACGCGGATGCTCGCCGCCATGACCGATGCCCACGAGAGAACCGACTCGGGCGAGGCCGTCATGGTGAGCCACCAGCTACCGATCTGGATGGTGCATCGCGCCGCCGCCGGCGAGCCGCTCGCGCACGACCCGCGCAAGCGGCGCTGCGCGCTCTCGAGCATCACCTCCTTCGCCTGGCAGGGCGGCGCCTTCACTGAGATCGGCTATCAGGAACCGGGCGCAGAATTGCTGGAGAATGCCACCGATCTAGGAGCCGTGTGAGTACCCCAACACCCGCAGTTCGCCGCCCTGCGGCGCCGACCCGTCTCGCGCGCTGGCGCCGTGTCAGCGCGGCGATGCTTGCCGCCGTAGCGCTCGCCGTCACGGCATGCTCGGCCGCCGACCCGCTCGCGGAACAGTACCGCTCAGGAAGCGGGCAGGGATACATCTCGGGCGACGGCTCATACACCGTGATCGCGCCCGACGAGCGCGGTCAACCGATCACGTTCTCAGGCCTCACGGAGACGGGCGAAACTGTCTCGAGCAATGACTACCGTGGCGACGTTCTCGTCGTCAACTTCTGGTACGCGGCTTGTCCACCGTGCCGTGCTGAAGCGGCTGACCTCGAGGCGATCTGGCAGCAGTTCCAGCCTGACGGCGTCGACTTCCTCGGCGTCAACATTTACGACCAGGCCCCCACGGCGCTCGCCTTCGCCGATGAGTTCGGGGTCACTTACCCCTCGATCCTCGATGCCAACGATGGCTCGACACGCCTCGCCTTCGCCGGCCAGGTCGCGCCCAATGCCGTGCCGACGACGCTCGTGCTCGACCGCGAGGGCCGTGTGGCCGCGCGCATCACGGGCCTGCTGAGCGAACCCTCGACTCTGCGCGCGATGATCGCCGACACCCTCGCAGAGTCGGAGTGAGCGTATGAGCGTCGGCGAACTGGTGTTCAGCGGCTCGCTCTTGGTTGCCCTGCCCATCGCGCTACTCGCGGGTGTCATCGCTTTCGTGTCGCCGTGCGTGTTGCCGCTCGTGCCCGGCTATCTTGCGTACGTGACCGGCTTCTCCCGGGCCGACCAACTGTCGAGCGACCGGGGTCGCGTGGTGCTCGGTGCTTCGTTCTTCGTGCTCGGGTTCACGGTCGTATTCGTGGGGTTCTCTCTGCTTTTCGCGACCGCTGGGCTCGTGCTGCAGACGCAACTCGACCTCATTACCCGGCTTGCGGGCGCGGTCGTGATCGTCATGGGCTTCGTCTTCATCGGCCAGGTGACTTTCCTACAGCGCACGGTGCGGCCGCGCTGGCAGATCGCGACAGGGCTGGGCGGGGCGCCGTTGCTCGGCATCGTCTTCGGGCTCGGCTGGGCGCCGTGCATGGGCCCGACGCTTGCGGCCGTCTATTCTCTCGCACTCACCGAGGGCGGGCTTGGCCGAGCGGCGCTCATCGGATTCGTGTACTGCTTGGGCCTCGGCATTCCGTTCTTGCTCGTCGCTATGGGCTTCGGCTGGATGACGCGTGCCACAGCGTGGCTCAAGCGTCACATTCGTGTCATCAACGTCATCGGCGGCGGAATTCTCATCGTCATCGGTCTCGCCATGGTGACGGGCCTGTGGCAGGTATTCGTCTCGAACCTGGGGGTGGTGATCAATGGAACCGTCACGCCCCTCTGACCATTACGACAGTAGACCACCGAGCACGAGTGTCGCGCAGCCCGCGCTCGGGGTGCGCGGCTGGATGCGCTTCGCCTGGCGACAACTCACGAGCATGCGAACTGCGCTCCTCCTCCTGCTCATGCTCTCCGTCGCTGCGATCCCCGGATCGCTCGTTCCGCAGCGCTCTGCAGACCCGAACGGTGTCGTGCAATTCGAGAGATCCAACCCGGAAGCATTCGCGATTCTGGACGCGTTGCAAGTCTTTGACACCTATACCTCGGTGTGGTTCTCGGCGATCTATCTGCTGCTGTTCATCTCGTTGATCGGCTGCATCATCCCGCGGGCACGCCACCATTGGCGTGCCTTGCGTTCTCGACCGCCAGGGACGCCAGGACGGTTGAGCCGTATGGTTGGCTTCACCGAACGGGTGGCCCCGCGGTCCACGGTCGAGACCGAGCTCGAGTCAGCGCACGCTCTCCTGCGACGTCAGCGCTACAGAGTCGAGCGGTACGGGGACTCTCTCTCCGCCGAGCGTGGCTACTGGCGCGAGACCGGCAATCTCGTCTTCCATGCGGCGCTCGTCGGCGTTCTGGCGACGGTGGGGTTCGCGGGCGGATTCGGCTACAACGGTCAGAGGGTCATCGTCGAAGGCCAGGCGTTCACCAATCAGCTGACGAGCTTTGACTCGTTCTCGCCCGGACGCTTTTTTGACGAATCGAGCTTGGACCCCTACTCAATCCGCCTAGAGGAGTTCGTGCCCGAGTATCAGCCTGATCCCACGACAGGGTTTCCTCAGGCGCTGGACTTCACTGCCTATGTGACGGTCGTCGAGGATGGGGAGACGGACTCCCGGCAGATCAAGGTGAACGAGCCGATCGATATCGATGGGGCGACTGCATACTTGTTGGGCAACGGGTTCGCGCCGTGGATCACCGTCTACGCCCCGGACGGTTCTCCCGTCTTCAGTCAGCCGGTGCCGTTTCTTCCCCAAGACTCGAATCTCACGAGCCTGGGAATTGTCAAGGTGCCGGACGGACTCGACCAGCAGCTCGGTATGCGCGGATTCTTCTACCCGTCGGCAGTCCAGCTCGAGAGCGGCGCCTTGAGTTCCGTGTACCCGGAACCGGATCGACCAGTTCTCACCTTCAACGCCTACGTCGGCGATCTTGGTTTGAACGAAGGCGTTCCTCGAAATGTCTACGCGCTCAACACCGACGGCCTCACGCAGATCACGGGTGGGGACACCGATGCGCCTCCCATCGTACTGGGTCTGGGGCAGACTGCCGAGTTGCCGGACGAGCTCGGCAGCGTCGAATTCACGAGCCTGCCGCGATTCGCCAGCATTGAAGTCCACCACGACCCCACCCAAGTCGGAGTGCTCGTCTCCACCATTCTCGTTGTCCTCGGTTTGCTCGTGAGCTTGTTCGTCCCCCGCCGACGCTTGTGGGTGGTCGCGACGGCTGACGGCGACGCAGTGCGTCTTCAGTATGCGGGCCTCGCTCGGGGGGAGGACCCGCAGCTGGAGCGCGCCGTCGCCGAGTTCGCTCATGCGCATGGGGGTGAATCGGGAGTCGCGCGACGCGACCGACGAGGCGGTGGTGCGGGCCGCTCCTGACCGCAACCGGTCTTGCACGGTAGACGGCAGACCCGTGGTGACGAGGTGCTTCAGGGCGTAGAATTTCGGTATGCCGAAAACCTGGACACTGGTTCATGACGCCTCCGGCATTGCTCCGATGTCGCGACACACGGGTGAGCCGTGAGGAGCGCACGACGTCGCGGCAACCGGCCCCACAACCCGGTGCGCAGGCGGCCCGCGCAGAGGTTGGTATTTCTGATGGGGCCGGCGTTCGTGGCCGGAGTCGCCTACCTCGATCCTGGGAATGTCGCGAGCAACATGACGGCTGGTGCGCAGTACGGCTACCTGCTCGTGTGGGTGGTCGTGCTCGGGAACCTCATGGCCTGGCTCATCCAGTACCTCTCCGCGAAGCTCGGCATCGTGACGGGTCGAAGCCTTCCCGACGTGCTGGGAAGGCGCATTCGCCATCGGTGGTCGCGCCGCGCGTACTGGGCGCAGGCGGAACTCGTTGCGATGGCGACCGATCTCGCAGAAGTGATCGGGGGCGCGGTCGCGCTCAATCTGCTTTTTGGGATTCCGCTCGTCTGGGGAGGTCTCATCACCGGTGCAGTCTCAATCGTGCTCCTTATCCTGCAGTCTCGACGCGGCCCGCGCCCGTTCGAGTTCGTGATCGTAGGCTTGCTGGCGATCATTGCTGTGGGATTCACCGCAGGAGTGGTGGTGGCGCCACCCGACATCACCTCGGCTCTTTCTGGCCTTGAGCCGCGATTCGCGGACACCAATTCGGTCTTGCTCGCCACATCGATACTGGGGGCGACGATCATGCCGCATGCCATCTACGCCCACTCGTCCCTGAGTCGGGATCGTTTTGTCTCGCAGCGGCGGGATCAGGACGGTGGGTTCTCGACCTGGACCGCGCGTGGTGCCGCAGGCAGTCGGCGTGAGATCGAACACACGGAACCGCTACCGGGTACGTCGACCTCGATTCCGGCGAATGTGCTCCTCAGGGCCACGAGATGGGACGTCTCCGCGGCGATGGTCATCGCTGGCGCGGTCAACCTGTGCATCATGCTTCTTGCAGCGGCCACGCTGCCCGGTGTTGCGGGCACAGACAGCCTCGAGGGCGCGCATGCCGCGCTCGGTGTCGCGCTCGGGCCGATGATTGCGACGCTCTTCGCTGTGGGACTGCTCGCATCAGGGCTAGCGTCGACTGCAGTGGGCGCCTACGCCGGTGCGGAGATCATGAGTGGACTGCTGCACATACGCGTACCGCTCGTTCTCAGAAGAATCGTCACGCTGGCGCCGGCCATCGCCATATTGTGGCTGGGCTTCGACCCCACTCAGTCGCTCGTCCTGAGCCAGGTGGTGCTCTCGTTCGGCATTCCCTTTGCGCTCATCCCGCTTGTCGCCCTCACCGCCAATTCCGCTCTTCTCGGCCCCTGGCGGAACCACTGGCTCACGACTGCTGCTGGCATCGTGGCATCCGTGCTCCTCATCGCTCTGAACGGTGTGCTGCTATGGCTCGTGTTCGCCGGGGTATGAGGTCGCAGATACACGCGTACTCAGGTAATTCTCGGTTGAGGCGACGACCGCGTCGCTGACTGGACATTTCCCTACATCGCTCGACGCTGTCGGTGGAAAAGGGCCGGAACCTTCGGCACACTTTGGTGCATGAACGACTTCCTGCTCGTCCTCGGTCTTGCGGCGCTCCCCGCCGTGGGAACTATGCTGGGCGGCCTCGCCGCAGAGGTCGTCGGAGTCTCCGGTCGACGCTTGAGTCTCGCCTTGCACTTCGCCACGGGAATCGTGCTCGCGGTGGTGGGCTTGGAGCTCATGCGGGAAGCGCTACGTGCGTCGGCGCCGTGGATTACCATTGCTGCGTTCGCCCTGGGTGGCCTCGGCTTCCTCGGAATCGAGAGGAGCCTCGCCTACGTCAAACGACGGTTCGGTTCCGGAGAGGTGGACACGGGTCCTTCTGCCATCTTCGCAGGAGTCTCGATCGATCTCTTCAGCGACGGAGTCATGATCGGCACCGGCACGGTCATCAACCCGGGCCTCGGCCTCATTCTCGCTCTGGGTCAAGTCCCTGCCGACATCCCGGAAGGATTCGCGGCTGTCGCCACGCTGAGACGCTCAGGAGTCGGGCGCCGCACCCGGCTGATCCTCTCCTTCAGTTTCGCCATCCCCGTGCTCGTCGGTGCCACAATCGGATACCTCGCGCTGAGGAGCGCCCCCGAGATCATCACCTTGTCGGTGCTCGCATTCACGGGCGGCCTGCTCACAAGCATGGCGGTGGAAGAGATGACCACGCAGGCTCACCAAGAGCGATCCAGTCGGCTCGAACCCTTCTTCCTGACGGCGGGTTTCGCCCTTTTCGCCCTCATCTCGGCCTACGTTGGCTGAGGCGAGCTGGATCTCGTGTTATTCGCTGATGCTCACGAAGTTGCGCAGGCGCATGCTGTTCGCGACGACGAGCACTGACGAGAGCGCCATGGCAGCTGCGGCGATGAGTGGATTGAGAAGTCCAGCAGCGGCGAGGGGAATCGCCGCCATGTTGTAGCCGAAAGCCCAGAAGAGATTTGTCCGAATAGTACCCAGAGTACGACGGGCAAGCCGAACAGCATCGGCGACCACTCGGAGGTCCTCTCGAATGAGGACAATGTCGGCAGAACGAATCGCGATGTCGCTCCCGTCGGCGACTGCCAGACCGAGATGGGCTGTCGCGAGTGCTGGTGCGTCATTAATCCCGTCGCCCACCATGGCGACGTGACGACCTGCCCTCTTCAGAGCGTTGATCACCTCTGCTTTCGCCTCGGGCATCACTCCGGCTCGCACGTCGTCGATGCCGACCGCGGCCGCAACACGTCGAACCGTCGTCTCGTGGTCGCCGCTCAGGAGGATGGTTCTCAGTCCGAGATCGCGCAGGCTTGCGATGGCGGCAACGGCGGAGTCCTTGAGCTCGTCGCCCAGCGCGAGAAATGCGACTACCCGGTCGGCACGGCCGAGGACAATTGCCGTGTCCCCGCGTTCGCGGATCACTGCGATCGTGCGCCGGTCGTCCTCCGTGAAGGCGACGCCGAACTCCTCGGCGAGACGGGGGCTGCCGATCACCGTGGTTGCACCTTCGATGTGCCCGGCCACGCCGAGGCCCGGCCGGATCTGCTCGTCGTCCACGCGGGGCAATGGCGAGACTCTCGAGAGGACGAATGCGCATATCGCGCGGGCAGCAGGGTGTTCGGAGCGGGACTCCAGGGCGCCGGCCCAGCGGAGCGCATCTTCGCGATTCACCGCTCCCTTGGTCTGAAACTCAGTCACCTGCATGCGACCGGTGGTCACCGTGCCCGTCTTGTCGAGAACGACGGTATCCACACGACCGGACGCCTCGAGTGCGCTGATGCCTTTGATCAGGATGCCCATGTGGGCACCACGGCCCACACCCATGAGGAGCGCCGTCGGTGTGGCGAGTCCAAGCGCACAGGGGCAGGCGATGATGAGCACAGCAATGCCGATTCCGACTGCCTGCGTCAGTGCGGCCCCCGCGACGATCCACGCCACGGTGACGAGTACGGCTAGGCCGATCGCCGATGGCACGAACCAGGTGACGACTCGGTCGACCAGCGTTTGAATTCGAGCTTTGCTCTCTTGCGCTCGCTCCGCGAGTGCTGACATTTGCGCAAGTCGGGTGTGCTCGCCCACAGCCTTCGCCTCAATGAGAAGGTATCCGTCGGCACTGACGGCCCCGCCCATGACGGTGTCGCCCACGACCGCTTCCCGCGGTAGCGGCTCACCAGTCAGGACGCTCTCGTCGATGGCCGCGCGCCCTTCCTTGATGACGCCGTCCGCGGCGATCGACTCGCCTGGATGCACGGCGAAGGTGTCACCAACGCGCAAATCGGCGGCGGAGACGAGCTCTTCGTCGCTTCCGTGGATCCGTCGCACCGTCATGGGAACCAGGGCACCGAGCGCATCGACGACTTCCCCGGCCTTGCGGCGCGAGCGTGTTTCGAAGTATCGACCGGCAAGCTGGAAGGTCGTGAGGCCCGCCGCGACATCGAGATAGATCGAGTCGGCTCCCGGCGGAGTTGGACCGAACCCCACCCAGTAGCCGCCGTCGTCCGGGCCGAAAATGATGGTCGCGACCGCCCAGCCGAACGAGACCACTATCCCGAGGGTGACGAGCGTGTCCATGCTCATCGATCCATGACGGAGATTCCGCACCGTAGCTCGGTGGAATGGCCACGCCGCCCACGTCACGATCGGAACGGCGAGCAGGATGCACACCAGTTCCCAGAAAGGGAACCGCAGGTTCGGGACGAGCGCAAGCGTAATGCTCAGGTCCATGAGCGGCACGGTGAGCAACGCCGATACCGCAAGGCGGCGGCGCAACGACGTGAGACGCGCCAGTGTGCTTCGCCTGGTCCAGTCGTCGTCGGCCTCTGTGCGAAGGTGGGCCCGATACCCTGCCTTCGCCACCGCCTCTGTTGCGTCGGCGATCCGTGCCCGCTCGATCCCCGTGACGGTTGCTCGCTCAGTCGCATAGTTCACCGTGGCGACGGCTCCGTCGAGTCGCGAGAGCGCCCTCTCCACCCGACCTGCGCAGGCAGCACATGTCATCCCCTCGATGTTGAGGTGCACGATCGAGGTCTCCTGGTTGATCGGCGTCGTCATGTGTCCTCTCGGGAGTCGGCGGTTGCACGTCGGTTCGCGAGGCGCCGGAGCATTGCGTTGTACTCCTCGAAATCGTCGTCGAGGCCGGAATCGAAGTGCCGGTCTTTACGCACGGCCTCGCGCTGATCTTGACGTGCCCACTGGATACCGAGGGCGATGATGACGATCAGGAGAGGCAGTTCGCCGCCGGCCCAGGCCACACCGCCGCCGACATATTGCGAGGCACTGAGGTCGGCCCAGGGTGCCCCGACCTGCCGGTAGAAGTCTTCGGCGATGAGTGTGGTGCTGGTCATGAGAATGACGCCGAAGAAGGCGTGGAACGGCATCGCAGCGAGAACGAATCCCAGCCGGCCGAGGTGAGGCAAGGGGCGCGGAGGCCGGTCGACGCCGATGATGAGGGAGTAGTAGAGATATCCGACGATGAGGAAGTGCAGATTCATCGCTTGGTGGCCCCAGTGGAACCGCATCGCTTCCTCAAACAGACCGGTGAAATACAGCCCGTAGTAGGACCCGATGAACAGAACGAAGATGAGCAGAGGGTTGTAGAGCACTCGCAAGACCCGCCACTTGAGAACCGCGGCAAGCCACTCGTGCGGGCCTGCGGCTCCATGAGTCCCGGCTGGCGTGGTTGCACGCAAGAAGAGGGTGACTACGCCGCCCATGACCAGCAAGAGCGGCGCCAGCATGTTGAGGGCCATGTGCACCGTCATGTGCACGCCAAAGTCGATGCCCGAATACTTGCCCAGACCCGAACTGGTGGCGACGACGACTACCACCCACCCCAGCACCCAGGAGACGGTGCGACCAAGCGGCCAGGCATGCCCGCGAGACCGAACTCGCCTCAGAGCCGCGAGGTACAAGATGACGGCCGAAACGGCGATGACTGCGAACAGGATGTTGGGCCGCCAGCTCGTCGCGAGCACGGTCAAGGTTGGGGCCTCATCAATCGTGAAGCCGAAGAACACCTCCGCGATCGTCGTGGGCACGAAGTACTGGGGCGGCGGGATACGTGTCATCACGACACCTACCAGTAGATAGGTCAACGAGAGAGTCGTCCCGACGCACGAGAGAAGCGTCAGTTGGTGCCGCGATATGCGCCTGCGGCGCTCACCGATGACGGTGAACGCGAAGAGGCACGCGAGACCCACGAGCAGACCCAAGCGTGTGAGGATCAAGGTCGCGGTAGCTGTTTGCCACGGGTCGGGGCCGACAAGTTTGAACGCCGCGAGCACCATTTCCGATCCAAGAACGAGTGGCCAGGCGAACCAGGCCATGCGCACGAATCTGTCAAGGGTGCCGGGTCGGATCGCGCGCCCGGAGCACAGCCGCAAAGTAAGGACAGTGCTTGCCCCGAAGAGCGCCGCGCTGACGGGAACTCCGATGATCGCCGCATCCGACCCGAAGTCATGCCCGGGACCTACCAGAACCTGGCCGACCACGACGGGTGCGAGCACAGCCAACATCGAGGCGAGCAGGGCCGGCAGGAAGGTCGTCCAGCGTGAACCCAAGGCGAGGAGGAAGTAGCTGGCGGAGGCCAGAATGAAGGCGACGATCCACGCTCCAGGAAGGTACGAGCCTTGCACCAGGTACGGCAAAGCTCCGGGCAAGAGCAGCGTTTCGATCGTCTGTCCATTGGCATCCGCCGCATCGACCGGGATCAGCAGGAGCGCTGAACCGGCCCACACCAGAGCGGATGCTCGACCGACACGAACCTCGAAGTCTTGGTCGAGGAGGCGACGCGACTGTCCTGGCACGGCACGCAGGAAGAGAGCGCAGACGAGGGCCCCGACCGTGAGCCACGAGGCTCCTTCGGCAACGACGCGCAGGATCGCCGACAGCAAGGACGTGAAGATTCCGGGGTAGCTTCGCGCGAGTGCGTCATATCCCGAGCTGCCCAGGAGAACGACAGCCAGCGCGGGAACGCCGGCAGCCTGCAGCGAGACACCGGCGACGAAAACGGCGAGTATACCGCGGTGCGGGCGTGCGGGCTTGAGCGAAGGGTGGATCGAGGTGCGCCCGTTCTTATCAGAGCTCATCGCGGCACCACCAACACTGACTCCGCGCCCGGGCCGGGCGCGCTAGTGTGCTGCACGTCGAGCTGGACTCACGGCGCAGCCAGTCAGTTGTCTTCACGTTACCCTCCCCGTGCGCCACCAGCATGCCGGAACTCTACATCGTGTGGCAGAGTAGCTCCTGTTCTACTACACAGAGTAGAGATAAACTGGGAAGAGGATTCGACGTGGTCGAAGGACTTGCCGCACAGTGGGGAATCACCATCGCGCTCGCGGCTGCTGGGAGCTACGCGCTGTTTCGGCTCGTTCTGTCGCGTCGTGGGTTCACGCGCATCGAGATGCTGCTGCACATGGCCATGTCATCGGGGATGATCGCGATGACGTGGCCGTGGGGCATGTCTCTTGCGCCCTGGCCGCAGATCCTCCTCTTTGCGTTGGCTGCCCTCTGGTTCGCCGGTCTCGGAGTGGCTGAGCAGGCAGGCTGGCTTCGACGCGGACTGCTCGAGCACTCAGCCGCCTTGCAGTACCTTCACGCCGTCATGATGGCCACGATGTGCTGGATGCTCATCGCGATGTCCGACGGTGGCGCGATGGCAGAGGGCTCGATGTCGGGAATGCAGGGCGAAGTTCACGGCTCTCTGCCTCTGGCGGTGACCTGGCTGGGTGTCGGGACGATCGTGGCACTGGTGGCGGGCGTGGCGAAGATCCTCGCAGGACTTATCGGGAGCATCCGGCGCGGCCGAGTGCGCGAGCCGCTCCTCTACGGTGACCATGTCAGCTCAATCGTGATGGGGCTCGGCATGGTGGTGATGTCCATCGCGATCGTCGTTCCCTAACCACTGTCTCTCGCCGCCGTCGCGTCTGCGCCACGACGTGCATGCGGGCCGCCGAGCTCTGGAGCGGAACTTGTAGAGTGCTGGAGAGAAGGAGGCGTGACATGCCCGGACGCAAGACGCGCGCACAGGGGCAGCTCGAGAGCGAGATCGTCGGAGTGCTTCACCGAAGCGCAGAGCCCCTCGGGGCGGCTGAGATTCAGGAGGCGCTGCCCGGCAAGAAGCCGGCCTACACCACCGTGCTGACGTCGCTGGAACGCCTTGTGGCCAAGGGCCGGGTGCGCCGGATTGCGCTGTCGCCTCGCCGAGTGAAGTTTGCCGCGGTTCGATCAGAGGCGGAGGACGCGAGCGATTCGATGCTGTCGGCGCTCGCAACGGTCGAGGACCGTCGGGCGGCCCTCGTGAAATTCGTCGGAAACCTCGACGATGTCGATTCGGCGCTCCTGCGAGCCGCCCTTGCGTACGATCGCACCATGACGCCGTGACACTCGCGTTGGTGGGTGCGCTCACGAGTGCCGCGTTCACACTTCTGGTGGTCTCCCCACGGGTATTGAGGCAGGCGCGATGGCAAGTGCGTCGCCCCGCACTGGCGCTGGCACTGTGGCACGTCGCCCTTGTGCTGGGAATGATGTTGATGGGTGGTGCGATGGTGCTCAGCGTCGGTGCTGCTGTCTCCGTATCCACGAGGTCGGCAGAGCCCTGGGGCGAGCAGGTGGCGATCTCCTTGCTTGGCTGGATCACCGCTATCGCATTCTCGGGCTTGGTCACGGTCATCTCCGTCGGTCTCGAAATGATTCGGCCTGGGTTTCGTGCCTATCCGGTTTCCTGTCCGGCGGGCGCCAGCAGGGGTGATTCTTGGTCAGCGTAGTAGGCCTGCTCGATCTCGATCGGGGTTCGGTAGTCGAGCTCGCCGTGGAGGCGAGAGTTGTTCCACCACCACACCCATTCCAACGTCGCCAGCTCGACTTGCTCGACTGTTCGCCACGGCCCGCGGCGGCGAATCAGCTCGGTCTTGAATAGTCCGTTCACCGCCTCGGCGAGAGCGTTGTCGTAGCTGTCGCCGACGCTTCCGGTGGACGGCTTCGCTCCGAGTTCGACAATCCGATCCGTATAGACCACGGCCAGATAGTTCGACCCGTGATCGGCGTGATGCACGAGCCCGGCCAGGTCGCCTCCGGCATCCCAGGCGGCCATATCGAGCGCTTGCAGCGGCAGCACGTCAGCCTTCAACGTCGAAGCGACCCGCCAGCCCACGATGCGGCGGGAGAACACGTCAGTGACGAACGCGACATACGCGAACCCGCTCCACGTGGCGACATACGCGAACCCGCTCCACGTGGCGACATACGTCACGTCGGCCACCCAGAGCCTGCGCGGGGCCAGCGCGGTGAACTGCCGGTTCACCAGGTCGCCGGGCTTCACCGTCGTGGGATCCGACTTCGTGGTGAATGTCCTCTTGGACCGTCGCACGCCCTGAACTCCGGCCAGTTTCATGAGCCGTGCGGTCTGATCCCGGCCCACTTGCCAACCCTGCCGGCGCATCAGCGCATGCATCTTCCGGCGGCCATAGACGCCGTAGTTCTCCGCATGCAGCCGGGCAATTTCTGGCACGAGAAGCTCCTCTCGCAAATGCCGCGCCGAGGGCATGCGTGCTTTCGCGGCGCGATAGCCGCGGGCGGAGAGGAACCCACGAACTGCCGGACGCAACACCCGGCAGAGGAGCTCGACCCCGAAGCGATCTCTCATCTGGTCAATGAAGGCGATCATCTCGTCGTGGGGTGGTCGAGCTCCTTGGCGAAAAACACGCTCGCAGCCTTGAGGATCTCGTTGGCTTTGCGCAGCTCCGCGTTCTCTCGTTTCAGCCGTCGAATCTCGATCTCGGCCTCCGAGGTGATCCCCGGGGCGAGGCCCGCGTCGATCTCCTCGCGGCGAGCCCAGGTTCGCAGCGTCTCGGGACTGATCCCGAGCAACCCGCCTACGTGCTTCGCCGCCTCGCTCTTGCTCGGATGGTCAGGCAGCGCCTCGGCGAACATCCGCAGCGCACGCGACTTCATTTCTGGTTCAAACTTCTTCGGCATCAGGTTCCATCCTGGATCAGAGGACGGCACTAAACCCAGGCCGAATCACACGAGTCGCGCAGTGCGACCAGGCGGACAGTACCGGGCTGCTACCCGCTCAACAGAAACGGAAATTTCACCAGAATGGATATCACGATCACAGCGTAATTCGCCAGCATCGCGACCCACGCGAATGGGAAGAACCACTCGCCGAACCGCCGTGCCCTGGTCCCGAACAGAGCGCCGCTACGCAACGCCCATGACACCAGGAACCACCACAGAGGAATCGTGACTGCCCAGACGACCATGCAGTACGGGCACAGCACCCCGATCACGAAAACGCTCTGTGCAAAGAGCCACGTGACAAATATCCACGCCCCGAGAACACCGGCTGTGAATACTTGCCAGTACCAGGCGCTGAAGCGCGCTCCCGCGAGCAGGCCCGCGGCGACGACGATTGGCGCAACGAAGCCCGCGACACCCAGAATCGGGTTCGGGAAGCCCAGCAGAGATGCCTGCCAGCGGTCGAAAAGAGCGCCGCACGTTACGAACGGACTGACGTCGCAACTGAGCGATACGGTCGGGTTCTGCAGGCTACGGATCCGCTCCACCAGCAGGGCAGCAGAGGCAAACCATCCGATCAGCCCCGAGGCAAGCAGGACGATCGCGAGCGTGACCGGCGACCGGCTGGCTGCAGTATCCGCTCGTTCATGGGTCATGCTCGCCTTTCATGACATGCGAGTCTGCGGCTCGCAATGGGGGGGGTCTGGAGCCACGCTACCTGAGCGGACGGCGTACTCATGATGGTCGCGAACGCGACCCGAATCAACCTACCCTGAGCGATCCACCGGCGTCGGAGGGGGTTGTTTTGCTCGAGCTGACCCGTGGTCACGGCCCGCAGTCCCTCCTGAGTTGTCCAGGAGCGACGACGGAGGGAGCCCTTCTGCAGTAGCAAGTGGCATGCCGCGATGGCCGCGACGTCTCGGTGGCACCGACTCGGACGATCGGCCTGGCCGCTCGCTCGCGCCCTTGAGTGCGTGGGGCCTTCCCGTGTCGACACGGCAAACACCCGTGACTGCGACGCAAGCTCCTGGTGACGTAGCGTCCGCAACCGACACCGCGCCACGCGACAAGGCCGAGACTGGCTCGCGGAACGGCCAGCGCCCAGCTACACCCTCGCGCCAGCGCTCGCCTGAACTGCGCTACGGTCGCCACCCATCCAGGCGTGCGGGCTTGTCTGTCACAAGAATGTCTGACATCATGTTCATATGATCAAAAAAACCGGTAGTTCGGCCGCCTAGTGGGGTCCGGGCACTCTCACGCACCTCTGACGGCCGGCGGTAGACACCGTCGACCTCTGATTATCGCTTTCTCGTTGACGGCGAGCTACATGGTGGTCGAGTTCGTGGTCGGAATCGCCGTGAATTCACTCGCATTGATCTCTGATGCTGCGCACATGGCGACGGATGTGATCGGGCTCGGGATGGCTCTCGCGGCCATCACCCTGGCGAATCGCCCGGCCACCCTCCAGCGCACGTTTGGGCTCTACCGGCTGGAGGTGCTCGCGGCGCTCGCCAACGGTGTTCTGCTCTTCGGCGTAGCTGGATACGTCATCGTCGAAGCGATCCAACGTTTCAGCGAGCCGCCTGACGTGCCTGGAGTGCCGCTCTTGGTCGTGTCGACCATCGGGCTGCTCATCAATATCGTGAGTTTCCGTCTCCTGATGGCTGGGTCTCGGGAAAGCCTCAACATCCGGGGAGCATACCTCGAGATCTTGGCGGATCTGCTCGGATCGGTCGGGGTCATCGCCGCGGCCGTCGTGTTGCTCACCACCGGATGGGCCTATGCGGATCCGATTATCGGTGTCTCTATCGGGCTCTTCATCCTGCCGCGCACATGGAGGCTGAGCAGGCAAGCGCTCAGGATCCTTCTGGAAGTGGCGCCGCCACATATCGACCTTCGCGACTTGCGCGCGGCGATACTCTCCATAGACGGGGTGGTCGATGTCCACGATCTCCATGTCTGGACAGTGACATCAGGATTGGAAGCTGCGAGCGGACACATCGTTGTGTCCCCGGAGCACGACTACCACGGCGTCCTCGACGAGGTGCTGATTGTCTTGCGGGACGAGTACAGCATCGACCACCCGACTATTCAGTGCGAACCGATGGCGTTCGAGGAGCCCCCTCGGGCCGTGTGAGCGAAGGAGTGCGGGGTATCATCAGAACCATGGAGGACATCGGCTCGAGGCGGCACCGCGAGGTGCCGCCCGGATCCGATCATTCCGATCACGCTGAGCAGGTGCGGGCAAAGATGCCACACACGCCGCATGTTTCCGACTTGGCCGACATATTCCGCCTTCTCGGTGATCCCGGGCGGGTACGCATACTGATCGCCCTGTTGCCGGGCCCCATGGCCGTGCACGATATCGCTCGCGTCGTAGACGCGAGCGAATCCTCGGTGTCGCATGCCCTCCGCCTGCTCCGCGCCCACCGCGTGGTCGGAGTCAAGCGAGAGGGTCGCCACGCGTACTACGCCCTGGCCGATTCGCACGTACGCGTGCTCCTCGAGTTGGGGCTGGAGCACGTGGGACACCTAGTGCTCCTGCACCCCGAGGATGAGCACGACGACCAGCTCGGTGCGCGATCCGACGGCGCGCGTCGGACGATCGAGAGTGGTGACCTCTAGCATGACGCAGGTCTCGTGGCGCCGAGATTGCGGAGTCGACGCTGCGCCTCGGCATCACGCCACAACCGCGAAAGTAGGAATGGCGATCGTCACACTCCTCCTCATCGCCGCGGCGATCCTTGTCGCCCATCACTCGCAAGCGACTCATGGCCCTGTCGAGCGATCCTTGTCATCCGACAGTGGTCAGGCGCTGCTCTTGACCGAGCTCGGGGCGCATGTCGACACGGCCGACGCGTCTGACGAAAACGAAGCCGCGTATCTCGTGGCAGGTGGCATGACCGTGATTGTCGGTTGCCTGGCGGGCCTGTTCATCCTGGGCGTTCGCGCGTGGTTCGGACGAGTCGTACTGTGCTTATCATCGACCGGTGACAGGGCCCTTGGGCCCACCGCATCGTCCGCGCCTCGGAGGATCATCGGCTGGCTCCGACCCGAACTCGCGGCTCTGTGCGTGAATCGCACGTAGGATCCGGCCCCGTCTGAGCTTCAGCGGTCGCTGAGCCCGCGCCATCGCACTCTCATCTCATTGCCGCGACGGCAAATGCCGTGTGCGCCCGCACACGTGCTCCACCATCTTTAGAGGAGAACAAATATGAACTCAAACGTCAGAGTCGCCATCATCTCGGGGGGCGTGATCGTGATCGCGGTGGTCGCGTTCATTCTCGTGGCCATAGCGCAGAACCAGCAGCCAGGCCCTGTTGCGGCGCCGACCCCCGCCCCTGCGCTGTCTGAGGACAGCCACATCTTGCAAGACGCGGGAGAAGACGCGGTGACGGTAGTCGAGTTCCTCGACTTCGAGTGCGAGGCCTGTGGTGCCTTCTACCCGGTCGTGGAGGGCCTCCGCGCCGCATATGCCGGAGAGGTGACCTTCGCGATTCGGTATTTTCCGCTTCCCAGCCACTACAACTCGAGGAACGCTGCAGTCGCCGTGGAAGCCGCCGCACAACAGGGGCAGCTGGAGGCGATGTACAGCCGTCTGTTCCAGACTCAGTCGGAGTGGGGTGAGGCGCAGGAGTCACGTGCCCCGCTCTTCCGACAGTTTGCCGAGGAGATAGGACTCGATATGGCCGACTATGACGCGGCGATCGCCGACCCTGCCACCCTTCAACGAGTCAAGTCAGACTACGACGAGGGAGTTTCGCTGGGAGTCTCCTCGACCCCTACCTTTTTCGTCAATGACCAGATGGTTCAAATGGACTCCTTTGACGACCTCCAGAATGCCATCGAAGCGGAACTCAACGGATGAGAGCGTCTCTGACGAAACGTCGACCGCGCTACTGGAAACCCGAGGAAAACAAGCCGCGACGCTAGCCGCCGAACGCACGAGGAACATCAGACGTGACTGAAAACTGGGTGAACTTGCCCGATGCTCCGCCGAGCCTCGAGCAATTTCTGGCGTTCGATCCGCAGCCGCTACCGATTCTGCCGCTCGTCGGGCTGTCGCTCGCCGCACTCTACGTCGTCGGTGCTGCACGACTGTGGGCGACGGGGCGCCACTGGTCGGTGGGCAGGACTGTCGTCTTCTTGCTGGGGTGCCTGTCGATCGTCCTCGTCACCGGATTGGGAGTCGAAGGCTACGGCTATGTGATGTTCTCCGTGTTCATGTTCCAGCAGCTGACCCTCATGATGCTGATCCCGCCCCTGCTGGTGCTCGGCTCCCCGGGGACGCTCTTGCTTCGGGCGACGCCGCATCGTGGCTGGGGGCGCGGCGTCCTGCGCCTCGCATTGAGCGGTCTCCGAAGCCGACTCGGCAGATGGCTCCTGCACCCCGTCGTGACTGTGCCCCTCTTCCTCTTCTCCTTCTATGGGCTTTACCTCGCGGATTTCGCCGACCCGATTCTCTCGACTCCCGGGGGGCACGTCAGTCTCGAGCTCGGCTTCCTCGCCGCAGGCGTACTGTTTACGATTCCAATCCTGAGCAGCGACCCACTTCCCATTCGAATGTCCTACCCGGCCAGAGCTCTCGATCTAGCGGCCGAGGTGGCCCTGCATGCGTTCTTCGGAGTGTTCATCATGATGAGCCCATCGCTCATCGTTGACTACTTCTCCACCCCGCCACCCGCACTCGGCATCGATCCCTTGGCGGACCAGGGCGTCGCGGGTGGCCTGGCGTGGTCATACGGCGAGGCGCCCACCGTTCTCATCCTGCTCTACATCCTGCACCGTTGGCATCGCTATGACACCTCGCGAGCCGCCGCCGCCGACCTCAAGGCAGACCGGTACGGTGCGCCTGAACTCGAGGCCTACAACGCGTACCTCGATCGATTGCGACAGCGCGACGACCAGGCCCCGACGGCGAGGCAACGATCATCGAACAATGAGGAGAGCCCCACATGACCAGGCCGCGCACGCGAACCGATCATCCCGGTCCACGGGAGTTCCGGCGTCCGGCTCTCGCTCCTGGGGTTCTCGCCGCCGCCGTCGCGCTGGCAGGCCTGCCGCTCGTCGGCACCGAGACGTTCATGCCCATTCGGTACGTGCTGGCGGTCTTGGCGCTCATCATCGCGTGGTTCGCCGTCGAGGTTCGACACTGGTGGTGGTTGCCGATCCCGCTGGTCATCGCCGTGCTGTGGAACCCCGTCTTCCCATTCGCTTTCGACGGTCTCTGGGGGTTCGCCGCTCAGTATCTCGCGGCCCTCGGCTTTCTCATCGTCGCTGTTCTGCTCAAAGTCACCCCTCGGGCGGCGTCAGGGGAGGGTACCCGCGGCGCACCATGATGGGTGTCCATGACCGCGGCGAAGCGATTCCCTTGTGGCTCGCTCTTCCGCTTGCTGCAGGAGCTGGGCTCCTTCTGGATGCGGGCTTCCCGGATCGTGGTGTGTGGCCCCTACCATTCTTCGGGGTCGGGCTGCTGCTTGTTGCCCTCACCGGACGGAGCGCGGCTAGCGCGCTGCTCGTGGGCTTCGTGGCGGGCGCGTCCTTCTACCTCGCGTTGATTCAATGGGCATCGCTCTTCCTCGGCCCATTACCGATGGGGGCTCTCGTCGCCCTGCAGGCGGCACTGTTCGCGCTCGGGTGTCTACTGATCTCTCTCGCGTATAGATGGCTTCCGGCGTCTGGTGCGAACCGTCATGCGCGGTACCTGGTGCCTCCCACAATCGCCGGTTTGTGGGTTCTTCGCGAGATGGTTGCCAGCACGTGGCCGTATGGCGGTTTCTCCTGGGGACGGCTCGCCATGTCGCAGTCGGAGAGCCCGTTCAGCGATCTGCTCTCGTGGGTCGGGCTGTCGGGAGTGAGCTTCCTCATGGTGTCGCTCGTGGCGCTCGTCGTCGAGATGTTGCGCTCGTTCTCGCCTGCCCGCTGGGGTGACGCGGTGGTACCAGCGCTCCTGGCCGCGGTGCTCGTCGCCCTACCGACATGGCCGATGTCGTCCACCGGCAGCATGCGCGTCGCCGCGATTCAGGGGAACGGACCGGCGGGATACTTCGATGACCGCGACGACGGCGCGCTCTTGGCCGCGCAGTACGAGGCGACGCTTCCCGTGCTGGATCGCGATCTGGATGTGATCCTCTGGCCGGAAGGCTCGACGGACCGCAGCCCGCTCGACGACGCACGAACCGCTGCCGCATTCGATCGGGTATCGCGGCAAGCGGGCGCTCCGCTGATCGGCTGGGCTGTCACCGAGCGTGGAGGACTCACCTACAACACGCAGATTCTGTGGCAGCAAGGCTCGGGAGCAGTCGACTTCTACGACAAGCGTCACCCCGTTCCCTTCGGCGAGTACGTGCCGGATCGTGAATTCTGGCGACCGTTTGCTCCCGATCTCATCGACCTGGTAGCGCGGGACTACACGCCGGGGTCGGCCGATGCCGTCTTCACCGTCGATGGAGTGCCCACGGGTATCAATATCTGCTTCGACATTGCAGACGATGTCGTGCTCCGAGACTCGGTCCTGGAGGGCGCGCAGGTCATCTTCTCGGCCTCCAACAATGCCGACTTCGGTCGCACCGACCAGAGCGCGCAACAGTTGGCCATTGCTCGGGCTCGCGCTATCGAGCTGGGGCGCACGGTGGTCAATGTTTCGACCGTCGGCCTCACGGCCATCATCGGCCCTGACGGGCGCACACTGGCTCAGCTTCCCTGGCACGAACCAGGGAGCATCGTCGCGGAGGTCGAGCTTTTCGAGGGTCTGACGCCTGCTGCAGCCGCCGGCGGATGGTTCGAGCTCGCCGCGGCCGGTCTCGGCGTCGGCGTCCTCCTCATGGCATGGTCGAGCAACGGCTCTGCGCGACGACGAGCCGAATCGATGGCGATGCGCGAAAGGGCGTGAGCGATGTGTCAGGCGCGTCGCGACGACGCCTTTCGACTCATTGCGCTCTACTGGAGCGCGGAATCGACAGCCGCACGCAGGTCGTCAAAGGAGTTGAGCTGAACGAGTTCGCCGTCGAGGAAAAAGCTCGGGGTGCCTGTTGCCCCGAGCGCGAAGGCGTCTGCCTGGTCGAGTGCAATTCGCTCTCGCGTCGCTGGGTCGTCGACGACGCGGTCGTACTCGTCCATGTCAAGGCCGAGCTGTTCGGCCAGGTCACGGAACGTGTCGGACTGATCGCCGCGAGCCGAACTCCACTCCTGCTGCGTCGCAAACAACTCCTTGTACATCGCCGCGAATTCCCCTTGTGCGGCAGCGGCCTCGGCGGCAACCGCAGCTTCCACAGCGTGCGGGTGAATGCTAGTGAGCGGTAGATTGCGCACGACGACGGCGAGGCGGTCGCCGTACTCGTCGGCCACTTGCTGAACGATGGGGCTCGCCGCAGAGCAGGCGGGGCATTGGAAGTCGACGAACTCGACGAGCACAGCATCCGCGTCCTGCGGCGCCACGTCCGAGAGCAGGTGCGGGTTCTCCCGCAACAGTTCGCCTGCGTCGCTCGGCGCAACTGTCGGCAATGCTTGCGGCTCCGCCCGGTTGAGACTCGAAACGACGATCGCGACGATGATCGCGATGAGGGCGAGCGCCACGCCGACCGCGATGAGTTGTGCGGCGCGCGGCGACACGGGCGACTTCTTGCGGCGGGCGGACTTCACGGGCCGAGTTTTTCGGGGCATGCCCTCAGCATAGAGAGGGCAGCTAGGAGATGTATGGGCCGGAGGCCCCTGATCGAGGAGCAGCGGCGAGGCGGCGCCTCACAGCTGCACATCGTACGATGAGGTTGTGATGGACAATCTCGTTGCCTACTCCCTCGTCGCCGTGTATTCGGCCATGGGCGTCTACACGGTCGCCTTCATCCTCTTCACGCTCGATCTGGCCAAGAGGTCTGCCCAGCGCGCCGAGCCGGTAGCCGCGCGGGCGCAGCAGGCGGCTGTGAACTCCTCGAGCATGACCAGCGTCCTCGAACGTCCGGTTGCTCCGCTCCAGTCGGGCGGAGCAACCAGGTACGAGCGAGCGGGCCTCGCCCTCTCGATCCTCGGGTTCGTGCTGCACGCTGCCGCCGTCCTCACGCGCGGCTTCGCTGCGGAGCGCGTGCCGTGGACGAACATGTTCGAGTTTGGTCTCACCGCCACCGTCGTCATGATGGGTACTTTCGTCGCCGTGCAACTGTGGAAAGACCTCCGCTATCTTGGCGCCTACATCACGGGGTTCGTCGTGCTCTCGCTGGGGATCGTCACCGTCAACTTTTACGTGGATGTTGTCCCCACTCCGCCCGCACTGCAGTCGGCGTGGCTCGTCATCCATGTTCTCGTCGCTGCCCTGGCTACCGCATTCTTCGCGATCGGTGCCGGGCTCTCCATCATGCAGCTGATGCAGGCGCGGCGTGAGGCCCGCGAGAGTGCGGGCCTGCGTTTCCTCGACACGTTGCCCGGCGCATCCGTTCTCGAATCGCTCGCCTACCGGGTGACGGTCGTCGGCTTCGTGTTCTGGACATTCACGCTCATCGCCGGCGCCATCTGGGCCGAGCGCGCCTGGGGTCGGTACTGGGGCTGGGACACCAAGGAGGTCTGGACCTTCATCATCTGGACGCTCTTCGCCGGCTACATCCATGCGCGCGCGACGCGGGGCTGGCGGGGCAACCGCTCGGCGTGGCTCGCGATCGTCGGCTTCGGCGCCGTGCTCTTCAACTACTCGATCGTCAACCTGTACTTCAACGGGCTGCACTCGTACTCGGGGCTGTAGGCGCGCTATCTAGGGGCGCGCGGTCGGGTGGTCCGCCGCGCCGGCTCCACCCCGGTAAAAGTAGTGTCGGCGCGGCGGAGTCTGTGCCCCGCGGTAGTCCGGGCCCGTGCGGCCTGTAGTCGCCCCTCAGACTCGCGGGGTCGGGCTCAGCTCGCGGGCGTCAGCTCGCCGGTGTGAGCGCGACGGGCGTGCGGCCCGAGCCGGTCTCGAACTGCAGCACGGGCGTGCCGCTCGAGCAGTCGAACGGCGCATCGTTGATCGGGTCGGAGAGCAGCAGGCCGCCCGCCAGGTCAGAGCCGTCGATGGTCTGGCCCATCACCGTCACGATGACGGAGAGGTCGTTGTCGACGAGCGTCGTCGTGATGACGCCGTCCTCCGCCGTGTAGGTGCCGCCGAGGCCGCCCGTCGCGACGCCTTCACCCTCGCCGGCGCCGTCGATCGTGAGATCGAGCACGAAGTCGGAGGTGTAGCGGTACTCGTCTGCCGTGAACGAGAGCCCGACGCTCCCGTCGATGGCGAAGGAGACGCCGTCGAGGTCGGCGGCGAGCGCGTCGTAGAACGACTGCATCTGGTCTTCGGCGATACGCCAGTCGCCCACGAGGCACGCGGGATCTGTCGGGTCGACCGGCCCCTCCTCCGGGGTGGCCGGCTCCTCGACCGCGGCGTCGTCTGCAGAGTCGGGCTCGGGGTCGCCGGAGGGGGCGCCGCAACCCGCGAGCGCGATCACTCCGGCGACGGTGACGGCGACTGCTGCTCGACGCATGGCGAACCTCCAGGGGTGTGAACCGATGTCGTGACACGAGAGTAGCGAGTGTTTCGCGTTCTCGGGGCCGGAATACTCGCCCTACCGCGGCGCGGTAGCGAGCACGGCGTGGCACCGCGTGAGGCGCTCGCGCCACCAGGCGGTGCGGTCGGCGGGCGCGGCAAGGCGAGTCAGAGCATCCTCGTCGAGGGATGCCCGGCCCACGCCGAGCGCGCCGTCCACGGGCACGATGCGGGGGTCGGCGACGTCGTCGGCGAGCAGCGCCCCGGTGCCGAGGCCGCAGTCGAAGTCGAGGCTCGGCAGTCGCGCGGCGAGCGCCGCCCCCATCGACAGACCCACGCTCGTGTCGAGCGCGCTCGAGACCACGGCCCGCAGCCCGGCCTCCGCGACGATGCGCAGCGCCCGGTCGACGCCGCCGAGCGGGGCGGCCTTGATGACGAGCAGGTCAGCGGCGTCGGCGCGCGCCACGGCGAGCGGGTCGGCGGCCTTGCGTACGCTCTCATCGGCCGCGACGAGAACGTCGATGCGGTGGATCCGCCGTCGCAGCTCGGCCAACTCGGGCACGCTCCCGCACGGCTGCTCGACGTACTCGAGGTCGAACTGCTCGAGCTCGCGCACGGCGTGCTCGGCCTCGTCGAGGTTCCACGCGCCGTTCGCGTCGAGGCGGATGCGCCCGTACGGGCCCAGCAGCCGCCGCGTCTCGCGGACGCGTGCGACGTCGTCGGCGAGACTCTCGCCCGGTTCGGCGACCTTGATCTTCACGGTGCGGCAGTCGCCGAAGCGGCTCAGGACGCCCGTGATCTGAGCGAGCGGCACGGCAGGTAGCGTCGCGTTGACCGGGATGCTCTGCCGCAGCGCGGGAGCCCGCGACTCGCGCCACCCGAAGTCGAGGGCCGCGGCGAGCCACGTGCTGGCTTCGGCATCTGAGTACTCGAGGAAGGGCGCGAACTCGCTCCAGCCGGCCGGGCCGTCGAGCAGCACGGCCTCACGGTGCTGCACGCCGCGGAACCGCGTGGTGAGCGGCACGCTCACCACGCGGGCGCGGCCCAGCACGTCGTCGAGCTCGGGCAGAGCATCCATGGCCCCAGTCTGGCATCGTGCGCGCGGGTAGGCTCGCGGCATGGCCGAGCCGCACGTCTCCGAACTGTTCGACGCCGCACGATGGTTGGTCGCGCCGGGGTTCGACGACCTCACCGACGTTACCTACCACCTCGACACGAGCGGCCGCATCGCTCGCATCGCGTTCGACCGGCCGGAGGTGCGCAACGCCTTTCGCCCGCACACGGTCGACGAGCTCTACCGGGCGCTCGACGACGCACGGCAGAACCCTCGTGTCGGCGTCGTGCTGCTGACCGGCAACGGGCCGAGCGCCAAGGACGGCGGGTGGGCGTTCTGCTCGGGCGGTGACCAGCGCATTCGCGGGCGCGGCGGATACCAGTATGCCGAGGGCGAGACTGCCGACACGGTCGACGGCGCGCGGGCGTCGAGGCTGCACATCTTGGAGGTGCAGCGCCTCATCCGCTTCATGCCGAAGGTCGTCATCGCCGTCGTGCCCGGGTGGGCCGCGGGTGGCGGGCACTCCCTGCACGTCGTGTGCGACCTGACCCTCGCGAGTGCCGAGCACGCGCGCTTCAAGCAGACCGACGCCGACGTCGGCTCGTTCGACGCCGGCTACGGCAGCGCGTACCTCGCGAAGCAGGTCGGCCAGAAGGTCGCGCGCGAGATCTTCTTCCTCGCGCGCGAGTACGATGCGCAGCGCGCCTACGAGATGGGAACGGTCAACGCCGTCGTGCCGCACGCCTCCCTCGAGGCGGAGGCGCTCGACTGGGCCGAGACGATCCTCACGAAGAGCCCGACAGCGATCCGCATGCTCAAGTACGCCATGAACCTCACCGACGACGGAATGGTCGGCCAGCAGCTCTTCGCGGGCGAGGCCACGCGGCTCGCCTACGGCACCGACGAGGCCGTCGAGGGCCGCGACGCCTTCCTCGAGAAGCGCGCTCCCGACTGGAGCCCCTACCCCTGGCAGTACTAGCTGCTGCGCGCGCAGCGCGCAGCGCTTTCCTGTGCCAGATCTGGCGCAGATGGGCGCTTGGCCACGCGGTGTGCGCCCTTTCGCGCCAGATCTGGCACACGTCGCGCGCGTGGCACACGCGGCGCACGTGGGCGAGCGCCAAGGGCGCGGGGTAGCGTGGGCGCGTGACTCGTCCGCTCGCCGTCGTCGATACGGCTGACCCGCTGCAGTGCCGGGCCGCCCTGCGCGAGGCGCTGAGCGGCGACGGGCCTGCGGTGCTGTTCCGCGGCGGGGGCGTGAACCCCGTGCACACGGCTCCGCTCGAGGTCGAGCAGCGCATCGCCGTCGTCGTGGAGACGAGCGGCACGACGGGCCGGCCGAAGCGCGTCGCGCTGAGCGCCGACGCCGTGCTCGCGAGTGCGGCGGCAAGCCAGAGCGCGCTCGGGGGCCCCGGCCAGTGGCTGCTCGCCCTGCCCGTGCAGTACATCGCGGGCATCAACGTGCTCGCCCGTTCGCTCGCCGCCGACATCGAGCCCGTGCCGGTGCCGCCGGGGCGCATGAGCGGCGCGCGCGTGCTGGCCGCAATCGAGCAGATGTCGCAGCCGACGCGCTTCACCGCGCTCGTGCCGGCCCAGCTCGCGAGGCTCGTCGACGACGCCGAGATGGATGCGCCCCTCCGCGAGGCGCTCGCCGGTTTCTCGCGCATCCTCGTCGGAGGCCAGGCGACTCCCGCGCCGCTCGTCGAGCGGGCGACGGCGCTCGGCTGGCGCATCACGCGCACCTACGGCTCGAGCGAGACGAGCGGCGGCTGCGTGTACGACGGCCGCCCGATCGGCCAGACCCACGTGCGCGTCGTCGACGGCCGCGTCGAGCTCGGGGGCCCCACGATCGCCGAGTACTACCTGGGCGACCCGGCGCGCACGGAGAGCTGCTTCATAGAGGACGACGGGGAGCGCTGGTACCGCACCGACGACGCTGGTGAGCTGGCCGATGACGGCACGTTGCGGGTGCTCGGCCGCCTCGACGACACGATCGTGTCGGGCGGTCTGAAGGTGCGCCTGGGCGAGGTGGAGCGCGTTGTGCGCGAGCAGTCGGGTCTCGACGACGCAGTCGTCGTGCCCGGCCACGACCCTGAGTGGGGCGAGGTGCCCGTCGTCGTCACGACGCGGCCGGCCGATCTCGCGGCGGTGCGGCGCGCGGTCGGTGCCGCCCTGGGCCCCGAGGCGCGCCCCGACCGCATCCGGGTGCTGGATGCTCTGCCGACGCTCCCGAGCGGCAAGCCCGACCGGCTCACGATCGCGCGCCTCGTCGACTGAGCCGCGCCCGCGTCACGGCTCCGCCGGTCGCCCGTGCCGCGGCTACACTCGCATCCGTGGCCTCCCCGACGAAGAAGACGAAGAAGAAGTCCGCGAAGCGCGCCCCCTCGAAGCGCACGAGCCCCGCGCGCACGAATCCTGCGAAGGCGAGTGCGGCGTCCGGCAACCCGGCGAAGGTGCGTCCCGCGACGGCGCGCGACTGGATCGCCGGCGCCCGGCTGCGCACCCTGAGCCTCGCCGTCGCGCCCGTCGCCCTCGGCACCGCGATCGCCTACAACACTCTCGGCTATAACCTCGCGATCGCGCTGCTGTGCCTCGCCGTCGCGGTCTTCCTGCAGGTCGGGGTGAACTTCGCCAACGACTACTCAGACGGTGTGCGCGGCACCGACCGTTACCGGGTCGGCCCGAGCCGGCTGACGGGATCGGGGGCTGCGAAGCCCCGCACGGTGCTCACCGTCGCGCTCGTGTTCTTCGGCCTCGGTGCGGCAGCGGGCCTCGCCGTCGTCGTGCTGACCGGCATCTGGTGGTTGCTCGCGGTCGGGGCGGTCGCGCTCATCGCCGCCTGGTTCTACACGGGCGGCAAGCGTCCGTACGGCTACGCGGGGCTCGGCGAGCTCGTCGCCTTCGTGTTCTTCGGCCTCGTTGCCACGGCGGGCACGACGTTCGTTCAGATCGAGCAGGTGCCCCTCGAGGCGTGGCTCGCCGGCATCATCGCGGGTCTCTTCGCCGCGGCGATCCTGCTCGTCAACAACATCCGCGATCGCGAGCAGGATGCGCTGGTCGCCAAGCGCACGCTCGCCGTGCGGCTCGGCGACCTACCGGCCCGCATCCTCTTCTCGGTGCTGCTCGCGAGTGCGTACGGCGTGCTCGTGCCGTTCGCCCTGCTCTTCCAGTGGGCACCCGCGGTGTACGGCACTCTCCTCATCAGTGCCCCCGTTATTCTCATCGTGCTGCTCGCGCGTACGGCGGGGGAGCTCGTGCTCGCGCTCAAGCTCACCTCGCTCGCCGCGCTGCTCACGGGGCTCGGGTTGGCCGCGGCGATCGCCTTCTAAGGGCTTCGCGAGCGGACGCGTCTCGCTCGACCCGCGTTGCGGGCGACCTCTCACCGAGCACCTTCCAGGACTGCGGAACTATGTGACCTGCGCTCAGAAAGTTCCGCAATTCTGGAAGCCAACGGCAGGCAGTGTTCGTGGGGTCGGCACTGAGGTGCCCAGCGCGTGGCTCAGGGGTGCGGCAGCAGCAGCGTGAACTCGGCGCCGGCGGCGCCGTCAGCGCCGCCCGTGGCATCTCGTTCTGCAGGCGCGGCACTCGCACTGCCGCCGTGCGCCTCGAGGATCGCGCGCGTGATGGCGAGGCCGAGTCCGGCGCCGCCGGCGAGGCCCAAGCGGGGGGAGGTGCGCGCCGCGTCGGCGCGCCATCCGGCGTCGAAGACATGGGGAAGGTCGGTCTCGGCGATGCCGGGCCCACGGTCGCGCACGCGCACGCGCCCCGCCCCCTCGTGCTCGTCGACGGCGATCGTGACGACACCGCCGATGGGGGAGTGCTCGATCGCGTTGACGACCACGTTGACGAGGGCGCGGCTGAAGGCCTGAGCATCTACGACGGCCGTGACCGCGTCGGTCGCCGAGAGCTCGAGAGTCACGTCGTGTTGGGCCGCGAGGGGTGCGAAGTCGGCGACGACATCGGAGGCGAGGTCGGTGAGCGAGACCGTCTCGGGAGCGAGTGTGAGCGTGCCGGCGTCGATACGCGAGAGCTCGAAGAGATCGCCGATGAGGGCGTGCAGGCGCGTCACGTGCGACCCGAGCTGGTGAGCGTGCCGCTCCGGCTCGGTCGAGAGGCCGTCCTCAAGGGTCTCGGCGATCGCGCGGATGCTCGCGAGAGGCGCGAGCAGGTCGTGCGCGATGCGGGCGACGAGGTCGCGCCGGGCCGCCTCCGCCCGCTCGGACGCGGTACGCGCCGCCGCGAGCCGATCGCTCGACTCCGCGAGCTCACCCTGCACGGCGTCGAGCTCCGCCGTCACACGGCGTGCCGGCTCGACGGTGTCGCCCGCCCCGAGCCGGCGGGCATCGCGGCCGAGGCCCCGGGCATCCCGCGAGAGCGCCAGGGTGAGGAGGAGCGCCATCGCGAGGGAGACGACGCCGCTCGCCGCCGTCACCGAGAGGGCGACCATCGTGTCGGAGTCGTTGATGTACATGCCGCCCGCGGTAAGGGCGATGCCGCCGGCGACGGCGCCGACGGCGGCAGCGACGATGACGATGACGTGCACGACGAGGGGCGCCCGGCGCGCGAGCCGCAACACGACGGCCGCGAGAAGCCCCGCGACGAGGGCGCTGCCCGCCGCGAAGCCCACAACCTGCACGTAGTCGGCGATCGTCATGGCGACTCAGCCCCCTCGGCGTCGGTCGGGGCAGGGTCGTGGCCCGCGGACTCGAGGTTGGCAGGATCGAGGTCGGCAGGATCGGGGCCAGCCGGATCGAGGCCAGCCGGGTCGAGCAGGTAGCCGACCCCCCACACGGTCGTGATGATGCGCGGGTGCGAAGGGTCCTGCTCGACCTTCTCGCGCAATCGCCGCACGTGCACAGTGATCGTTGACACGTCGCCGATCGTCCAGCCCCAGACCTCTTCGAGCAGCTCGTCGCGACGCAGTGTGCGGCCGGGGCGGCGCACGAGGTGCGCGAGCAGGTCGTGCTCGCGGGCGGTGAGGGCCAGCGGAGCGCCGTCGAGACTGATCGTGCGAGCAGCGGCGTCGAGGTGCAGGCGCCCCAGGGTCACGTCGCCGTCCACCTCCCGGTTCGCGGTCGAGCGGCGCAGGAGCGCCTCGGCGCGCAGCACCAGTTCGCGCGGCGAGAACGGCTTCGCGAGATAGTCGTCGACCCCGGCCTCGAGGCCCTCGATGCGGTGCTCGGCCTCGCCGAGAGCCGTGAGCATGATGATCGGCACGGTCGAGCGCTCCCGCAGTCGTCGCGCCACTTCGAGCCCGTCAACCCCCGGGATCATGCGGTCGAGCACGACGAGGTCGGGTTCCGACTCCTCCGCAGAGCGCAACGCGCGCACCGAATCGGGCGCCGTCGCCACCGTCGCGCCCGCCGCGCTCAAGTAGGTCGCGGCGATCTCGAGCAACGTCGGGTCGTCGTCGACCACGAGCACGCGTCGACCATCGAGCGGGCGGCTGAGCGCCGATGAGGCGGGGTCGCGACCCGACGACGCGACCCCGCCTGCGGAGCCCCCCGGCTCCGCCATCCCCCCTGCCTCAGGCGCCACGGTCACTCACCCCGCAGCACCCCTTCGAACTCGGCGATGGGGTTGTACCAGCCGAGGTCGAGGATGAGGGTCTGCAGAGCCTTGTCGGCCCCGACGATGACGACGACACCCACGATGATGAACAGCACCCCCATCGTGCGGCGGAACCAGCCGCGTGGGTCCGCGAGCCACCCCAGCCGGCGTGCGGCCCCCCGGCCGGCGAGCGAGATGAGCAGCAGCGGAATCGCCAGTCCGACGGCGTACAGGGCGACGTAGAGCACGCCCTCGGCGAAGGAGACCGGCAGCACGGTCGCCACGATGAGCGCGTAGGTGGGGCTGCAGCTGGAGAAGACGGGCCCGAGCGCCGCCCCCGTGAGGATGTCGCCGCCGATGCTCTGCCGCTGCACCGAGCCGTCGAGCGCGCGGTTGCTGCGCTCGCCGAGGCCGAGGCGCGTCGAGACTCGCTCCCACAGGCTCGGCGCGAGCAGGTTGATGCCGAGCAGGATGACGATGACGCCCGAGACGATCTGCCACACCTGGGTGGGAATGCCGAGCAGCGCCGTCGTCGCCTTCAGCAGCAGGGTGAAGGCGATGACGCTCACCGCGAGCGAGCCCGCGATGACGTAGGGGCGCACTCGTGCCCGGGTCGAGCCGGCGTCGTCGGCGACGATCGAGCCGCCGATGATGATCGGCAGCAGCGGCAGCACGCACGGCGCCGCGACGGTGAGGACGCCGGCGGCGAGGCTGACGAGAGCGAGCCCTTCCACGCCGCGAGCCTAGGGCGCCGCCGCCACGAGGGCGTCGAGGGTCGTGTCGGAGTACAGCACTTCGGTCGCGAGCGCCGCGCCGTCGTCGTCGACGAACACGATCGTCGTCTGGATCGTCACGCCGTACTGCTGGCGCAGGCCCGTCGCGGTGTCGAAGTCGACCTTGATGATCGTCAGGTCGTCGGGAATCTCCCCCGAGAGGATGCTCTCCTCGAGCGCACGGCACTGCGGGCACCACGGCGCGTGGAAGAAGAGTGCCTTCGAGCCGGCGGTCTCCTCGATGATGCCGTCGCGGTACTCGACGTAGGCGCCTGCCTGCGCGGCGTCCCCGCTCGAGCCGGCCCCGGCATCCGGAGCATCGTCGTCCCCGTCGTCGTCCATCGGCTCGCTCGCGCCGGGCGCGGGAGTCACCGTGCTCGACGGGTCGGCCGTGGGATCGTCGACCGGTGTGCAGCCGGCGACCACGAGGGCCAGGGCGGTCGCGAGGGTAGCCAGTCGCAGAAGGGGCGCGGGAGAGGTCATGAGGAGAATCTAGGCGCCCGCCCGGTCGAGCCGACAGCGCGCGAGCTTACGAAACCCTTACCGCCAGCCGCGCGAACCGCACCCGTACCGCGCGCCGCGGTCAGCGATTCCCGAGCGCCGCGTCCTCGGCGTCGGCGTCGGGGTCCTCCGGCGTCTCGCGCGTGCGACGGGCGGCGAGGTCGGCGGCGACCGCGTGGCGCAGGCCGGGGAAGAAGATGTACGAGACCGTGAACGCGATGATCGTGGCGAGGATCGCCGCCCACCACCACTCGAGTTGTGCGAGCAGAAGGAGCGCCAGGACGCCGCCGAACAGTCCGAACCGCAGGAGGCTGTAGGCGATCCAGGGGCTCATGCTCCCAGTCTACGAGCGCGACCAGGGTGCAGGCTGCGCACGGGCCGCTCTCGGGCGCCGCCCAGTGCGGATGACTACAGTAGGGGCATGCCCAGAGTCATCGTCGTGCTCGTGGTGGTGGCCGTCGCCTTCACGGTCTACACGCTCGTTGACGTCCTGCTCACCGACCGTGGGCGCGTCCGAGCGATGCCGAAGGCGGCGTGGGCCGTGCTCGTGGTCGTCCTCCCCGTGCTCGGCGGCATCCTGTGGCTCATCGTCGGCAAGGCGCGGCGTGGCCCCGGCCGCACGAGCCGCACGGTCGCTCCCGACGACGATCCGGCGTTCCTCGGTACCCTCGGCCGCGACGAGGTGGCACGCCGTGCCGAGCAGGACGAGCGCCTGCGCCGTCTCGAGCAGGAGCTCGCCGATCTCGACGATGACAACCCTCCCCCCGCTGAGCGCTGACTCGCCGGCCTCGGCGTCCGCGGCGGCCCTGCTCGAGGGCCTCGTGGCGCACGGGGTCGCCGATGTGGTGCTGAGCCCCGGCTCGCGCTCGCAGGCCCTCGCTCTCGCCGCCGCCGCCTTCGCGCGTGCAGGGCACCTTCGCGTCACGGTGCGCATCGACGAGCGCGTCGCCGGATTCACCGCCCTCGGCCTCGCCGTGCAGACCGGCCGGCCGGTCGCGATCGTGTGCACCTCGGGCACCGCGGTCGCCAACCTGCATCCTGCCGTCCTCGAAGCCCACCACTCGGGCGTTCCGCTCATCGTGCTGACCGCCGACCGTCCCGCCGAGCTGCGCGGCATCGGCAGCAATCAGACGACCGTCCAGCCGGGTATCTTCGGCGATCTCGTGCGCGCCGACTGGGATGCTCCCGCCCCGACGGGCGCGCCCGGTGAGCGCGAGGATGCTCGCACCCTTGCCGCCCTCGCGGTCAGGGCGAGCGCCGAGGGCCCTGTGCACCTCAACCTCGCGTACCGCGAACCGTTGAGCGGGAGCATCCTCGTGCCCGACCGCATCGATGCCCCAGCCGCTGCGGAGGACGCGCCGCCGACCGAGCCGGGGCTGACGCTCGACCTCGTGCCCGACGACGCGACCGTCGTCATCGCAGGCCACGGCGCCGGACCGGCCGCCGAGCAGCTCGCCGTCGATCTGGGTGCTCCGCTCATCGCGGAAGTATCGAGCGGCGCACGCTTCGGCCGCCACCTCGTCGTCGCCTACCGCGACGTGCTGCGCGGGCCGCACGGCGAGGCCGTCGGCCGGGCGATCGTTCTCGGCCACCCGACCCTCAGTCGCGAGGTGCCCGCCCTGCTGGAACGCGGCGACGTCGAGACGATCGTCGTGCGCACCCCCGGCGTCGAGGCGTACAACCCCGGCCATCGCGCGCGCATCGTGGACGGGGTGCGCGTGCAGGGCGCCCCCGATCGCGCGGTCGTGCGGCGCTGGGTCGGTGGCTGGGTGAGCATGTCGCGCGCCGTGCTCGAGTCGCAGGAGCCCGGCGACCCGGCTCCCGACCTCTCGCTCGCCGTCTCGAGCGACCGAGGCGTGCGCGCCGCCTTCGCCTCCGCCGAGCTGGCGGTGCTGCGCGCACCCGTCGACCGGCGGATGCTCGTGCGCGCCGTGTGGGCGGCCACCTGGCCGCACGATCGACTCGTGCTGGCGGCATCCCGGCTCATCCGCGTCGCCGACGCGATCGTGCCCGGCAAGGCGATTCCGGTGCACGCCAACCGCGGGCTCGCGGGCATCGACGGCACGGTGTCGACGGCGACGGGCATGGCGCTCGGCGCCGCCGACGTCGAGACGACGGCGACGCCCGGCACGACGCGCGTGCTCCTCGGCGACCTCGCCCTCCTCCACGACGCTGGCGCACTGCTCGCCCCCCTGCCCGACGATCTGCGGCTGCACGTCATCGTCGGCAACGACGGCGGCGGCACGATCTTCGACGAGCTCGAAGTGGCCGCGACCGCGCCCGCCGACGACTTCGAGCGGGTCATGCGCACGCCCCACGCCGTCGACCTCGCGGCGCTCGCCGCGGCCGGCGGGTGGGCCTACCGGAAGGTGACGACGCGCGCCGAGCTCGATGACGCCCTCACTGCGCCCGAGCCCCGCCTCCTCGTCGACGTGCCACTGAGCGACTGACCGCCGAATGACGGGCGGGTAGCCTCGGGCCATGGACGAACTGCTGCGGGCCCCCGCCGACGTGCGACTGCGCGACATCGACACGCGCTCCACTCCCGGCTTCGACGGTGACAAGGCCGACGGTGAGAAGGCGCTCGCCGATGGTGTCGACGAGCTGAGCACCCTGCAGGAGCGGCTCCATGCCGCGAGCACCGCCGGTGAGACGCGCCGCGTGCTGCTCGTCATCCAGGCCATGGACACGGCGGGCAAGGGCGGCATCGTGCGCCACGTCATCGGCTCCGTCGACCCGCAGGGTGTTCAGCTGGCAGCGTTCAAGCGCCCCACTGAGGAGGAGCTCAGCCACCACTTCCTGTGGCGCGTCGAGAAGCAGCTGCCCGCCGTCGGCAAGATCGGCGTCTTCGACCGCTCCCACTACGAGGACGTGCTCATCGGGCGCGTGCGCGAGCTCGCTCCCGCCGACGAGATCGAGCAGCGCTACGACGACATCACTGAGTTCGAGCGCCGCGTCGCCGACAGCGGCACGAGCATCGTCAAGGTCATGCTGCACATCTCGAAGGATGAGCAGCAGGAGCGCCTCGCCGAGCGGCTGGACCGCCCCGACAAGCACTGGAAGTACAACCCGGGCGACATCGATGAGCGGATGCTCTGGGCCGAGTACGAGCGCGCCTACGAGCTCGCCATCCAGCGCACGGATGCCGACCACGCGCCCTGGTTCATCGTGCCCGCCGACCGCAAGTGGTATGCCCGGCTCGCGGTGCAGACCCTGCTGCTGTCCGCTCTGCGCGACCTCGACCCGCAGTGGCCGACGGCCGACTTCGACGTCGAGCTCGAGAAGCAGCGTCTCGCCGACTCGTAAGCCCTACCGCAGACTGTCGGCAATCGGCCGGAACTTCATGCGCGTCTCGGCGAGCTCGGCCTCGGGGTCGGAGTCGGCGACGATGCCGGCACCGGCATGCGCGGTGAGCAGCCCTTCGGCGTCGACGGTGGCGCAGCGCAGTGCGATGACCCACTCGCCGTCGCCGTCCTGGTCGATCCAACCGACGGGTGCCGCGTAGCGACCGCGGTCGAAGGGTTCGAGCGCGGCGATGAGGGCGAGGGCGTCGGCGGTCGGTGATCCCGCGACGGCCGCGGTGGGGTGCAGCGCGGCGACGAGGTCGAGCGCGCTGGACTGCTCGCCGAGCTCGATCGCGACGTCGGTGGCGAGGTGCCAGAGGTTGGGCAGCTTGAGGGTGAAGGGCAGTTCGCTCGCCGTGACGGCGCGCGCATGGGGGCGCAGCGACTGCAGCACGCTCTGCACGGCGAAGGCGTGCTCGTCGAGGTCTTTCGTGCTCGTCGCGAGCGTCGCGGCGGCGGCGGCGTCGTCGGCGGCGTTGGCTCCTCGCGCGGTGCTGCCCGCGAGCACGCGCGCGCTCGCTTCGCGGGCGTGCACGTTGACGAGGGTCTCGGGGCTCGCGCCGAAGAGGCCGTCGACGGCGAAGGTGAGGCAGTCGGGGTAGGCCTGGGCGAGCTCGTCGACGAGCGCGCGACGGTCACTGTCGGCAGGAATGCGGGCGGTCGCATCCCGGGCGATGACGACCTTCTCGAGCTCTCCGCCGCGGATGCGCGTGAGGGCGTCGGAGACGACGCCCATGAAGGCGTCGCGGCTGAGGCTCGAGGCGGCGAGCGTGGCGCGCGGGCGCTCGCCGATCGGCTGCGCCTGGGGAGTGGAGACGGGTTCGAGGCCGTCCTGCTCGACGCTCAGGCGCGTGACCCAGGAGACTCCCTCATGGCGGCCGACGATGAGCTCGGGCACGATGAGCGCGCTCGTGGCGCCCGAGTCGTCGGCGAAGGCGAAGGTGCCGAACGCGACGAGTCCCGTGCCGGGACGGCGCACCGGGTCGTCGACGTGAGCGAGGCCGCTCACTGCGCGCCACTGGGCGGCGGCGTCGGCAATCCTGTCGGGGCCCCGGTAGTCGAGCCGCAGCGCTTCTCCCACGCCGACGATGCCGTCGCCGCGACGCAGAGCGAGCAGAGGGCTGCCCGGTTCCGCGTAGGGCAGGAGCGGCCCGGGGTCGGGCACGATCTCGGTGACGACTCGCAGCACGGTGGCGGCAGGATGCGCCGCGGGCGCAGCGGGGGAGGGCACGGATCGAGCGTACTCTGCGCTTCCTGCGCTGCTGTTGCGCACTCGACGCCTGCCCAGGCGGCTCACGGTCAACCCCGGGCGACCGCTCACTAGACTCGGTGTGTGACGAGGGCAGACCTGACGAAGACGCCGCGCGAGGTCGCGGCGATGTTCGACGGCGTGGCGCGCCGATACGACCGCACGAATGCCGTGCTGTCGGTCGGCAACGCGGGCCTGTGGCGCGCGGCGACGGGCCGGGCGGTCGCCCCCCAGCCGGGGGAGCGCATCCTCGACATCGCGGCGGGCACGGGCACGAGCGCTGCGGCTCTCTCCAAGTCGGGTGCGAAGGTCATCGCCCTCGACTTCTCGCAGGGCATGGTCGAGGAGGGCCGACGACGGCACCCGGGCCTCGAGTTCGTGCAGGGCGATGCCGAGAAGCTGCCGTTCGGTGATGACGAGTTCGATGCGGTGACGATCAGCTTCGGCCTGCGCAACGTGCAGCGCCCGCAGGTGGCGCTCGCCGAGATGTACCGCGTGCTCAAGCCGGGCGGGCGGCTCGTGATCTGCGAGTTCTCGCGGCCCCCCGTCGGGGTCGTACGCGCTGGCTACTTCGCCTACCTGCGCTACGTCATGCCTCTCGTGGCGGGTGCGGCAAGCTCGAACCCCGAGGCGTACCGCTATCTCTTCGACTCGATCAAGGACTGGCCAGACCAGACCCGGTTGAGCCAGTGGTTGCGCGGTGCGGGATTCACGCGAGTCGCGTACCGTAACCTCACGACGGGCGTCGTCGCTCTGCATCGTGGCCGCAAGCCGGCCAATGCGGCGATCCGCGCGTCCGTCGCTCAGCGCCGAGCGCGCTCGACCGAGTCGAGCACCTCGACCGATGCGGCCGCGTCCTCGTCCTTCACGGCGCTGTAGCCTCCTTCCTCTCGACAGATCGGCAGATCCGGTGACCCACGGCACTCCCCTCGCCCGCCGCAGCAAGACGCTCAGCGCGTCGCTGGGCCTCGGCGAGAAGCTCTTCGCCTCGAGCGAGGAGCGGCGCTTCGCCGACGCGATCGAGGAGGGCCTCGCGGAGGTCGAGGCGGGCCTGCTGCGCGAGGTGAGCTTCGCCGATGACATGGCGGATGTCGCCTCCCGCTACCTGCTCGAGGCGGGGGGCAAGCGCATCCGCCCCGTGCTGACGCTCCTCACCGCCCAGCTGGGCGAGGGCAACAACGCTGCGGTCATCACGGCAGCGCAGGCGATCGAGATCACCCACCTGGCGTCGCTCTACCACGACGACGTCATGGACGAGGCGGAGATGCGCCGCGGGGTTCCGAGCGCGCAGAGCGTGTGGGGCAACTCGGTGGCGATCCTCACGGGCGACCTGCTGTTCGCACGTGCGAGCAAGCTCGTCGCGAGCCTCGGCGAGGGCGCGATCAAGCTGCAGGCCGACACTTTCGAGCGCCTGTGCCTCGGCCAGCTTCACGAGACGGTGGGCCCGCGTCTCGAGGACGACCCGATCGACCACTACCTGCAGGTGCTCGCCGACAAGACCGGGTCGCTCATCTCCGCGGCGGCGCAGATGGGCGTCATCTTCTCGGGAGCACCGGAGGAGTACGCCGAGCCCGTCGTGGTCTTCGGCGAGAAGATCGGTGTCGCCTTCCAGCTCATCGACGACGTCATCGACCTGGCCGAGCCGGAGTCGGAGACGGGCAAGGCGCAGGGCACTGACCTGCGCAGCGGCGTCGCGACCCTGCCTCTGCTCTACTTGCGCCGTGCTGCGCAGAGCGACGCGAGTGCCGCCGACCTGCTGGACCGCATCGAGCGGCACGTCGTGGCTGGTGGCACCGAGGAGGAGCTCGCCGCGGCGATCGCCGAGCTGCGCGCCCACCCCGTGACGGAGGAGACGCTCGACGAGGCGCGCCGCTGGGCGGATGACGCCGTCGCCGCGCTCGCGCCCTTGCCGCCGAGCCCGGTCACGAAGGCCCTCACCAAGTTCGCGGAAGCCGTCGTCGACCGCAGCAAGTAGTCTCGATCCTCGTGGCTCCGCCGCCTCCGCCGATCCAGAAAGTGCTCTACTTCACATGACCAAGCTCAGGCTCGCCATCGTGGGCGCCGGCCCCGCCGGCATCTACGCCGCCGACCTCCTCCTCAAGCACGATCGGGCGTTCGAGGTCTCGATCGACCTGTTCGAGCAGCTGCCCGCACCGTACGGGCTCGTGCGCTACGGGGTCGCCCCTGATCACCCGCGCATCAAGGGCATCGTCAATGCGCTGCGCGAGGTGCTGGATTCGGGTGACATCCGCGTCTTCGGCAACGTGCGGTACGGCGCCGACATCACGCTGGACGACCTCAAGCGGCATTATCACGCGGTCATCTTCTCGACGGGCGCGGTGCGGGATGCTCCACTCGAGCTGCCCGGCATCGACGCGCACGGCAGCTACGGTGCCGCTGACTTCGTCAGCTGGTACGACGGGCATCCTGATGTTCCGCGCGAGTGGCCGCTCGAGGCGCAGTCGGTGGCGGTCGTCGGCAACGGCAACGTGGCGCTCGATGTCGCGCGCATGCTCGCGAAGCACCCGGAGGATCTGCTGCCGACGGAGGTGCCCGAGAACGTGTACGCGGGCCTCCAGGCATCACCCGTGACGGATGTGCACGTGTTCGGGCGCCGCGGCCCGATGCAGGTGAAGTTCACGCCCCTGGAGCTGCGAGAACTCGGCGAGCTGCGCGACGTGGACATGATCGTGCACGAGGAGGACTTCGATCACGACCCGGCCTCGCGCGACGCGATCACGTCGAACAAGCAGCTGACGGTCATCGACCGCATCTTCACGCAGTGGCGCAGCCGGGAGACGGGAAGCGCGTCTCGGCGCTTGCACCTGCACTTCTACGCGCGCCCCGTGGAGGTGCTGACGACGGATGGTGCGGTGAGCGGCTTCCGGTACGAGCGCACGGAGCCGGACGGCCAGGGCGGTGTGCGCGGCACGGGCGAGTTCCGCGAGGTCGAGGTGCAGGCCCTGTATCGCGCGGTCGGTTACTTCGGGTCGCCGCTCGACGGCATCCCGTTCGATGAGCGTCACGGCGTGATCCCGAATCACGAGGGTCAGGTGCTCGGCGACGACAACGACCAGTTGCCGGGCGTGTACGCAACGGGCTGGATCAAGCGCGGCCCGGTGGGGCTCATCGGTCACACCAAAAGCGACGCGATGGAGACGATCCAGCACCTGGTGAAGGATCAGAGCTCGTGGTGGACTCCCGCCGAGCCTGCCGAGCAGGCGGTGACCGATCTGCTCGACGGTCGCGGCGTGCTGTACACGAACCTCGACGGGTGGCACCGTCTCGATGCCCACGAGGTGTCGCTCGGCGAGAAGCAGGGCCGCGAGCGCATCAAGGTCGTGCCGCGCGACGAGATGATCCGCATCTCCCGCGACTGAGCATCCGCGTCAGACGGCGGAGTCGGCGGTCGTCGTCCAGCCGAGGGCGACCAGCTCGCGCAGCACGTCCAGGTCGATGACCGACAGTCGCGTGACGTAGACGCACGCGACAGCGGCGGTGTGCGGCCCGAGGCGGTCGAGCAGCGGGGGCGAGTCGGGGTGCTCGGTGAGCCCGTACAGGGAGAGCTTGGCCTTGCGGGGAGAGAACCCCGTGCGCAGCCAGACGCCATCGTGCCCGCTCGCATAGCGATAGGTGTACTGGCCGAACCCCACGATCGACGGGCCCCACATGACGGGCTCCGCGCCCGTGGCGGCGCGGTACACCTCCACGAGCTCGGCGCCCTCGGCGCTGCGTCGAGCGTCGAGCGTCGCGAGGAACTCCTCGACGGGCACATCGGTCGGCAGGGTCTTCTGCGTCATGGGGGCACCCTACGCTCGCGGCCGCGCCGTCGCTACTGCACGGTCGCCGTCACGCGCGCGAGGTCGTCGAAGATGCGCATATGGCGAGGCCGGCGCATCCAGTCCTCCAGCGTGAGCTCGCGAGAGTTGTCGCGATAGGACTGCTCGATCGCCCGCAGCTCGCTGATGATGCTCGCCCCCCGCACCATGACCGACACCTCGAGGTTGAGGCTGAACGAGCGCATATCCATGTTGCTCGAGCCGATCACGGCCACCTGGTCGTCGATCGTGAAGTGCTTCGCGTGCAGCACCGTGGGTGCGCGGTACAGCCAGATGCGCACCCCCGCCCGCAGCAGCTCCTCGTAGTAGGAGCGCTGGGCGTGGAACACGAGCGGCTGATCGCCGATCTCCGACGCGAAGAGCTGCACGTCGAGCCCGCTCTGCGCGGCCGTCGTGATCGCGTACAGCATCGACTCGTCCGGCACGAAGTACGGCGAGCAGATCTGAATCTGCTCCTGCGCCGCATACAGCAAAGAGTTGAAGAGCCGCAGGTTGTTCTCGCCCTCGAACGCCGGCCCGCTCGGCACCACCTGGGCGTCCAGAATGCGCGTCGGGTCGGCCTCCACGACCGCCGGAGTCTCCCGCAACAGCAGCTCATCCGTCTCGCTGTACCAGTCCGTCGCGAACAGAGCGTCGACACCGGCGACGATCGGCCCCTCGAACCGCACCATGAGCTCCTTCCACTCCAGTCGACCCGACCAGTGGGGGCCGCGGTGGTAGGTGCGCTCGATGAGGTTCTGCGACCCCGTGAAGGCCACGCGCCCGTCGACGATGAGGAACTTGCGGTGGTTGCGCAGGTCGGGTCGCTGGTACTGGCCCCGCCACGGGCGCACGGGGAGCATCCGGTGCCACAGGGCGCCGATCGCGTCGAGGCGACGCAGCATGCTGCGATACCCGCGCACGCGCAACGAGGCCACATGGTCGAACAGCACGCGCACCGTGACGCCGCGATCGACAGCGCGCCCGAGGGCGGCGAAGAACGGCTCGGTCTCCTCATCGACCGACATGATGTAGAACTCGACGTGCACCGACCGGGTTGCCGCGTCGATCTCCTCCGTCATCGACCGCAGCGACTCCGTGTAGTCGGCGATGAGCTCGGCAGAGTTGCCGCCCACGAGAGGCATCGAACCCAGGTTGCGGTTGAGCTGCGCGATCGGCATGAGCCACGGCGGCCAGGGCTCGTTCGTCGACACCTGGTCCATACCGACCGTCGTGTCGAGAATGTACTGGTTGATCTCCACCTGCTTCTCTCGGCGGCGCTTGGGCAGCCGCCGAGACCCGAGCGTGAGGAAGAGCAGGAAGCCGACGATCGGCAGGATGTAGATGAGCAGCAGCCAGGCGAGCGCGCTCTGCGGTCGACGATTGCGGGGCACGATCACGAGCGAGACGAGCGCGATCGTCACGATCGTGAGCAGCAGCAGCCCGGCGACGATCGCGACGATCACGGCTCCGGCGCCGCTCCCCGTGCCCTCGTCCACCATGCGCGCAGTCTACTGAGCGGCATCGGTCGCGGCCGGGGACTCCCGTGCGGCGATCGCCGCCGCGAGAGTGGCCGAGCCCGCGAGCGCCACGACGAGCGCCACCACCGCGGGCCAGTCGCCGACCACGAACAGCACGCCGCCGAGCCAGCCGGCGGCGCTCGACCCGGCGTAGTAGCTGAGCGTGTAGATGCTCGCGGCCTGGGCCCGCCCCACCCTCGCGCGCGCTCCGATCCACCCGGAGGCCACGGCGTGGCCGGCGAAGAACCCGGCGGTGAGGGCGACGAGACCCACGATGACGACCGCGAGCACGGGCGCCAGGGTGAGCAGCGCGCCCACGAGCACGAGCGCGCCGGAGGCGAGAAGCACGCCTCGTCGGCCCACCCGCTCCACGAGGGCGCCCGCCATGCGCGAGGAGAGCGTACCGGCGAGGTAGGCGGTGAAGAGCAGCGACGCGACCGCGGGCGGGAGCCCGAACGGCGCCTCTTCGAGGTGGAAGCCCAGATAGTTGTACATCGTGACGAGCGCGCCCATGAGGAGCGCACCCTGCAGCCACAGAGCCACGACCACACGATCGCGCGCGAGCGTGCGCACGACCGAGACGATGTGCCGCGCGCCGCGCACGGTGCCCGGCTGAAAGCCGCGAGCCCGCGGGGCGAGAACGAGGAACACGACCGCCGCGACCGCGGCGACGGCCGCGGCGGCGGCGAGCCCTCCGCGCCAGTCGCTCAGCTCGGCGACCGGCGCCGCGACGAGCCGCCCCGTGAGGCCGCCGACGCTCGTTCCCGCGACGTAGGTCGCGGCGGCGACCGCCGCGTGCCGCCGGTCGACCTCCTCGCTCAGGTAGGTGAGCGCGACCGCAGGGAGGCCTCCGAGGGCGACGCCCTCGACGATGCGGATTCCGACGAGCAGCTCGATGCTCGGCGCGAGCGGCGCGAGAAGCCCGAGGGCGCTCGCGCTGACGAGTGCGATGCGCATCGCGGCGAGCCGGCCGATGCGATCGGCGACCCACGACCACGGCAGCACGGCGAGGGCGAGCCCCGCCGTCGTGCCCGACACCGTGAGTGCGGCGGTCGCGGGCCCGACCTCGAGGTCGCGTGCGATCTGCGGCAGCACGCCCTGCGCCGACCACAGCTGCGTGAAGGTCGCGATGCCCGCGACGAAGAGCGCGGCGAGCAGGCGCCCGTACTCCCGGCTGCCACGCGGGTGACCGCCGAAGTCACTCGTCACGAAATGTCAGCGCATGTTGACGAACTGCAGCGCCACGTCGAGGTCTTTGCCCTTGAGCAGCGCGATGACCGACTGCAGGTCGTCGCGGCTCTTCGACTGCACGCGCAGCTCGTCGCCCTGGATCTGGCTCTTGACGCTCTTGGGCCCCTCGTCGCGGATGATCTTCGCGATCTTCTTCGCGTCCTCGCTCGAAATGCCGTTCTTGAGCCCCACCTCGATGCGGAACTCCTTGCCGCTCGCGTACGGCTCACCCGTGTCGAGGCTGCGGATGCCGATGCCGCGCTTGATCATCTTCGACTCGAGCACCTCGAGCACGGCCTTGACGCGCTCCTCGGCACTCGCCTTGAGCAGCAGCCTCTCGCCGCTCCACTCGATCGACGCGCCCACGCCCTTGAAGTCGTAGCGCTGCGCGATCTCCTTCTGCGCCTGGTTGACGGCGTTCTCCGCCTCCATCTTGTCGACCTTGCTCACGATGTCGAATGAGGAATCAGCCATTCGCCCATGGTAGCCGCCACCCCGGGCTGCCGGTCGGTCTCGCGTCAGGTGCGCATGGTGGAATGGCGCATGCTCTCGCGCCGCGCCCTCGCCACGCTCATCGGCGGGCTGCTCGCGGGCGGTCTCGTGCTCGCGCTCCTCATCTCCCTCGTGCTCGCTCCGCGCGACGGCGGTGGGGATGCGGCCCCACCCGCCCCCACCGAGGCCGCGCCCGCACCGCGCTGGGCGGCCCCTGCCGAGGTGCCCCCCGGGGCCTCTGAGCCCCCGCGCCCCGGGGTCGCGGGCCTCGCCGACCCCGAGTGGCTCGCCGCCGTCGCCGCCGAGACGGGCATACCGGAGCGGGCGCTCGCCGCCTACGCCGGCGCCGCGATCGCGAAGCGCGGCGAGCGGCCCGAGTGCGACCTCGGCTGGAACACGCTCGCCGGCATCGGCTGGGTCGAGTCGCGGCACGGCAGCTATGGCGGAGCATCCATCGCCGATGACGGCACCGTGAGCCCGCCCATCATCGGCATCGCTCTCGATGGGTCGACGACCGCGCTCATCCCCGACACCGACGGCGGCGCCATCGACGGTGACGACGAGTTCGATCGCGCCGTCGGCCCCATGCAGTTCATCCCGGGCAGCTGGGCCAACTGGTTCGTCGACGCGAGCGGCGATGGGCTGGCCGACCCGCACAACATCGACGACGCGTCGCTCGCCGCCGCCAACTACCTGTGCCGCGCGACGCCGACCCTCGGCGACGAGGAGTCGTGGCGGGCGGGCATCGCCGCCTACAACTCGGCGAGCAGCTACCTCGACGCCGTCGCGACGCGCTCCGCGTTCTACGCGCAGGCCGCCGCGGATGCGGTGCCGTGAGACCGTCTCGCGATGGTCACACGAGGCTCGTACCTCTTGTATCCTTGACTCGCGCTTCCGCTCGGTGACCACATCGGTCGGGCGCGCACCCGGCGAGTTACCCTAGCGGCCAAAGGGATCTGACTGTAAATCAGACGGCTCAGCCTTCGGGGGTTCGAATCCCTCACTCGCCACCCATGACCGACACCTCGCTCCTCGCCATCGCCCGCGGCATCGCCGTGGAGGCCGCCGAGCGGGTCGCCGAGGCGCGCCGCGGCATCGTCGAGGTCGCCGATGTGAAGTCCTCCTCGGTGGATGTCGTGACGCAGGTCGACCGCGACACCGAGTCGTTCATCCGCAGCCGACTGCTCGAGCTGCGGCCCGACGACGCGTTCCTCGGTGAGGAGTCGGGGGGCGGAGGCGGCACGAGCGGCCTCACCTGGGTCGTCGACCCGATCGACGGCACGGTCAACTTCCTCTACGGCATCCCGCACTACGCCGTGAGCATCGCGGTGGTCGAGGGCGAGCCCGACCCGCAGAGCTGGACGGCCCTCGCCGGTGCGGTCGTCAACCCGGCGACGGGCGAGCTCTTCACCGGCTCCGCTGGCGGGGGAGCGTTCCTCGGCGAGCAGCCGCTGCGCGTCGCTCAGCCCGACTCCCTCGAGCGCACCCTGCTCGCGACGGGCTTCGCCTACGACGCAGCTGTTCGCGCTGAGCAGGGCGCGGTCGTCGCCCGTCTGCTCTCGCGCGTGCGTGACATCCGCCGCATGGGCACCGCCTCGCTCGACCTGTGCGCCGTCGCGGCGGGTCGCGTCGACGGCTACTTCGAGCGCACCCTCAACCCGTGGGATCACGCGGCGGGCGCGCTCATCGCCGAGGAGGCTGGCGCGCGCGTGAGTGGCCTCGGGGTGCCGCGGCCCAGCACGGCGTTCCTGCTCGCGGCTCACCCCGAGCTGGCCGCTGTGCTCGAACCCCTCCTGATCCAGGTCGATGCCGGTGGGTCTGACGGCCCGTGAAGCCGGTGAGCAGAGTCTGCGAACAAGATTCATGGACTGGTCGAATCGCCTCGGAGCGGTTACTCTTTATCAATCCGTGATAATCGCGGAGGTTGACCGTGTCTCTTTCCCGAGAAGGTCCACTACCCACGTTCGAGTTCCAGAACCCGACTAGAGATGTGATCAAGGCCTACCGATACCCGTGACAGACGAGCTGCAGCCGCGGAACAGCGCCCCCGAGACGGACGCCACCGCCCTCCCCGGAACCCTGCAATCCCTCGGCTTCACATTTGGTGAGGAATCCCCGGCAACTCAGCCCGTCGAGGTTCCGCTCGAGGCCGTCTCCACGACGCCCGCGCCCCTCAGCCGTCGTGCCTTGCGCGAGGCGGAGAAGTCGAGTTCGCGCCGCCGCGGTCGTGCCGGTGGGCGCAAGGACCGTCGCGCGAAGGCCGATGCACGCGCGACTCCTGCGGTTGCCTCGCCCGCCGCGCCTCCCGCTCCGATCGACCCCGCCGATGTGGCGACCGCACCGCTCGACGCGGTCGACGACACGGCGGCCGAGGCTTCCGCGCTGCAGGCCAGCCCGGCCTCGAGCGCGGCGGCCTCGGTCGCGACGGCACCGACCGCGTCAGCACCGAGCGCACCCGAGCCGTCCGCCGTGGTCGGCCCCGTGCATCCCGCCTCATCGCGCGGTCGCCGCAGCGTGGCGACGCGCACCCCGGCCAGCCGCCCGCCCGCCACCGCGTCAGCGCCCGCCCGCACCCGCCTCGGCAAGCGGGTCGCCCAGAAGACCTTCCCGCCCGTCGTCATGGCGGCGGCCGCTGCGCTTCTCATCGGCACCTCCGTGCACCCCAGCGCCCTCTTCGATCCGGATGCTCAGCCGGCGTCGGCCGCCTACGCCGCCATCCCGACCAACGAGCTCGAGTCGACCGAGGCCGCCGCCGCCGAGCCGGCGCCGGAGATGGTCGAGGACCAGGTGCTCGAGATCGCCCCGACCGAGAGCGTTGCCGCCCCGGTCGCGAGTCGCGACGACTGGTCGGTGACCTCGTACGCCGAGATGCTGCGGCTCAAGTACGGTACTCGCAACTTCTCGTATTCGACCAACGGCACGGGTGCTGTGCGGTGGCCGTTCCCGAATCCGGTGCCCATCAGCTCGGGCTTCGGCGACCGCGTTGCCCCTTGCTTCGGCTGCTCGTCCTACCACCGCGGCCTCGACATGCTTGGCGGAGGGGGCAATCCCATCTACGCGATCGCCGACGGCGTCGTCACCGGCGTCGGCGAGTACACGTCGTACGGCTACCGAGTCGAGATCTCGCACACGATCAACGGGCAGAGGGTCACAAGCCTGTATGCCCACATGGAGTGGGACAGCTCGCCACTCAAGGTCGGGCAGGAGATCCCGGTGGGGACTCTCGTCGGCACGGTTGGCAATTCGGGGCTCTCCACGGGGCCGCACCTGCACCTCGAGATCGCCATCGACGGCATCGAGATCGACCCCTTCGCCTGGCTCACGACGAACGCGAGCTAGGACGAACGCCCGGTAGTCGGGCGTAGCCTCAGGCGGCCACCCACACGGTCGTGTCACTCGGTACGGCGCCGGCCTCGAGCGGGTCGCTCGCGAGGATGACCTCGCCGGCCGGCAGCTCGACGGGAGCATCGCCGAGGTTCGCGATGACCGTGACGCCGCCGTTGCGGAAGGCGAGCACGTCGTCGGCGTACCCCTCGAGCCAGGTCAGCGTGCCGAGGCCGAAGCCGTGCTCGGCGCGCAGCGCGAGCGCGAGACGGTAGAGCTCGAGCGTCGAGCCCTCGACGCCGGCCTGCGCGGCGTGCGCGAACCGCGCGAACGTCTCCGGCTGCGGCAGCCAGCTCTCGCCGGTCGTGTTGAAGCCGAAGGCGGGAGCGTCGGGCTCCCACGGGATCGGCACGCGGCAGCCGTCGCGCCCGTACACTTCCCCGCCGGTGCGGTGGAACGACGGGTCCTGACGGTACTCGTCGTCGAGCTCGATGACCTCCGGCAGGCCGAGCTCTTCGCCCTGGTAGAGGTAGGCGCTGCCCGGCAGTGCGAGCATGAGCGCCGTGGCTGCGCGGGCGCGGTGCAGCCCGAGAGCGGCATCCGGCTTGTCAGAGGATGCCGGGCCGATGCCGGCGCCGGGGCCCGCCGCATGCGGGGCCAGGCCGAGGCGGCTCGCGTGGCGCACGACGTCGTGGTTGGAGAGCACCCACGTGCTCGGCGCGCCCACGCCCGTGAAGGCCTCGAGCGACTCGGTGATGACGTCGCGCAGGCGCGGCGCGAGCCACGGGGTCGCGAGGTAGGAGAAGTTGAAGGCCTGGTGCATCTCGTCGGGGCGCACCCACAGGGCGGCCTTCGCGAGCGGCTCGACCCAGGCCTCGGCGCACAGCACGCGGTCGCCCTCGTACTCGGCGAGCACGGCGTGCCAGTCGCGGTAGACGGCGTGCACGGTGTCCTGCCCCCAGTAGGGAACCTCGAGGGAGCCCATAAGGCCCTCGGCGAGCTCGCTGTCTTCCTCGGCGGCCTCCTCGATGTCGGGCAGGCCTTCGGCCTTCATGAGACCGTGGGCGACGTCGACGCGGAAGCCGTCTGCGCCACGGTCGAGCCAGAAGCGCAGGATCTGCCGAAACTGCTCCCACACCCACGGGTTCGTCCAGTCGAAGTCTGGCTGCGTGCTGTCGAACAGGTGCAGGTACCAGTCGCCGGGGGTGCCGTCAGCGTTGGTCGTGCGCGTCCACGCGGGGCCGCCGAACATCGAGTGCCAGTTGTTGGGGGGCAGCTCGCCGTTCTCACCCGTGCCGGGGCGGAAGATGAAGCGATCGCGCTCGGGTGAGCCGGGGCCGGCCGCCATGGCCTCCTGGAACCACTCGTGCTCGCTCGAGCAGTGGTTGGGCACGAGGTCGACGATGACGCGCAGGCCCAGCTCGTGCGCGCGGTCGCGCAGTGCGTCGAAGTCGTCGAGGGTGCCGAAGATGGGGTCGACGTCGCAGTAGTCGGAGACGTCGTAGCCGGCGTCCTTCTGCGGCGAGCGGAAGAAGGGGGAGAGCCAGACGGCGTCGACGCCGAGGTTCGCGAGCGACTCGAGCCGCTGCGTGATGCCGGCGAGGTCGCCGATGCCGTCGCCCGACGCGTCGGCGAACGACCGCGGGTAGATCTGGTAGATGACGGCGGAGCGCCACCACTCGGAGCCCGGGGCAGAAGCCAGCTCGCGGGGGTGCCCGGAGGGCAGGGTGGCAGTCGCGGTGTTCTCGTGAGGCATGACGACCACGATACGGCCACCGCGCCCCATGTGGAAACGGTTCCATCCTCGCTTCTCGCGCCACACGCGTGCGATCGGGCCGGGAGCGTAGTGCTAATCTGTTGCGGTGCCGTTTCGCCCTCCGGGCTCTACGGTCGCGCCCCGATAGCTCAGTGGTAGAGCACTTCCATGGTAAGGAAGGGGTCGTCAGTTCAATCCTGACTCGGGGCCCTGGCCCTCTCGCACACAATGCGGGAGGCCTACCCGGCGGGGTAGCTCAGGTGGTTAGAGCACACGGCTCATAATCGTGGTGTCGCGGGTTCGAGTCCCGCCCTCGCTACCAATGCGAAGAGCCCCGCCTCGGCGGGGCTCTTCGCATTGGTATCCAGGGTGTCGCCGAGAACCTTCCTGGGCCCCCACCGCGCAGTCCGCGGCGCCGCGCAGCGGCGTCGAGGCGGCACGGTAGGGATCGAGTCCCGCCCTCGCTACTCAGTACCCTGCGCCTCGCAGTAACCTGCGCCCGTCAGTACCCCTCGGGCAGATCTTTGAGCTGCTGCAGGGCGAGCTGCTCGCGCAGGTCCTCCTTGACGGCGTCCATGCTCGCGCGCCGCTCCTCCTCGGTCTGCTCGGCGCCGACGGGGATGAGCCGCGCCTGGGTGAGCTCGGCGAGGGTCTCCTCGCGCGCGACCGCGAGCAGGGCGTGCGTCTGGGCGGGGTCCTCCTCGATCTCGCGCAGGCGGTCGACCACGCCGCGCAGGATGCGGGCGCGCGTGCGCTGATGCTCGGCGTCCTGCCGCGCATTGGCGGCGGCGCGGCGGGAGAGCCCGAAAGCGCGGCGCGGCGCGGCGCTGGCCGCTTCGAGCCGCTCTGCGGTCTGCGTCAGCTCGGCCATGAGCGTCTCGATCTCCCGCCGCGCGAGCTCGATCATGACCTCGTCCCGCCACGGCTCCTCGTCGCGCAGCGTCAGCATGATGATGCGGTTCTTGATGGCCAGGCGCAATGCCGAGCGGGCCACGAGCACGCCCTCCTCGACGGGGCTCGCCGGCAGGTGCGGTCGCCCCGCACCCCGAGGGGACGGGCGGGAGGCATCGGGCGACGGCATGGTGTCCTTGCGTGAGGAGAGCGGTGCTCTCAGAGTACGGCGCTGGGCTGTCTGCGGCGCTGTGCGCGCATCTTGTCGCGACACGCCGAGACCACAACATCTAGGGGAATGACAACCGTGTCATTCCCTGTATATAGTGAGAGCCCTAGCCGCCGGGGGCGGAGAATTCATACCAAGAGGAGGTCCGCAATGGACAACGACAACGACACCGTGGGCGGCTACGACGTTCCCGTCGACCCCATGGACATGCTGCAGTGCGACAGCTGCCAGTAGGCATCGCACCCACGAGCTGATACACGGTTCTGCCGAGGCCCCGGTCCACCACGAGGTGACCGGGGTTTCGTGCTATCAGGAGACCGCGCGTAGCGCACCGTCGAGTACAGGAGGCCGGTCGTGAGCATCACCGTCGATGCCCTGACGCCCGAACTGGGGCGCTCCTCGACGCGCCTCGCCTCCGACGCTGAGGTTCTCGATCGCGTGCATCGCACCCTCGGCCCCGTCGACGTCGTCGCCGAGCACGACGGCGCTCTCAAGGCCTCGCGCGTGCTGCAGGTCGTCACGCGCGGCGAGGAGCGCGCGGTCGTCAAATGGCATCGGGATGCTCTGCCGCACCGTCGCGAAGACACCGCCCTGCAGCACCACACTCCCGCGCTGAGCGGCGACGCGCCGCGCCTCGTGCTGAGCGACCCGGCCCTGCGCCTCGTGGTCGTATCGCACGTGCTCGGCGAGCAGGCCGCGGGCACGGAGCTCGAGCACGACGAGGCCGTGCACGCTCGCGCCGGCGAGCTGCTGAGGCGCCTGCACGACTCCGCCCCACCCGTGCGCCACGACCGCTTCGGCCCGATCATCGCCGCCGACTTCGAGCGCTGGAGCACCCTCGCCGACGACCTGTGGGGCGAGCGGGGCGCCGAGGAGCGCCACGCCGCCCGGCAGCACGTCGCCGCGGCCCTCGACCTGGGTGCGCTCGACCACGTGCCCGCGCACCGCCAGCTGCACCCGCGGCACTGGGTCGTCGACCCCGGGGGCCGCGTGCGCTTCGTCGACTTCGCCGCCTTCGAGTTCGAACCGTGGTCGGCCGACCTGCTGTGGCTCGAGTACGGGGCGTGGCGCGACGCGCCCGCCCTGCGCGCGGCCTTCCTGCACGGTTACGGGCGCGTGCCGAGCGAGCGGGACGAGCTCGTGCTCGGCGCCGTCGCGGCCGTGCGCGGGCTCGAGCTGCTCGTGCGCGGTGAGCGGCGCGGCCATGCGGCCGAGAGGATGCTCGGGCGGAGCATCCTTGATCGGCTCCTGGGCACCGCCCTCTTCTGAGCCCGCCGCCTAGACTGGGCGGGTGCCCGTGAACCCTGATCTGACCGAGCGCGAGTTCGCGCCGACGGCCCCCTACCTCGTGGGGCGCGAGAAGGTGCGCGAGTTCGCGCGTGCCGTGCTCGCGACCTCGCCGTTGCACCACGACCCGGCCGCCGCGCAGGCCGCCGGCTACGCGGACGTCGTCGCCCCGCCGACCTTCCCGATCGTCATCGCCGAGGCGACCCTGCAGCAACTGCTCGCCGAGCCTGACGCGGGCATCGACTTCAGCCGCGTCGTGCACGGCGACCAGCGCTTCACCTACACGCGCCCCATCGTCGCCGGCGACGAGCTCACCGCGACCCTGCGCGTGACGAGCATCAAGACGCTCGGCGGCAACAGCATGGTCGCGAGCGAGAGCACGATGGTCGACGCCGAGGGTGCCCACGTCGTCACGAGCGTGTCCACCCTCGTCGTGAGAGGGGACGACTCGTGAGCCTCGCAGAGAACCTGGGCCTCGAGGTCGGCCAGGTCGTCGCCGAGCAGACCTTCGCCCTCAGCCGCGACACCCTCGTGCGCTACGCGGGGGCGAGCGGCGACTTCAACCCCATCCACTACCGCGACGACGTCGCCGCGTCGGTGGGCCTGCCGGGCGTGCTCGCGCACGGCATGCTCACGATGGGTGTCGCCGTGCAGCCCGTCGTCGATTGGCTCGACGGCCGCGGCTGGGTGAGCGACTACCAGGTGCGCTTCACGCGCCCCGTCGTCGTCGACCCGCAGGCCGGCGCCGAGGTGGCGGTCACGGCGACCGTCGGCGTGATCGACGACGCCGGCGCGCGCATCGATCTCACCGCCGTCTATGACGGGCAGACCGTGCTCGGCAAGGCGCAGGTGCGCATCAGCGCGCACTAGCTCCTCGACCCTCATGAAGCTCAGCGACCTGACGACCCTGCGCATCGGCGGCGAGGCCGAGCGCTTCGTCGACGCGACCGAGACCGACCATCTCGTCGAGACGGTGCTCGAGGCCGACCGCGTGGGCGAGCCGTGGCTCGTGCTCGGCGGCGGCTCCAACGTGCTCGTCGGCGATGACGGCGTCGAGGGCGTCGTCGTGCGGGTCGCGACGCGGGGCATCGAGCGACTGCCGGATGCGCCCGGCTCGGCGCGCCCCATCCGCCTGCGCGTGCAGGCCGGGGAGCCGTGGGAGGCGCTCGTCGAGCACACCGTGCGCCAGGGCTTCTCGGGGCTCGAGGCGCTGTCGGGCATCCCGGGCTCGTGCGGAGCCGCCCCCATCCAGAACATCGGCGCCTACGGGCAGGAGCTCGCCGAGAGCCTCGTCGCCGTCGAGGTGCTCGACCTCGACTCGGGGGAGCGCGCGACGTGGCCCGCGCCCCTGCTCGAGCTCGGCTACCGCACGAGCAGCATCAAGCAGGGGCGTCGCGCGGTCGTGCTGAGCATCGACCTCGCCCTGGGCGCCGACGAGGATGCTCGTAGCCGACCCGTGCGCTACGCCCAGCTCGCCGACGCCCTCGGCGTCGAGATCGGCGATACCGCGCCCCTCGTCGGTGTGCGCGCCGCGGTGCTCGCGCTGCGGGCCGCGAAGGGCATGGTGCTCGACCCCGACGACCCCGACTCGGTGAGCGCCGGATCGTTCTTCACCAACCCCATCGTGAGCGAGGCTTTCGCCCGAACTCTGCCAGGGGAGGCGCCGCGCTGGGCGCAACAGCCGGAGGCGCCGACGCGCGCCGTGCCGCTCGGCGCCGAGCCCGCCCCGCCGCCGCCCGTCGTCGAGGGAACCGTCAAGCTCAGCGCCGCGTGGCTCATCGAGCACTCCGGCATTCGCCGCGGCTTCGCACTCGGCTCCTCCCGCGCGGCCGTCTCGCGCAAGCACACGCTCGCGCTCGTCAACACGGGCGGAGCGACGGCGGCCGAGCTCGCCGAGCTCGCACGGTACATCCAGACGCGCGTCATGAGCGAGTTCGGCGTCGTGCTGCACCCCGAGCCGGTCTTCCTCGGCGTCGAGCTCTAGTCCCGGCCTACAGCACCCACTTGAGGCTGTCACCTCCACAATTCAGGAGTGAGAGCCGCCAAATGGCCCGCACGGGGGCGCCGTCGGCGTGTCACCAGGCACCCGCTGCAGAAACTCCTGAATTGTGGAGAAGCCGCGCGGCGATCACGCCGTGGCCGCTGCGCTTTCGGCTAGAGGAGCCCGCGCTCCATCGCGAGGGTCACCGCGCGCGTGCGGTCGCTCACGCCGAGCTTCTCGAAAGTGCGCAGCAGGTGCGTCTTCACGGTCGCCTCGCCGAGGAAGAGGCGCTCGCCGATCTCGCGGTTCGAGAGCCCTTCGGCGACGAGCCGCAGCACCTCCGTCTCGCGCGGCGTGAGCGCGGCAGGCGCCGGCTCGCGCATGCGCGTCACGAGCTGCGCGGCGATCGACGGCGAGAGGGCGACCTCGCCCGCGGCGACCGAGCGCACCCCCGCGACGAGCTCCTCGGCCGGGGCGGCCTTCAGCAGGTATCCGCTCGCGCCCGCCTCGATCGCGGCGAGGATGCTCGCATCCGACTCGTAGGTCGTGAGCACGAGCACGCGGATCTCCGGCGCGCTCTCCCGAATGCGCGCCGTCGCCTGGTCGCCCGTGAGCCCGGGCATCCTGACATCCATGACGACGAGATCGGGGCGCAGCGCGAGGGCGCGACCCACGGCATCCTCACCGTCGACCGCCTCGCCGACCACCTCGATGCCGTCCTCGGCCTCGAGGAGCGACACGATGCCGGCGCGCACGACCGCGTGGTCGTCGGCCACGAGTACGCGGATCACAGCGCGAGCTCCTGCACGCTTACCTCGGCGGTGAGCCGCGTGCCCTCACCGGGGGCGCTCGTGACGCTGAGCGAGCCGCCCACGAGGGCGAGGCGGTCGCGCATGCCGGGCAGCCCGAACCCGTCTGGTGCGTCGTCCGGGTCGAAGCCGATGCCGTCGTCGGTCACGGTGACGCGCACGGCGCCGTCCCCCGCGACGAGCCCCACCTCGATGCGGGATGCTCGCGCATGCTTGCGCGCATTCGCGAGCGCCTCCTGCGCACAGCGCAGCACGACCACCTCGAGGTCGCGCGGCAGCACGAGCCTCTCCGGCCCCTGCACGGTGACGGTGATGCCCGTCTCGCGCTGGAAGCGCTCGGCGATGCGGCGCAGAGCGTTGAGCAGATCGAGACGGGTCTCGCCGGTCTCGACGCTCGCGCCCGCCGCCACGAGTGCGCGCGTCTCGGCGAGCACGCCGCGCGCGTTCTCCTCGATGAGCGCGAGCGTCTCCACCGCGCCCGCGCCCTCCCGCCGTGCGCGCTGGGCGAGCATGACGAGCCCCGTGAGGTCTTGCGCGATCGTGTCGTGCAGTTCGCGGGCGAGGTGCTCGCGCTCGGCGGCGGCTCCGGCGTCGCGGTGCAGGGCGGCGATCTGCTCCTGCGCGCCCTGCAGCTCGGTGAGCAGGCGGCCCCGCTCTTCGCCGAGCTCGACCATCCGGGTGATCCAGAAGCCCATCGCGAGGCTGAACCCGAGGGCGAGCGACTGCGTCACGAGGATCTGGATGATGTCTTCCGGCCCGGTGCCGATGCCGATGGCGAAACCGACGCCGACCGCCACGGCGATGAGCACGTTGCCGACGACGGCGTCACGCGAGCGGGCCGCGAAGACCCACGAGATCGGGTACGCGAGCGCCTGCAGGATCGCGAGGGTCGGGTACCCGGCTGTGCCGATGCCGGCGGCGGCGGTGACGAGCAGCACGAGCGTCCACGACGGTGCCTCCGACTCCGCGCGACGGTCGCCGACAACGGCCCACGCGACGACCAGCAGGGCGATGCCCGTGAGGGCGAGCGTGAGGCGCCACGGAGTCTGCAGGTTGACGATGGCGAGCACGCCGGTGAGGGCCGCCATGCCGAGCACAGCGACCCACCACCAGCGCCTCGCCGTCATGCGGCCGAGCCTAGCCACTCAGCTGTCCTTGCGGATCCAGCGGAAGGTGAGGCGGGCGAGCACAAGACCGACGACGAGCCACAGACCCAGCACCAGGGCGACCCCGGGCAGCTCCCACGACTCGTTCGGCTCGAGAATCACGAGCTCCTCGGGCAGGAACACGCTGCGCATGCCCTGCGCCATCCACTTGAGGGGGAAGACGCTCGCGAAGTTCTGCAGCCAGTCCGGCAGGTTGCTGAACGCGAGGTACACACCCGAGATGAACTGCAGCACGAGCGTGATCGGGATGACTACGGCCGTCGCGCTCTTGCCGCTGCGCGGAACAGCGGAGAGGGCGATGCCGAGGATCGCCGAGGTGACGACACCGAGCACGAACACCCACGCGAACACGAGCCAGTTCTGCGGCTCCTCCGGCAGGGGCACGCCGAAGACGGTGAAGCCGAGGGCGAGCAGCACCGCGGCCTGCGCGAGTCCCGTGACGAACGACTGCCCGAGCTTGCCGATGAAGTAGCTCACCACCGGAAGGGGAGAGCCTGCGAGCCGCTTGAGCGTGCCGTCGCTCTTCTCGAGCGCGATATCGATCGCGAGGTTCTGCACACCGCTCAGCAGCAGCCCGGCGGCGAGCATTGCGGGCAGGTAGAACCACGCGGCGCTCACGTCGTCGCCGTCGGCTGTCTGGCCGAAGCTCGCCTGGCTGAACGACACGCTGAAGATCGTGAGCATGACGACCGGGAACAGGAACGTGAAGAACACGGTGTCGCCCTGGCGGAAGTACGCGCGCACCTCGTAGCCGATGCGCAGGCCTCCGAGGCGGATCGCCCGCAGGATGCTGCCGCCGACAACGTGCGAAGTCGTGCGGGGTGCCGGGGGGGTGCTCGTCGTCGCGCTCATCGTGCGACCTCCGTCTCTGTCGTGGTCGGTTCTGCGTCATCCGAGGTCGAGGCCTCGTGGCCGATGAGGTCGAGATAGACGTCTTCGAGGCTCGGGCGGATCACCTCGAGCGCCTCGGGTTCCGGCCCGAGCCGGTCGAGCAGGGCGGCGACGAGTGCGCCCGGTGCGTCGGTGCGCTGCTCGCGGTGCTCACCAGACTCGCGCCAGCGCACGATCGGAATGCGAGCATCCGCACCGCCCAGCTCGCCGATCGGGGCGAGGTCGACCATGCGACCACCCGCGATGACTCCTGCGCGGTCGCCCAGCTGGGCGGCCTCGTCGAGGTAGTGGGTCGTGAGGAGGATCGTCGTGCCCTCGCTCTGCAGGGTGCGGATGAGGCCCCAGAAGCTGCGGCGCGCCTCGGGGTCGAAACCCGTCGTCGGCTCGTCCAAGAACAGCAGCTCGGGGCGGCCGATGATGTCGACCGCCACGTCGACGCGGCGACGCTGGCCCCCCGAGAGCTTGCGGATGAGCGTGCTGCGCTTCTCCTCCAGCCCGACGGCGGCGATCACCTCGTCGACGTCGCGCGGGTTCGGGTAGAACGAGGCGAAGTGCCGCAGCTGCTCGACGACCGTGACGTTGCCGCTCTCGCCGGAGGACTGCAGCACGATGCCGAGCCGCGCCTTCCAGTCGAGGCCGCCGCGACCGGGGTCGACGCCGAGCACGCGGGCCTCGCCCGAGGTGCGGGCGCGGTAGCCCTCGAGGATCTCGATCGTCGTCGACTTTCCTGCGCCGTTCGGGCCGAGCAGGGCGAATGTCTCGCCCCGGTGAATATCGAAGTCAATACCGTCGACGGCGGCGAAATGGCCGTAATTCTTGCGCAATTCGCGCACCTCGACGACGTTCTCGTGTGTGGTCATGCGACTACTCTGCGCCTGGCAGCCCGGTCGCGACAACGGCCGTTAGGCCTACTCTGCCGTCCACCGACCGGTGGACCCCCCCGTTCGTGTTCTTAACTCAGGCAGGAATCGGGTGTGTGCGGGGTCAACCGGTCACCACCGCACTCTCTGCCTGAGTTGCGAACGATATGAGCGCATAAAGTGGCTCTTCGCAATCAAGCGGGTAGGTGGGGTCTGAATCCGCCGCTTTCGAGCAGGCTGCGGGCGATGTAGTTGCTGAGGTTGCGGAAGCCGAGCGCACTGCCGCGGAGGTGTTCGAGTCGGCCGTTGATCGCCTCGGTTGGACCGTTCGAGGTGCCGGGCAGGTCGAAATAGGCCAGCACGTCGCCGGCGCGGCGATGCAGGGTGCGGCCGAGCTTGCCCAGCTCGACGAGGACTTCGGGAACGCCGTGACGCAGCGAGTCGATCACCGCTTGCAGGGCTCGGCGCCCGGCGGCTCGGTCGGGGTGCCGGTAGGCGGCGACGATGCTCTGGTAGACGGCCCAGGTGGTCTCGACCTCGACATGCTCGTCGATGGCGAACACCGCCTCGATGCGGGCGCGCTGTCGGTCGGTGAGGAACGCTTCCCCGGTGTGCAGGGCGCGGCGAACACCATAGAGCGGATCGCCGGCGTGGCCGCGGTGGCCGAGGGTGTGCTGTTGGACGCGTTGCCGGGTGCGGTCGAGGGCGTCGCCGGCGAGCTGGACGACGTGGAACGGGTCCATCACCTCGATCGCGTCGGGGAGGGCTTCGGCGGCGGCGGTCTTGAAGCCGGTGAACCCATCCATCGCGACCACCTCGATCCCGGCCCGGAACGCCGGGGACTGCTGCTCGAGCCAGGTCTTGAACACCGGCTTCGATCGGCCCTCGACCATGTCCAGCAGCCGCGCCGGACCCGTCCCGTCACGCACCGGGGTCAGGTCGATGACCACGGTCACGTAGCGGTCCCCGAACCTCGTGTGCCGCCAGACGTGTTCATCGACACCGATCACGGTGACCCCATCGAAGCGGGCCGGATCGCCGATCAGCCTCCGACGGCCTTCCTCCAAAACAGCACTGTTGGCCGTGTGCCAGGACACCCCGAGCCGAGCTGCGACTCGGCTGATCGTGAGATGGTCCACGACGAGCGCGGTGAGCGCCCAGGTGAGCGCTCCACGGGACAGCTTCGACCTCGGCTCAGCCGCCGCGGTGCTGTCCTGCCGCCACGACCTGCCGCATCCCGAGCACCGGTAGCGGCGCACCCGCACCAGCAACGTCGTCGGCCGCTCGCCGAACGGGACATGCGCGAGCCGTCTCGCCTCGGTGCCGCGCGAGACACCCTCCGCCCCGCACCACCGGCACCACTGGTCCGGCTCCACGATCCGGCACTCCAACACCGCCCGATGTGCCTCGATCCGCTGCCCGGCGACCACGAGTCCGAGCTCCTCGAGACGGCAGAAGACAGTCAGATCGGCGGGGTCGAAGGTAGCGTTGAGCACGTCGAGGTCTTTCTCGGATGGTGAGCCTGAAGAACTTCCATCCTGGAAGACCTCGACCCTGTCTCCAGACCCCGACGCGCTACCGACCTACCCCCTCAACTGCGAAGAGCCCATAAAGTGCGCCCGCATTTCGCAGCCTCTACACTCAATGCGCACACCAGCACGACTGTTTATCGAGGGGGAATTCCATGAAGCGCATTACGACCGAACTCGTCGACGATATCGACGGCACGGTTATCGAGCCCGGTACGGGCGGCACCGTCGCCTTCGCGCTCGACGGCACGAATTACGAGATCGACCTCGGTGACGACAACCAGCGGGCGCTGCGGGATGCTCTCGCACCGTTCATCGCCAACGCGCGCTCGACGGGCCGCCGTGGCGGTGCTGCCCCGCGCAAGCGCTCGAGCGGCTCGAGCGACACGGCAGCCGTGCGCGAGTGGGCGCAGCGCAACGGCTACACGGTGGGCGACCGCGGGCGCATCCCCGCCGAGATCCGCGAGGCGTACGCCGCCGCGCAGCGCTGACGCCGCGCGGAGCGACTACGCGCCGAAGAAGCGCTGCAAGCGCTGGATGCCCTCGAGCAGGTCGGCGTCGCCGAGCGCGTAGCTGAAGCGCAGGTACCCGCTCGGGCCGAAGGCCTCGCCAGGCACCGCCGCGACCTCGGCCTTCTCGAGAATCAGCCCGGCGAGCTCGAGCGAGGTCGTCGGCGTCACGCCGTGCCACTCGCGGCCGAGCAGCCCCGTGACGTCGGGGTAGACGTAGAAGGCTCCGGTCGGCGTGGGGGTGAGCATCCCGTCGATCGCGTTGAGCTCGGCGACGGCGAGGCGGCGGCGACGGTCGAAGGCCTCGCGCATGGACGCGACCGCGTCCTGCGGGCCCGTGAGGGCGGCGAGGGCCGCGCGCTGCGAGACGTTCGCGACGTTGCTCGACAGGTGCGACTGCAGGTTCGCCGCGGCCGCGATGACGTCTTTCGGCCCGACCATCCAGCCCACGCGCCAGCCCGTCATCGCGTACGTCTTCGCGACGCCGTTGACGAGGATGCACTGCTCGGCCAGCTCGGGAACAGCCTCGACGATCGACACCGCGCGTGCGCCGTCGTAGGTGAGGGCCTGGTAGATCTCGTCGGTGATGACCCAGATGCCGTGGGCGAGGGCCCACTCGCCGATGGCCCGTGTCTGCTCGGGGCTGTAGACGGCGCCCGTCGGGTTGGAGGGGCTCACGAACAGCAGCGCCTTGGTGCGCGGGGTGCGCGCGGCCTCGAGCTGCTCGACCGTGACCAAGTACTCCTGGTCGCTGCCGGCGAAGACCTCGACCGGTGTTCCGCCCGCCAGGCGCACGACCTCGGGGTACGTCGTCCAGTACGGTGCGGGCAGCAGCACTTCGTCGCCGTCGTCCACGATGGTCTGGAAGGCCTCGTACACGGCCTGCTTGCCGCCGTTCGTGACGATGACCTGACTCGCGGGCACCTCGAGGCCCGAGTCGCGCAGCGTTTTCTCGGCGATCGCCTCGCGCAGCTCGGGGAGCCCGGCGGCCGGCGTGTATCGGTGGTTCTTGGGGTCACGCGCCGCCTCGACGGCGGCCTCGACGATGTGGTCGGGCGTCGCGAAGTCGGGCTCGCCCGCCGCGAAGCTGATGACGGGGCGCCCGGCGGCCTTGAGGGCCTTGGCCTGGGCGTCCACCTTGAGGGTGGCCGATTCGCTGATGGCGGCGATGCGGTGGGCGATGCGTCGAGAGTCGCTGGTCACGCTGCGCAGTCTACCGATCTCGTGCAGAGCGGCTTCGGGATGCTCGGCTCGCGCGCAGGGCATCCCGTCAGGTTGGCGGCCTCGCCCGAGTCGCCTACACTGGGGCACGGTGGTTGATCTCCGCCATGCTTTGGCATGCCCGCGGGTCAGCGCCGCACCGCAGAGGGCGGTGGCTCAATTGGTAGAGCAGCGGTCTCCAAAACCGCAGGTTGCAGGTTCGAGTCCTGTCCGCCCTGCACAGTCGCCGAGCTCGGCGCATCCGTTCGCGACGCGGGACGAGATGTGCCGGGTGCGGCGGTGAGCACCACCCCCAGTTCAGTACCCGAGCGACGAAGGTAGAGCATCACGTGAGCAATGTGATCGACGAGCCCGGCGGCGAGGATGTCGTCGCCAAGGCGAAGCGGGAACGCGCCGAGAAGCGCGGACCGTTCAGTCGTTTCGCGCTGTTCATCCGCCAGGTGCTCAACGAGCTCAGCAAGGTCGTCACGCCGACGCGCCGCGAGCTCATCACCTACACGCTCGTCGTGCTCGTCTTCGTGATCATCATGATGGCGATCGTGTCGGGCCTCGACATCGTGTTCGGGTCTCTCGTGAACTTCCTGTTCGGTACGGGAAACCTGGGCGCCGGCGGCTGAGTCCGCCTCACCGAGCATGTTCGACAACCGTGCACGTTCGACAGCAGTGCCCGTTCGACAGCACAAGGAAAGAAGAAGCAGTGTCTGAGAAATTGCCGCGCGACATCGATCTCGCGACCGCCGCCGAGCAGTCCTCCGAGGAGGACGAGGCGCAGGAGGGCAACGTGCTCGACTCTCAGCAGCACGCCTCCGACCCGGCTGAGCACAACGCGATGCACGTCGTCGACGATGAGAACCGCGAGCCCGACCTCGACGGTCTTCTCGACGCCCTCGACATGGCGGCCGACCCGGAGGCGGACGCGGTCGTCGAGGACGCCCTCGACATCGACTCCGCTCAGGAGGCGGACGCCGCGGCCGAGGCGACCCACGACGAGTCCGACGAGGACGCCGCTGCCGCCGACGCCGACGCTGAGGCCGATGCCGAGGCTGAGGAGGCAGAGGTCGACCCCTACGAGGAGTTCAAGCTCGAGCTGCGCATGAAGCCGGGCAAGTGGTACGTCGTGCACTCCTACGCGGGCTTCGAGAAGCGCGTCAAGCAGAACATCGAGAACCGCAAGATCTCGATGAACATGGAGGAGAGCATCTACGAGGTGCAGGTCCCCATGGAGGACGTCGTCGAGATCAAGAACGGGCAGCGCAAGCTCGTCAACCGCGTGCGCATCCCCAGCTACGTGCTCGTGCGCATGGACCTCAACGAGGACAGCTGGTCGGTCGTGCGTCACACGCCCGGCGTGACCGGGTTCGTCGGCAACGCCCACAACCCCACGCCGTTGCGCTTCGACGAGGCGTTCCAGATGCTCAAGTCGACCGTGCAGGTCGTCGAGGCGCCCGCCAAGACCGGCGGCGCGAAGGGCGGCGGCGTCGCGGCACGCGTCATCCCCGCCGAGATCGACTTCGAGGTCGGCGAGACCATCACGATCAAGGAGGGCTCGTTCGCGGGCCTTCCCGGCACGATCAACGAGATCAAGCCCGAGAGCGGCAAGCTCACGGTGCTCGTCTCGCTCTTCGAGCGCGAGACCCCGGTCGAGCTGTCGTTCGACCAGGTCACCAAGCTCTGACCCTGTACCCCGAGTCGAGCGGCACGCTCTAGACTCATCAGTTGACCGCGGCGCGCACAGGGCGCGCAGGCGGGAGCGCGGCACTCTCACCGGGTGCCGCACGACACGAAGGAAGAAAATATGGCACCGAAGAAGAAGGTCTCGGGTCTGATCAAGCTGCAGATCCAGGCCGGCGCCGCCAACCCCGCCCCGCCCATCGGGCCCGCGCTGGGTCAGCACGGCGTCAACATCATGGAGTTCTGCAAGGCCTACAACGCGGCCACCGAGTCGCAGCGCGGCAACGTCATCCCGGTCGAGATCACCGTGTACGAGGACCGCTCGTTCACGTTCATCCTCAAGACCCCGCCGGCCGCAGAGCTCATCAAGAAGGCCGCCGGCGTGCAGAAGGGTTCGGGAACCCCGCACACCGTCAAGGTCGCCTCGATCACGCGCGAGCAGGTTCGCGCGATCGCCGAGCAGAAGCAGTCCGACCTCAACGCCAACGACCTCGACGCCGCGGAGAAGATCATTGCCGGCACGGCGCGGTCCATGGGCATCACGGTCGACAAGTAAGCGACCTCACACACCTTCATTCAGCGGGAGAGCCTGCCAGGCTCGTCAACCGCGTTCTTCCCCACTAGGAGACACAACATGGCACAGAAGTCCAAGGCCTACCGGGCCGCGGCCGAGAAGATCGAGCCGGGCAAGTTCTACACCCCTGACGAGGCCGTCGCGGTCGCCCGCGAGACGGGCTCCAAGAAGATGGACTCGACCGTCGAGGTCGCGCTCAAGCTCGGCGTCGATCCGCGCAAGGCCGACCAGATGGTGCGCGGCACCGTCAACCTGCCGCACGGCACGGGCAAGACCGCCCGCGTCATCGTGTTCGCGACCGGCCCCGCGGCCGAGGCCGCGATCGCGGCGGGAGCCGACGAGGTCGGCGGCGCCGAGCTCATCGAGAAGGTCGCCGGCGGCTACACCTCGTTCGACTCCGCGGTCTCGACCCCGGAGCTCATGGGCCAGGTCGGTCGACTCGGCAAGGTGCTGGGCCCGCGCGGCCTCATGCCCAACCCGAAGACCGGCACCGTGACGCCCGACCCCGCGAAGGCCGTGACCGACATCAAGGGTGGCAAGATCGAGTTCCGCGTCGACAAGCACGCGAACGTGCACTTCATCGTCGGCAAGACCGGCTTCACGCAGGAGCAGCTCTCGGAGAACATCCACGCGGCGCTCGACGAGGTCGTGCGGCTCAAGCCGTCGAGCTCGAAGGGCCGCTACGTGCAGAAGGCCACCGTCTCGACGACCTTCGGCCCGGGCATCCCGCTCGACGTCAACGTCTTCTAGGCGCGTCGTCTTCTCGGCGCACCGCGCACCGCATCACCACGATGGCCCCGCTTCGGCGGGGCCATCGTCGTCTGCGCACGGGGCCAGCACGGGATGCTCGTGGCCGGGCGGCAGAATAGGGGCATGACTGCGCGCATCCGGCCCGCGAGCGCGACGGAGGCCTCGGCTCTGCACGAGCTCGCCGCCCTCACGTTCCCGCTCGCCTGCCCGCCCTCGACGACCGAGGCCTCGAAGGCGGCGTTCATCGCCGAGCACTTGAGCGCGGCGGCGTTCGACCGCTACCTGGCCGATCCCGCACGCGAGGTGGTCGTCGCCGACGATGCCGGGCAGCTTGTCGGCTATGCGATGCTCGTGCACGGCGAACCGGCCGACCCTGATGTCGCGCAGGCGGTGCGCTCGCGGCCGACGGCCGAGCTCAGCAAGCTCTACGTGCACCCCCTGCACCACGGGGGCGGGGTCGCGTCGGCGCTCGTCGCAGCGGTCGTCGACGCCGCGTCGCGGCACCATGCCGCGAGCGTGTGGCTCGGGGTCAACCAGCACAACGCCCGCGCGAACCGCTTCTACGCCAAGAGCGGGTTCGAGACGGTGGGCAGCAAGAGGTTCCTCGTCGGCGACACCTATGAGGACGACTGGGTGCGCGAGCGGGCGCTCTGACCGGCGCCTCCTGCGCAGCGCTCACTGCGCAGTCGCCTACCGCGCAGCGCTCACTGATCTGGCGAGACCTCGAGCACGATCTTGCCGCGAGTGTGACCCTCCTCCAGCAGCCGGTGGGCCTCCGCGGCCTCGCTCAGCGGCAGCACGTGGTCGAGGTGCACCCGAAGGTCGCCCGACTCGAACAGCCGTGAGAGCACCGCGAGGGTCGCCCCGCTCGGCGAGACCTTGTAGCCGGTCGCCCGCACGCCAGCCCCGAGCGCGTCCTCGCGCATGGTCGGCCAGCTGCCGCTGGGCGCGTTGACGAGGAGCCCGCCTGGTCGCAGGACGCTGAGCGAGCGCGTGCCCGTGTCGTCGTGCACATTGCCGATGAGGTCGATGACGACGTCCGCGTCGTGGACATGGTCCTCGAAGCGCGCCGAGGTGTAGTCGATCACTTGCGAGGCGCCGAGCTCGCGCAGCCAGCCCTGGTTGCGGGCAGAGCCCGTGGTGGTGACATGGGCCCCGAAGTACGCGGCGAGCTGCACGGCGAAGTGCCCGACGCCTCCGGCGCCGGCGTGAATGAGCATCCGCTGCCCCTCGTGAGCGCGCGCCACATCGACGACCATGCCCCATGCGGTGAGCGCTGCGAGCGGCACGCCGGCCGCCTCGGTGAAGCTCAGCGAGGCGGGCTTGGGGCACACGGAGGCCTCCGGCAGTACCGCGTACTCGGCGTAGGTGCCGTCGAAGCGCGGCACCATCGACATGCCGTAGACCTCGCGGCCCACGGCGAGCGGGTGCGCCTCGTACGGCGACTCGACGACGACGCCTGCGACGTCGTAGCCAAGGATCACGGGGAAGGATCGCACGGCGCCCGCGACCCCGAGGCCTGCGCGGGTCTTCGCGTCGATCGGGTTCACGCCCGCCGCCATGACCTTCACGAGCACTTCGGCGTTCGCCCGCACGGGCGTCGCCACCTCGGCGGGGGAGAGCACCTCGGGGCCGCCCCATTCCGTGGCCACCATGGCCGTCATCGTCGTCATCGTCGGTCCCCTCCCGCAACGAGCATCAGTCAACCGCGCTTTCGGGTCGCGGATGTTTCCAGAGTGTCACGCGAGGGCAAACTCTCCCGGAATTGCGGGCCAGGAGGGCGACCGGGGTACAGAAAGTGAGCACCGGAGTCCCCCTTTCTGGGGACCGAATCACCCCCGGAGGGGGGACTGTGCTCGATGTTCGTTTAGCGCACACTCGTAGAGAAGGGGGACACCCCCGGTCCCCCACAGGGAGGACACGAGCACCCGGAGCTCACCTCCCTGCGACACCCACCCGACTCGACCCGAGAGGAACATCATGATCACCCTCCCCCTCCTCATGATCTCCGCACTCGTGGGCTTCTTCGCCCTCATGGCCGGCGTCGCCGGTACGGGCCGCAAGTCCCGTGGCGCGCACCGCGCCTGACGCACCGGCTCCCCGAGAGCTCCGCGTCTCCGCGCAGTACGACGAGCCCCGGCAGTCCCTTCCCCCAAGGACGGCCGGGGTTCTCGTCGTTGTCGGCGACAGCCCGCGAGCAGCACTGCGGGAGGAGCGGAGTGGCACCGCGCCGCGCACGCTTCAGGGCTGGCTCCGAGGAGGCTCATAGGTTCATGGGCAGTACTGGGAGCATGTCCTACGACGATCAGACCGAGTCGCCTCGTCTCACGCGTCCCGACGGCTCACCCGTCCGGGCGCTCGTCGTCGACGACGAGCCCTCCCTCGCCGACCTCGTCTCGATGGCGCTGCGGTACGAAGGGTGGGAGGTGCGCACCGCCCTCACCGGGCAGGAGGCGCTCGCGCACGGCCGCGAGTTCCGCCCCGACATCGTCGTGCTCGACATCATGCTGCCCGACCTCGACGGCCTCGAAGTGCTGCGCCGGCTGCGGGCGGACGGCAACAACGTTCCGGTGCTCTTCCTCACAGCGAAGGACGCCGTGGATGACCGCGTCGTCGGCCTCACCGCGGGTGGCGACGACTACGTCACGAAGCCGTTCAGCCTCGAGGAGCTCGTCGCGCGACTGCGCGGGCTCATCCGCCGAAGCGCGCTCGTGGTGAGCGAGCGGGCGGACCCCGAGATTCGCGTCGGCGACCTCGTGCTCAACGAGGAGAGCTACGAGGTGCGCCGCGGCGATACCGAGATCGAGCTCACCGCCACAGAGTTCGAGCTGCTGCGCTACCTCATGCGCAATCCCCGCCGCGTGCTCAGCAAGGCGCAGATCCTCGACCGGGTCTGGAGCTACGACTTCGGCGGTCGCTCGAGCATCGTCGAGATCTACATCTCCTACCTGCGCAAGAAGATCGACACCCTCGGCCCGGCGATGATCCACACCGTGCGCGGCGTGGGCTACCTCATCAAGCCGGTCGCGTGAGGGCCGGTCGTGTGAGGGCGGGGCTCTGAGGATGCGCGGCTGGTCCCTGCAGCAGCGGCTCGTCGCGGGCATCCTGGCTCTGCTCGCGGTCGCCACCCTCGGCATCGGCGTCGTGAGCACCTTCGCTCTGCGCACCTCCCTCATCGGCCAGCTCGACGACGAGCTGCGCACGACGACGCAGCGCGTCGCCGTCACCCTCGACGCGGGGCCGGGGGATCCGAGTCGCAGCCTGCTCGGCCCCGGGCTTCCGCTCGGCTCGCTCATCGCCGTCGTGTCGCCGCAGGGCCGTGTGACGGCCGCCTACCTCGATCTCGACGCCGAGGTGCGCGAGCTCTCTGCCCTCCAGCAGCGCGTCCTCGTGGGGGCCTCGATCGAGCAGCCGCGCACGATCCGGTTCCCCGGCGGGCTCGGCGAGTACCGCGTGCTCGGTGCTCCCGTCGGTCAGGGCTCGGCCGTCGTGGTCGGGCTGTCCACTCGTGAGGCGACCGTGACGACCGCGCGCCTCGGCGCGACGATCACGGCCATCCTCATCGGCACCCTCATCATCGCGGCGGCGCTCGGGCGCAGCGTCGCCCGCGTCGCGCTGCGTCCCCTCACCCGCATTCGCGAGACGGCGACGCGCGTGACCGCGCTGCCGCTCGACCGCGGCGCCGTCGCCCTCTCTGACCGGCTCGAGACGATCGACACCGATACGCGCACCGAGGTCGGGCAGCTGGGCGCCGCCTTCACGCGCATGATCGACCACGTGCAGTCGGCGCTGCTCGCCCGGGAGGCGAGCGAGGGCAAGGTGCGGCAGTTCGTGGCCGATGCGAGCCACGAGCTGCGCACCCCGCTCGCCGCCATCCGCGGGTACAGCGAGCTCACGCGGCGGGGCGGGCACGAGGTTCCGCCCGACGTTCGCCACGCGCTCGACCGCATCGAGTCGGAGTCGGTGCGCATGACCGAGCTCGTCGACGACCTCCTGCTGCTCGCGCGACTGGACGAGGGCCGCGCGTTGCGAACCGACCTCGTCGACCTCGGTCGCGTGATCGCGGATGCTCTCGCCGATGCCCGTGCGACGAGCGACGACCACCGCTGGAGCGTGGAGGTGCCCGACGAGCCCGTCATCGTCTCTGGTGACCAGGGGCGGCTGCACCAGGTCGTCGCGAACCTCCTCGCCAACGCCCGCGTGCACACGCCCGAGGGCACGTCGGTCGCGGCGTCGGTCGCCGCCGTCGAGGGCGAGGCGATCGTGCGCGTGGCCGACGACGGGCCGGGGATACCGGAGGAGGTGCAGCCGGTCCTCTTCGAGCGCTTCGCACGCGCCGACACCTCGCGCTCGCGGGCGACCGGCAGCACGGGGCTCGGGCTCGCGATCGTCGCGGCTGTCGTGGGCGCGCACGGGGGCAGCGTGTCGGTCGAGTCGCGCCCAGGCCGCACGGTCTTCACCGTGCGGCTGCCGCTCGCGCGCGACGAGTAGCCTCGAGGAGGGTCGTGACCGTCGGCCCGCAGAGGAGGTCGACCGTGATCATCGCCGTGACAGGATCCAGTGGCAAGCTCGGCGTCGGGGTCGTCGAGCACCTGCGCGAGCGCGGGCACACCGTCATCGGCATGGATGCCGTGGGCGCCCGCGGCGCGGACTTCGTGCAGGTCGACCTCGCCGACTACGGCCAGGTGGCGGATGCTCTCGCCGGGGTCGAGGGGCGCCACGACGGCGTGGACGCGCTCGTGCACCTCGCGGCGACACCCGCGCCGGGCATCCGGCCCGATACGGCACTTCTGCAGCAGAACATCACGATGACGATCGGCGTCGTGCAGGCGGCGCGACGCGTCGGGATCCGGCACATCGTGCACGCCTCGAGCGAGACCCTGCTCGGCCTGCCGCTCGAGGAACCGCCGCCCGCCGCCCCCATCGACGAGACCCAGACGGTGCGGCCGAACTACATGTACGCGGTCGGCAAGCACCTCGAGGAGGAGTTCGGGCGGGCGATCTGCCGGCTGGAGCCGGAGCTCGCCATGACCGGCCTGCGCTTCAGCAACGTCATGGCGCCCGAGGACTACGCCGAGTTCGAGACCTGGCAGGACGACCCGGCCGTGCGGCGCTGGAACCTGTGGGGCTACATCGACCGTCGCGACGGCGGTCACGCGGTCGAGCGCGCACTCCTCGCGCAGCAGCCCGGCTACAGCGCCTACATCATCGCCGCGGCAGACACCGTCATGCGGCGGGACAGCGCAGAGCTCATGGCGGCCGAGTTCCCCGACGTACCGGTGCACTCCGCCGTGAGCGGGCGCCAGACGCTCCTGTCGATCGACGCCGCCCGGCGCGACCTCGGCTACGCGCCGCAGCACAGCTGGCTCGACGGGGCCTAGGCGCCCCGTTCGTGCGAGGGCCCCGTCTGCGCCGTTTTGCGCGCGGGCCGTTCCGTGCCGTAGTCTGAGCCCTTGCCAGAGACCGCCGGTTGTCGACGGGCCCGTTCGCGGGCGAGTCGGCCGAAGGCTCGCAGTTCTTCCTCGTGAAGAGCGGCGGGGGCCCGCGCAGGTGTGAGGAAACTCTTGCCGTGCATCCCGTACCGGGATCACGAAGAAGCCCCGAGCGCCCGCGCTACGGGGCTTTCGTCATGTGTGCCGGGTGTTCTCTGGAGTCCGAACGTCAATGACTAGAGGAGCACCATGGCGAACAAGGAAGCAACGGTCGCCGAGCTGACGGAACTGTTCCGCAGCTCGAACGCCGTCCTGCTGACCGAGTACCGCGGTCTCACGGTGGCCCAGCTCAAGCAGCTGCGTGCCGCACTCCGTGAGGACGCGACCTATGCCGTGGTGAAGAACACGCTGACCAAGATTGCGGCCAACAACGCCGGCATCGACTCGTTCGATGACCTGCTCGAGGGTCCTTCTGCCATCGCCTTCGTCCACGGTGACACCGTGAACGTGGCGAAGGCCATGCGCGACTTCGCCAAGGCGAACCCCCTCCTCGTGGTGAAGGGCGGGTACTTCGACGGTAACCCGCTCAGCGCCGCCGAGGTGACCAAGCTCGCCGATCTCGAGAGCCGTGAGGTGGTGCTGGCCAAGCTGGCCGGTGCCGTCAAGGCCTCGCTGTTCGGTGCCGCGTACATGTTCAACGCTCCGCTGGCCCAGGCCGCGCGGGCAGTGGACGCGCTGCGGCAGAAGCAGGAGTCCGCGAGCTGAATCCAGCTTCGCGTTAGATCAGACCAGTAGCAGCACGTAAGAAGGAGAAATCATGGCAAAGATGTCGACTGACGACCTCATCGAGGCGTTCAAGGAGCTGTCGCTCATCGAGCTCAGCGAGTTCGTGAAGAAGTTCGAAGAGGTCTTCGAGGTGACCGCCGCGGCGCCCGTCGCCGTGGCCGCGGCCGGCCACGCCGGTGGCGGAGCCGCTGCCGAGGAGGTCGAGGAGAAGGACTCGTTCGACGTCGTTCTCGAGGCCGCCGGTGACAAGAAGATCCAGGTCATCAAGGAGGTGCGCGCCCTCACGAGCCTCGGTCTCGGCGAGGCGAAGGCGCTCGTCGACGGTGCTCCCGGTGTCGTGCTCGAGGGCGCGAACAAGGAGGCCGCCGAGAAGGCCAAGGCCCAGCTCGAAGAGGCCGGCGCCACCGTCACCCTCAAGTAGTCGCACTACCCGCAGCCTCGTGCTGCTCGCGAAGGCCCCGCCCGTCCGTCGACGGCGCGGGGCCTTCGTGCGTGGGGAGAGACCGTCGCGCGCTGCGGTACTCGTGCGCTACGCCGGGCGCGCGGGGCCCGTGCTCGACCGCACCGTGAGGCCAGTGGGCAGCAGCAGGTGCTCATCGGGCGCGTGGGCGTCGTGGTGGTCGATCTGCTCGAGCAGAAGCTCGACCGCGCGGCCGCCCTGCGCGCCGGGGCGCTGGGCGAGCGTCGTGATGCCGAGAGTCTCGGCGAGGGGGTGGTCGTCGATGCCGATGATCGAGAGGTCGTGCGGCACGCCGATGCCGAGCTGGCGGGCGGCCATCATGATGCCGACCGCGATCTCGTCGCACCCGGCGAAGATGGCGGTGGGTCGCGTGCGCGGATCGCCGAGCACCGCGAGCCCCGCGGCGTAGCCGCCGGAGATGGAGAACTCCGCTTCGCGGAAGTCGTCCCCGTCGCCCAGCCCGGCCTCCTCCATCGCGCGTCGGAAGCCCGAGTAGCGCTGACTGTGCACGCGGAAGTCCATCTGCTCGTCCTGGTCGCCGCCGACGTGGATGATGCGCTCGTGGCCCAGGCTGATGAGGTGCTCCGTCGCGAGGCGCGAGGTCTCCACGTCGTCGATCGACAGCGACGGGATGCCCGCCACGCGCCCTCCGATGGCGACGAGCGGCTTGCCGAGCGCCTGCAGCATCTCGACCTCGTGCGGGCTCAGGGCGATCGTGACGGCGATCACGGCGTCGACGCGCTTGCGCACGAGGAAGTAGTCGAACACGCGGCGCCGCAGATCGCGGTCGGTGCTCAGACGATAGAGAGTGAGGTCGTACCCGGCACGGATGAGCGCGGACTCGATGCCCTCGAGCACCTCCGCGAAATACCAGCGGTTGATGTACGGGATGACGACCCCGACGTTGCGCGTGCGGCCGGTCACGAGGCTCGCCGCCGTGCTCGAGACGACGTAGCCGAGCTCGGAGGCCGCTGCCTCGACCTTCCGGCGCGTGTCGATCGAGACGTATCCGCGACCGCTCAGAGCGCGCGACGCGGTGGACTTGGAGACGCCCGCGATGCGGGCAACATCAGCCAGGATGCTCATGCCTCGTCGTCCTCCGTTGGACCGGTGCGGTGGTGACCGCGAAGAAGGGGCGGCCTGCTGGGGTAGCCCGCTGAGGGGCCAGTGTAGCCCGATTCCCGGACTCTATGGAACCGGTGCCAGGAATCCACCGCATGTTTGCTCGCTCACGGCCGGATCTCGCACCTGGGAGCGGGCCTACAGTCGCGCAACGGATCGGTAACGAGCCGGAATCTCGCGCTTGCAGTGCGCGCGAACGTGACGTACCGTAGCGTCTGGAACCGGTTCCCGACGGAGTGCCTTCCGCGCCCCGATGGCGGGTATCGAGTTTCGCTCTTGCACCACCAACACCACACCCGGCGCCTCGGGTCTCGATGCGCCGACCGACCTCAATGAGGAGGAAACACATGAGTTCCACTCTCCGGCGCAGGGTTCTTGCGCCAGCCGCAGCAGTCGGCGCCCTCAGCCTCGTTCTCGCAGGCTGCGCCGCCGACACCGACGAGCCCGGAGCGGGCGGCGACGTCGACTGCTCCGCGTACGAGCAGTACGGCACCTTCGACGGCGAGAGCGTCGAGGTCTACGCGACGATCGTCGAGGTCGAAGCCGATGACCTGGTGACCAGCTGGTCCGACTTCGAGGACTGCACGGGCATCACGATCGACTACGTGGGCACGCAGGAGGCGGAGACGCAGATCAACGTGCGCGCCGCCGCTGGTGACGCTCCCGACCTCATGATCATCCCGCAGCCCGGTCTTCTCCAGCGCCTCATCGCCGACGGCTACGTCGTCGCCGCTCCCTCGAGCGTCGAGGACAACGTCGACGAGTTCTGGAGCGAGTCCTGGAAGGGCTACGGCACGATCGACGGCACCTTCTACGCCGCGCCGCTCATGGCGAGCGTCAAGGGCTACATCTGGTACTCGCCGGCCGACTTCGAGGAGAACGGCTACGAGATTCCCACCACGTGGGACGAGATGATGGCGCTCACCGACCAGATGACCGAGCGCAACGAGGGCGCCTACCGCCCCTGGTGCGTCGGCTTCGGCTCCGGTGACGCGACCGGCTGGCCCGGCACCGACTGGGTCGAGGACGCCGTGCTGCGCTCGGCTGGCCCCGAGGCGTACGACGCCTGGGTCGCGGGAGAGCTCGAGTTCAGCTCGCCCGAGATCACCGAGGCCATCGAGATGGTCGGCGACATCCTCCTCAACCCGGAGTACGTCAACGGCGGCTTCGGCGGCGTCGAGTCGATCGTCTCGACGACCTTCAACGACGGCGGCCTGCCCATCCTCGATGGCAACTGCTCGATGCACCACCAGGCTTCGTTCTACGAGGCGCAGTGGGGCGACGGCGTGACGGTGGCTCCGGATGGCGACATCTGGGCCTTCATCACCCCGCCGATGAGCGCCGATGACGGCCCCGCCGTCACCGGTGGTGGCGAGTTCGTCGCCGCGTTCAACGACCGCGAGGCGACGGGTGCTGTGCAGACCTACCTCGCGAGCGACACGTGGGCGAACAACCGCGTCGCGCTCGGCGGTGTCATCTCGGCCAACCAGGGCCTCGACGCGAGCCTCGCCGGCTCGCAGCTCGGCGTCCAGTCGATCGAGATCCTGCAGAACCCGGACACGGTGTTCCGCTTCGACGCCTCTGACCTCATGCCCGCCGAAGTCGGTACCAGCTCCTTCTGGACCGGCATGGTGGACTGGGTGAGCGGCACGGTCTCGACCGACGAGCTGACGTCGTTTATCGACAGCACCTTCCCCTGAGTAGTTCTCTCTCATGACTGAACTGCACTGAATGACAGCGGGCCCGCCGAGCACTCCTGTTCGGCGGGCCCGACTGTCGGGTAGCGTGGGTCGAGTCAGATAAACCAATGGAGGTTTCATCGCATGGCGGATTTCCTGTCCGACTTCGCTGAGAAGTTCGGACTCATGTTCCTCGGCCTCGCCGCGTTCGCCGTGGTGGTCGGCGTCCTTCTCTTCTTGGCAGATCGGGCCCCCAAGCGGGGTCGAGACGTTCTGCAGCTCCTCATCTTCCTTCTCCCCGCGGGCATCCTGCTCACCGTGGGCCTCATCTACCCCGCGGTCAACACGACAGTGCTGTCGTTCTTCAACCGCAACTCGCAGGAATTCGTCGGCTTCGACAACTTCGTCTGGATGTTCACCCAGCCGTCGATTCAGATCACCCTCATCAACACCCTCATCTGGGTGGCGCTGGTGCCGACGCTCTCGACGATCTTCGGCCTCGCCTACGCGGTCTTCATCGACAAGTCGAAGGGTGAGAAGGTCCTGAAGTCGCTCGTCTTCATGCCCATGGCGATCTCGTTCGTCGGCGCCGGCATCATCTGGCGCTTCATGTACGAGTACCGCGCGGAAGGGTTCAGCGAGCAGATCGGTGTGCTCAACCAGATCATCGTCTGGGTCGGCGGCGAACCGCAGCAGTTCCTGCAGAACTCGCCATGGAACACCTTCTTCCTCATCATCGTCATGGTGTGGATCCAGACCGGTTTCGCCATGGTGCTGCTCTCGGCGGCGATCAAGGGAGTCCCGGTCGAGATCATCGAAGCGTCCCGGCTCGACGGCGCCAACCCGTGGCAGACGTTCTGGAACGTCACGGTTCCCGGCATCCGCAGCACGCTCGTCGTCGTCGTCACCACCATCTCCATCGCCACGCTGAAGGTCTTCGACATCGTGCGAGCGATGACGGGCGGCAACTTCGACACCTCCGTCGTCGCGAACGAGATGTACACGCAGGCGTTCAACCGTGGTGAGTTCGGGCAGGGTTCGGCTCTCGCCGTCGTGCTCTTCGTGATGGTTCTGCCCATCGTCGTCTACAACGTGCGCATCATGCGCAAGCAGAAGGAGATCCGATGAGCACGAGCAGCGGAACCAACGCGGGCACGAGCACGGACAAGGTGCAGAAGGCCGAGACCAAGCTCGACAAGCCGCTCGGCCAGAGGAACAAGGCGACGGGGGGCGGCAAGGCGAAGCGGGTCAAGCAGCGCCTCACCTCGCGCTGGGCGACCTTCGCGGCCATCGTCATCGCCGTCGTGTGGACGATCCCGACCTTCGGCCTGCTCGTCTCCTCGATCCGAACGCCGGAGGAGATCCGCACGACCGGCTGGTGGAACATCTTCGTGAGCCCGAGCTTCACGCTCGAGAACTACGCGGAAGTGCTCACCGTCTCCGGCGCATCCTCGGCGAACCTCGGGCAGTACTTCGTGAACTCGCTCGTCATCGCGATTCCCGCGGCGCTCTTCCCCATCGCCCTCGCGACGATGGCCGCGTACGCCTTCGCGTGGATCAAGTTCAAGGGTTCCGGAGCGCTGTTCGTGCTCGTGTTCGCCCTCCAGATCGTGCCGTTGCAGATGGCCCTCGTACCGCTGCTGCAGATCTTCAGCGGTGTGCTCGGCATCAGCGGCACCTTCCCCGCGGTGTGGATCGCGCACACCATCTTCGGGCTCCCGTTGTGCATCTTCCTGCTGCACAACTTCATCTCCGAGATTCCCGGGGAGGTCGTCGAGGCGGCCCGTGTCGACGGTGCGAACCACACGCAGATCTTCTTCCGCGTGATCATCCCGCTGTCGCTCCCGGCTCTCGCGTCGATCGGCATCTTCCAGTTCCTGTGGGTCTGGAACGATCTGCTCGTCGCCCTCGTGTTCTCGGGCGGCACAGCAGACGTCGCGCCCCTGACGCAACGGTTGGCCGAGCTCGTCGGAAACTTCGGGCGCAACACCGAGCGCCTGCCGGCGGCGGCGTTCATCTCGTTGATCATTCCGCTCATCGTGTTCTTCAGCCTGCAGCGCTACTTCGTGCGCGGCCTGCTGGCGGGCTCGACGAAGGGGTAGCGGCACTCTCCACACGGGAATCCCCGGTGGCTGCGCCTAGGCTCGATGCATGAGCATGGGAGGCGGCCACCGGGGATCACGTGTCTCGGGCGGGGACGCCGAGGCTCAGCGGGCCGAGAACGCTGCTGCCCCGCGCATCCCGAATCTGCTCCCGCGCATCGCGCAGCTGTTCCGGCCTCATCGCGCCCGCCTCGCGCTCACGATCGCTCTCGTCCTCGTGTCGGCCGGTCTCAGCGTGCTGCCGCCGCTCCTCACGCAGCAGGCCTTCGACCGAGGGCTCTTCCCGCCCGAGGGCGGCCCGAACATCCCCGTGCTGATTCAGCTCGTGAGCCTCATGCTGCTGCTCTGGATGCTCAGCGCGGGTCTCGGCATCGCCCAGACCTTCCTCACCGCCACCGTGGGCAACGCCGTCATGGCGCAGTTGCGCGTGCGGCTCTTCGCGCACCTGCAGAGCATGGAGCTCGGCTTCTTCACCCGCACCAAGACCGGCGCCATCCAGTCGCGCCTGCAGAACGACGTCGGGGGCGTCGCGGGCGTGCTCAACAACACCGTCTCGAGCGTCATCGGCAACACGGTCACCGTCATCGCGGCCTTCATCGCCATGCTCATCCTCAGCTGGCAGCTCACGGTCGTCGCGGTGATCCTGCTGCCCCTCCTCGTGATCGCGCAGCGGCGCGTCGGCCAGGTGCGCGCGCGCATCGCCGGCAAGACCCAGGAGTCGCTGAGCGACATGTCGGCGATCACGCAGGAGTCGCTGAGCGTCTCGGGCATCCTGCTCGCGAAGAGCTTCTTCGGCCAGGCGGGCGAGATCGAGCGCTACCGCAGCGAGAACGAGGTGCAGCGCCGCCTGCAGGTGCAGCTGCAGATGAGCGGCCAGTGGTTCTTCGCGATCGTCAACGTCTTCCTCTCCGTCATCCCCGCCGTCATCTACCTCGTCGCCGCCTTCCTCATCCAGGCGGATGTCGCGGTGACGGCGGGCACGATCGTCGCCTTCACGACGGTGCAGGCGCGCCTCACCTTCCCGCTGCTGGGCCTCATGCGCGTCGCGCTCGACCTGCAGACGTCTGCGGCGCTCTTCGCGCGCATCTTCGAGTACCTCGACCTGCGGCCCGCGATCACGGAGTCGCCGGATGCGCGCGACGTGGACCCCGCGCGCGTGGGCAGCGTCGCGTTCCGCGACGTCGTGTTCCGCTACCCCGATGCGGGCGACGAGACGACCGCGACCCTCGACGGGGTGTCGTTCACCGTCGAGCCCGGGCAGTTCGTGGCCTTCGTCGGGCCGTCCGGCGCGGGCAAGACGACGATCTCGTACCTCGTGCCGCGACTGCACGAGGCCTCGAGCGGCGTCGTCGAGTTCGCGGGCACCGACGTGCGCGAGCTGCGCCAGGAGTCGCTCATCGGGTCGGTCGGCATTGTGAGTCAGGAGACTTACCTCTTTCACGCGTCGATCGCCGAGAACCTCCGGTATGCGAAGCCCGACGCGAGCGACGAGGAGCTCGAGGCAGCCTGCCGTGCCGCGAACATCCACGCGACGATCGAGAGCTTTCCCGACGGCTACGCGACCGTCGTCGGCGAGCGCGGATACCGGCTCTCCGGCGGGGAGAAGCAGCGCGTCGCGATCGCGCGCGTGCTGCTCAAAGACCCCCCGGTGCTCATCCTCGACGAGGCGACGAGCGCGCTCGACTCGGTCTCGGAGCGCGTCGTGCAGCGGGCGCTCGACTCGGCGACGCGCGGGCGCACGACGATCACGATCGCGCACCGGCTGTCGACGGTGAGCACTGCCGACACCATTCACGTGGTCGATCGAGGGCGCATCGTCGAAAGCGGCACGCACGGCGAGCTCGTCGCGCGCGGAGGCGTGTACGCGCGTCTCGTCGCCGAGCAGTCGACCGACTTTGTCGCGGCCGAGGACCACTGAGGAGTTATTGGCGCTCGGCGAGCAGCTCGCGCATGTAGTCGATCTCCTGCGATTGCAACTGCACCATGCCGTTCGCGAGGTTCGTCACGAACGGCATGTCGGTGCGTGCGAGCACGGCCTCCGCCATCGCGACGCCGCCGAGGTGGTGCTCCGTCATGAGCTCGAGGAAGAGGCGCTCGGCCTCGACGCCGATGAGGCTCGACAGCAGCTGCAGATCATCCGGAGTGGCCATGCCGGGCATTGCACCGCCGAGGGCGTCTGAACTTGAGCCATTTGTCATGTCCATCCCGGTGTGGTCGCGACCCTGCTCGTCGCTGTTGAGTGCGGGCATCGACATCCATTCCATCGCAGGACCGCTCGAGGTTTGTGGCAGACCCCACATCGTCAACCACGCAAACATCTGACCCTGCTGTTGAGTCTGACCAATCGCGATGTCGAGCGCGAGCAGGCGGATCTCGGGGTCGTCAGTGCGCTCGCGAATGATGAGGGACATCTCGACAGCCTGGCCGTGGTGCACCTGCATGTCGCGCGCGAAACCCGCCTCGGCGCTCGACTCTTCAGGCGTTTGGGCCGCGGCTGGCGCATTGGCCCGCCCGACCAGCACGCCGACAACGATTGCGACAAGCACGAGCAGCGTGCCGATGACCAGCAGACGCGTTCGGCTGAGCGTCAGAGACGCTTCGGCTGCGTCGGGTTTTCTGTCACCCATTACGACACCTTCCCGGGTCCGTCCAGCGCTTGGCTGCAGAGCGCTCCGGGCTCTGGGGCCGACTGAGCGAGTCGATACTTGATGATGAAGTCAGCAAGCCGCGGGTCGTCGACGCCGTCGAGTGCGATCTGGTAGCCCCAGGCGCTCGCGTATACCGGAGCGTCGAGGCCGTCGAAGGGCGACACGATCATGTACGTGCTCGGCACTGAGGCGCGCAACTGGCCAATCTCGTCCTCGCTGAGCTGCGCGGGGTCGTAGGTGATCCACACGGCACCGTGCTCGAGCGAGTGCACGGCGTTCTCGTTCGGGAGGGGCTCCGCGTAGATGCCGCAGTTGAGCCAGGTCGGGTTGTGGGGACCGCCCGCAGGGGGAGTCTGCTCGTAATCGACGGCAGACTCCACATGGACCGCCTCGAGAGCTTCGATCTCCTGCACGCCCTCGACCTCGATCGTCGAAGGATCGACGGGAGGCGTCGCCGAGGTGATGACGACGGCGATGATGAGACTGAGCACGCCCGCGCCGGCGGCGATCGAGCCGAGGACGGTGACGCGGTTGCGCACCTTCTCCGCCTGCTGCTTCTTCTTTAGGACCGCCACCTTCTCGGCACGGCGCTTCTCGCGCTGCTGCTTGATCGTGAGGTTCTCGTCGTCGGACACGGTTTCGCTCCCGGAGGCTTCGTGAGGGACTGTGGCGAGACGCGCACAGAGTCTTCATTATCGCAGACGAATCGTATGCGGCCACTGAGAGGGCCTACCGGCGCTGATAGCGTGAACGCACCATGAAGTACGCGCAGACGGTCATCGACCTCATCGGCGACACGCCCCTCGTCAAGCTCAACCACGTCACCGAGGGCATCGCCGCGACGGTGCTCGCCAAGATCGAGTACCTCAACCCGGGCGGGTCGTCCAAGGACCGCATCGCGACGCGCATCATCGACGCGGCCGAGCGCGACGGACTGCTGAAGCCCGGCGGCACGATCGTCGAGCCGACGAGCGGCAACACGGGCGTGGGTCTCGCGCTCGTCGCCCAGCAGCGCGGCTACCGCTGCGTCTTCGTGCTGCCGGACAAGGTCGGCGAGGACAAGCGCAACGTGCTCACCGCCTACGGCGCCGAGATCGTCGTGACGCCGACCGCCGTCGCACCAGACGACCCCGAGTCGTACTACTCGGTGAGCGATCGCCTGGCGGCCGAGATTCCGGGCGCCTTCAAGCCCAACCAGTACGCGAACCCCAACGGCCCGCTCTCGCACTACGAGACGACGGGCCCGGAGATCTGGCGAGACACCGAGGGCCGGGTGACCCACTTCGTGGCGGGAGTGGGCACGGGCGGCACGATCACGGGCGCCGGCCGCTACCTGCGCGAGATCAGCGACGAGACCCCCATGGGCCGCGTGCAGATCGTGGGCGCCGACCCGGTCGGCAGCGTCTACTCGGGCGGCGACGGTCGCCCGTACCTCGTCGAAGGCGTGGGTGAGGACTTCTGGCCGGGCGCCTACGACCCGAGCGTCGTCGACCGCGTCGTGGCCGTGAGCGACCAGGAGTCCTTCGACATGACGCTGCGCCTCGCGCGCGAGGAGGGTCTGCTCGTCGGCGGCTCGTGCGGCATGGCGGTCGTCGCGGCCCTCGAGGTGGCGCGCGAGCTCGGCCCCGACGACGTCGTCGTCGTCCTCCTCCCCGATGGCGGCCGCGGCTACCTGGGCAAGATCTTCAACGAGGGCTGGATGCGCCGCCACGGCTTCGCTCCGGCCACGGGCTCGCCGACCGTCGCCGACCTGCTCGGCGAGCAGCGCCGCCCGCTCGCGCACGTGCGTCGCGAGCACACCGTAGGCGAGGCGATCGCCGCGCTGGATTCGTCGGCGGGCGCGCTGCCCGTCGTCGCGGCGGAGCCGCCGCTCGTGCTCGGCGAGGTGCTCGGTGCGGTCTCCGCCTCCGGTCTGCTGAAGGCGCTCGCCTCGGGCGAGGTCACGGCGTCCGACCCGGTGACGGCCGCGATGGGGCCCGGCCTGCCCTTCGTAGGCGCGCACGAGTCCCTCGAGGCGGCGGCCGAGCGCTTTGCCGCGCGCGGCGCGGGCGGCCGCGTGCCCGACACCCTTCTCGTGCTCGAGGGCGGCAACCCCGTGGGGCTGCTCTCGCGCCACGACCTGCTCGCCGCGCTCGCCGGCTGAGCCGCGAGCATCCTCGCCCCTCTTCGCGCCCCACCGTCTGGAGAACCATGACCGACCACACCGACCACGGCTTCGCCACGCGCGCCATCCACGCGGGGCAGGACTTCGACCCGACGACGGGCGCGATCATTCCGCCCGTGTACTTCACGTCGACGTTCGTGCAGGAGGGCATCGGCCGACTGCGCGGCGGCTACGAGTACGCGCGCGGTGGCAACCCCACGCGGGATGCCCTGCAGGAGCAGCTCGCCGCGCTCGAGGGCGCCGCCCACGCCGTGAGCTTCGCCTCGGGCCTCGCCGCCGAGGACGCCCTGCTGCGCGCCGTGCTGCGCCCCGGTGATCACGTGCTCATGGGCAACGACGTGTACGGCGGCACGCACCGCCTCGTGCGGCGCATCTTCGGCGACTGGGGCATCGGCCTCACGACGATGGCGCTGTCGGACCCCGACGCGGTGCGGGCGGCGCTAGCCGACCTGAGCCCGCGGGTGCTCTGGCTCGAGACGCCGAGCAACCCCATGATGACGGTGACCGACATCGCCCAGCTCGCTGAGATCGGCCATGCTGCTGGAGCCCTCGTGGTCGTCGACAACACGTTCGCGACGCCGTACCTGCAGCAGCCTCTCGCGCTCGGAGCCGATGTCGTCGTGCACTCGACGACGAAGTACCTGGGCGGCCACTCGGACGTGCTCGGCGGCGCGATCGTGACCTCCGACCCCGAGCTCGCGCAGAAGGTGCAGTTCCAGCAGTTCGCGGCGGGCGCCGTCTCCGGCCCCATGGACGCGTGGCTCACCTCGCGCGGCATCAAGACCCTCGCGGTACGCATGGAGCGCCACAGCGCGAACGCGCAGGCCATCGCCGAGGCGATCGAGGGTCAAGCGGCGGTCGCGCGCGTGCACTACCCGGGCCTGCCCTCGCACCCCGACCACGCTCTCGCCGCGCGGCAGATGCGCCTGTTCGGCGGGATGCTCTCGCTCGAGCTCGCCGGTGGAGGAGCGGCCGCGCGCGCCTTCGCCGAAGGCACCCGGCTGTTCCAGTTGGCGGAGTCGCTCGGCGGCGTCGAGTCGCTCATGAACTACCCGAGCGAGATGACGCATGCGTCGGTGCGCGGTACCGAGCTCGAGGTGCCCGACTCGATCGTGCGCCTCTCGGTGGGCATCGAGGAGGCCGACGACCTCGTGGCCGACGTGCTGCAGGCCCTCGCGCGCGTCTAGCCGAGCATCCGGCACCTCGTCCCCGTCGAGTGGGCACGCACCGAGCGGCATAATGGGGGCGGAACCCGTGTGACCGTACACATTCCCCGCCCGAACGGACGCTGATGACCACCGAGACCGACCGGCCCGCGGAGCCGGAGCGCGTGCGCGCTCCGAACATCCGCGACGTGGCGCGGGTCGCGGGCGTCTCGTACCAGACCGTCTCGCGCGTGCTCAACGACAGCCCGAGCATCCGGCCCGAGACCCTGCAACGGGTGCGCGCCGCCCCCGCCAGTAGGCTGGAACCATGACTGACGGCTCCCCCGACTACCGCGACTCTGGCCTCGAGTTCCCCGCCGACTTCGTCTTCGGGTCGGCGACGGCGAGCTATCAGATCGAGGGCGCGGCGCACGAGGACGGCCGCGGCCCGTCGATCTGGGACACCTTCAGCCACACGCCGGGCAAGATCGTCAACGGCGACACCGGCGACGTCGCCGATGACCACTACCACCGCGTCGAGAGCGATCTCGACCTCATGGCCGAGCTCGGTCTCGAGTCGTACCGCTTCTCGATCGCGTGGCCGCGCGTCCAGGCCGAGGGCACGGGTGCGCCGAACGACAAGGGGCTCGCGTTCTACGGCCGTCTCGTCGACGGGCTGCTCGAGCGGGGAATCCGCCCCATCGCGACCCTCTACCACTGGGATCTGCCGCAGGCGCTCGAAGACCTGGGGGGCTGGACGAACCGTGACACGGCGTACCGCTTCGCCGACTACGCCCACCACGTGGGCGAGGCGCTCGGCGACCGGGTGGCGATGTGGACGACGCTCAACGAGCCGTGGTGCAGCGCCTACCTCGGCTACGGCTCCGGCGTGCACGCCCCCGGTGTCACGAGCGGGCGGGCGGCGCTCACCGCAGTGCACCACCTGAACCTCGCGCACGGCCTCGGCCTCACCGCCCTGCGCTCGAGCGTGACGCGCCCCGACACGGAGTACTCGGCGACGCTCAACATCCATATGATTCGCGGGGCAGACGACGCCGACGTTGATTCGCAGTCGGAGGCCGTGCGCCGCATTGATGCGCTTGCCAACCGGGCCTTCACCGGGCCGATGCTGCTCGGCGCCTACCCGCAAGATCTGCTCGACGACACCGCGAACGTGACCGACTGGCAGTTCGTGCGCCCCGGCGACCTGGAGCTCATTAACCAACCGATCGACGTGCTCGGTGTCAACTACTACTCGACCGTCACGGTGAAGATGTGGGACGGCCACGCGCCGCGCAGCAACGCCGATGGGCACGGGGTGTCGACAGGCTCGGCCTGGCCCGGGTCAGAGAACGTCGAGTTCGTGCAGCAGGCTGGCCCCTACACGGCCATGGGGTGGAACATCGCGCCCGACGGCTTCGAGCAGTTGCTCATCGACCTGCACCAGCAGTTCCCGGAGCTACCGCTTATGATCACCGAGAACGGGGCAGCTTTCGACGGTGATGAGGTCGTCGACGGGCGCGTGCACGACCCCGAGCGGGTCGACTATCTGCGTCGGCACTTTACGGCGGCTCACCGGGCGATGCAGCGCGGTGTCGACCTGCGTGGGTACCAGGTGTGGAGCCTGCTCGACAACTTCGAGTGGGCCTACGGCTACACCAAGCGGTTCGGCATCGTGCACGTGGACTACGAGACTCAGCAGCGCACCCTCAAGGACAGCGCGCACTGGTACCGCGAGCTCATCAGCTCGCGCCGTATCCCGCAGTGACGACGGTCGTCCACCCGGGCGACTCGCTCAGCGGGCGCCAGCGGGCCGTGTACGTCCTCATCCTCGGCGCTCTGACCGCGCTCGGGCCGTTCACGATCGACCTGTACCTGCCGGCCTTCCCGCAGATCGAGGGCGACCTCGACGTGTCGACGGCTGCTGTGCAGCTGACCCTCACCGCGACGACGCTCGGCTTCGCGCTCGGCCAGCTGCTCGTGGGCCCGTGGAGCGACAAAGTGGGGCGGCGACTGCCGCTCATCCTCGCGACCTCCGTGCACGTGCTCGCGAGCATCGGCGTCGCCTTCTCGCCCGACATCTCCTGGCTGCTCGCGTTCCGCGTGCTGCAGGGCTTCGGGGCTGCCGCCGGCGGCGTCGTCGCGATGGCCACCGTGCGCGACCTCTTCGGGGGCTACCCTCTCGTGCGGATGCTCTCGCGTCTTGCTCTCGTCACGGGCATCGCGCCGATCGCTGCACCGGTGATCGGCTCGCAGCTGCTGCTCGTCATGCCCTGGCGCGGCATGTTCGGGGTGCTCGCCGCCTACGGCGTCATCATCATGGTGCTCGCCGCGCTCTTCATCGTCGAGACCCTGCCGCCCGCCCGGCGCGTGGAGAAGGGCCACTCCACTCTCGGAGAGCGCTACCGCTCGCTCTTCACCGACCGCATCTTCGTGGGTGTCGCGATCATCGGCGGCATGACCTTCGCCGGCCTCTTCGCCTACCTCTCGGCGTCGTCCTTCCTCTTCCAGGATGTCTACGGGCTCGACCCGCAGGGCTACGGCCTGCTCTTCGCCGCCAACTCCATCGGCGTTGTCATCGGAGTGCAGGTGAGCTCGCGCCTCGCGAAGTATTTCGGTCCCGCGTGGATTCTCGCCGGGTCGACCGCGGTGCTGCTGGGCAGCGCCATCGCGATCGTCGTGCTCGAGCTCGCGGGGGCGGGTCTGCTCGGCACGGTCATCCCCCTCTGGCTCTTCATCACCGCCTGCGGATTCGGTTTCCCGTGCGTGCAGGTGCTGGCGCTCACCAACCACGGAAAGGAGGCGGGCACGGCGGCCTCGGTGCTCGGCGCCATGAACTTCGGGCTCGCCGGCATCATCTCGCCCATCGTCGGGCTCTTCGGCATCGCCGACGCCGTGCCGATGGGCACCGTCATGGCGATCACGGCCGCCGTCGCCATGGCAAGCCTGTGGTTCATCGTGCGACCGCGCACCGTGCCGGCACTCAGCCGCTGACGAACCTCTGAGTCGCGGACCCTTCTCTGAGGCGAGGTCAGCGCGACTCGGTAGCCTGCCCCCTATGTCTCTCGAGAACCGGCGCACGATCGCCGGCCACTGGCCGCTCATCAGCGGCGGTGTCGCGGTCGGCATCGCCGGGCTTCTGGGCATTCTCGTCGCTCTGCGCGAGAGCCCGATCGAACTCGATGCCGAGTGGATGGAGGAGCTGCTCGAGGGTCGCAGGCCGTGGTGGGATGTTCCCGCGCTCTTCATGGACTGGCTCGGCGGCGGCTTCGTCGCCGTGATCGTCGTTCCTCTCCTCATCGCGGGGGCGCTCGTGCTTGCGCGCAGGCCGCTCGGCGCCGCGGTCTTCCTGCTCGCCTCCGTGCTCAGCGCGGGGCTCGTGCAGGTGCTCAAGGCGGCGTTCGGTCGGGCGAGGCCCGAGCTCATGCTCGTGGTGAGCGACGAGGGCTCTTTTCCGTCCGGCCATGTCGCGAACGCGGCGACGATCGCGATCGCGCTCGGTCTCATCCTCGCGCTCGATCGCGGTCGTCGATGGGTCTGGATGCTCGGGGCCCTGTACATCGTCGCGATGGCACTGAGCCGCACCTACCTGGGGGTGCACTGGCTCACCGACACGATTGGCGGCGCGCTGCTCGGCGCGGGGGTCGCCGTCGTCGTGTGGGTGCCGTTCGCTCGCGCTCTCGCGCGGGAGCCGCGACCGCGCCGCGTCCGCTCGGGATGAGCAGGGCATCCGTCTAGCGCTGAATTGTCCACATGGATAACATGAGGTCATGAGAATCCTGCTTGTCGGCGCCGGAGGCGTCGGAGACGCGATCGCGAAGATCGCAGCCCGCCGCTCGTTCTTCGAGACCATGATCGTGAGCGACTACGACGTGACGCGCGCCGAGCGCACGATCGCCTGGATCGAGGCGAAGCACGGCCCGCAGGGCGACCGATTCGTCGCCGCGCAGATCGACGCATCCGACCCGGCCGTCGTCGAGAAGGTCGCGCGCGAGCAGGGTGCGACCCACGTCATGAACGCCGTCGAGCCGAAGTTCGTCATGCCGATCTTCGAGGGCGCGAAGGCCGCGGGCGCGGACTACATGGACATGGCGATGAGCCTGTCGCAGCCCCACCCCGAGGAGCCCTACGCGAAGACGGGCGTCAAGCTCGGTGACGAGCAGTTCGCGGTCGCCGAGGAGTGGGAGAGCGCCGGCCGTCTCGCCCTCGTCGGCATGGGCGTCGAGCCCGGGCTGAGCGACGTGTTCGCGCGCTACGCCGTCGACCACCTCTTCAGCGAGGTCGACGAGCTCGGCACGCGCGACGGTGCCAACCTCGTCGTGCGCGACGACGAGGGCAACGAGATCTTCGCCCCGTCGTTCTCCATCTGGACGACGATCGAGGAGTGCCTCAACCCGCCCGTCGTGTGGGAGAAGGAGCGCGGCTGGTACACGACGCCGCCCTTCAGCGAGCCCGAGGTCTTCAACTTCCCCGAGGGCATCGGCCCCGTCGAGTGCGTCAACGTCGAGCACGAAGAGGTGCTGCTCATGCCGCGCTGGCTCGACGCCCAGCGCGTGACCTTCAAGTACGGGCTCGGTGACGAGTTCATCGGCATCCTGAAGACCCTCAACCAGCTGGGGCTCGACAGGACCGCGCCGGTTCGCGTGCGCAGTGCATCCGGCCCGGTCGAGGTGAGCCCGCGCGACGTCGTCGCCGCCGGCCTGCCCGACCCCGCGACTCTCGGGCCGCGCATGACCGGCAAGACCTGCGCCGGCATGTGGGTCACGGGCACCGGCAAGGACGGCCAGCCGCGCGAGGTGTACCTCTACCACGCGAGCGACAACGATTGGACGATGGCCGAGTACGAGGCGCAGTGCGTCGTCTGGCAGACGGCCCTCAACCCCGTCGTCGCGCTCGAGCTGCTCGCCAGCGGGGCGTGGAGCGGCGCGGGCGTGCTCGGCCCCGAGGCCTTCGACGCGCAGCCCTTCCTCGACCTCATGGCCGCGCCCGAGAGCGAGGGCGGATACGGCCAGCCCTGGGGCCTCGAGGAGCGTCAGCCCGCGTAGGGTCGAGGGGTGAGCGCCCCTTCTGCCGCCGGTCGCAACTGGGCCGGCAACGTGATCTTCCGCGCGCCGCGATTCGCCGCACCGACGACGCTTGACGCGCTCATCGAGCTGGTGGGTGCGGCTCGCGCCGTGCGTGCCGTCGGCTCGCGCCACACGTTCTCGGCGCTCGCCGACAGCGACGACCTCCTGGTCTCCGTCGAGGCGATTCCCGGGGCCGTGACCGTGCA